>NZ_WOYQ01000046.1:0-3193 GCF_011620665.1 Microbacterium sp.
GCGCGATCTTGCGGGGCCAGTCTGATGAGCATCCACGATATCTCGCACTTTCAAAACGCACCGTCCTTCGCGAGGACCGCTTTCACGGTCTTGGCGAGGATGGCAACCTCGCAAGTCAGCGACCAGTTCTCGACCGGGTCGTAGAGCTCTACCTCTTGCACGAGCGGCGGGCGGGGTCCCACCAGCGACATGCTGCCGCCGAACACGTTGGACAGCTGGGGCAGCTCGTCGAGGCTGAAGCGGCGGATGAAGCTGCCCACGCGGGTGACGCGGGGGTCGTCTTTCAGCTTGAACATGACGTCGTTGCCGACATCCCGAGCTTGATCTCGCAGCGCCTGCAGATAGCTGCGCGCGACATCGACGCGAAAGAGGAACGCGAGAATCGCGACGCCGCCGAACAGGCGCGTGCTCAGGCCGACGATGCGCTTGTCCTCGGTGGTGCCGGCGCCGATCACCCGGTAGCCAACATTCGTGGGCGGTATGTCGACCGATTGCAGACGAGGCGTCACGAACCGTCCTTTCGCAAACTCCATGCTCTGTGTCGAGAGGCTATCAGCGGTATGTGTCGGAAAGGTGACGGGCCGGCGGCTTCTCCCTCGAGGTCTGTGTGTGGCCGCGCGGCTGGCAGGTCACACTGATCGCGCGGGCTCAGCGGCCACCGATAAGCGCGCAAGACCGAGTGCCCTTCCGAGGAGTGGCACGGTAGCGTGGGCGAATGCCGGAACAGTCGCTCAACGAGGTCGCCCCCGCGCCGCCGACGCGGGCGAGCCTCCGGGCGCGCACGGCTGAGAAGCTCGCGTCACCCGCCGACTGGCGGTGGGGTGGTCACACGGTCGCGGTTTGGAACGCATGGCTGGCGGCCGGTGCGCTGATCTCGCTCGTCGCCGCGGTGCTCGTCCGCGCGACGATCACCCTGGTCTGGCCCTCGCCGTGGGCGGCCACGATCGGCACCGTGCTGCTCTGGGTCGGGCTGGCCGTGCCCGTCGTCTGGGCGCTGACGCGCTCGCGGCCTGCCGGGCTGCTGCGCCTGCATCCACTCGATTTTCTGTACGCGGTGGTGCTCGGTGGCGTGCTGCGCGTCGTGCAGGGGTGGATTCAACCGGGCGTCGCCGTGTTTCCGTCGTACCCACTGGTCGACGGTCGGCTGGCGGCGGAATGGTGGCTGATCGACGGGGTCGGCGCGGTCGTCGTCTCGCCCGCTGTCGAAGAGTTCTTCTATCGCGCCGTGCTGCTGATCGCGCTCTATGTCATTCTGCGCCGCGCGCTCGGCAACGTCGTGGCCGGGGGAGCGGCCCTGCTCATCACGACCGGTCTGTTCGTGCTCGTGCACGCTTTGACGACGACTCCGACGGCCGATGCTGCCCTCTCTCTGACCCTGCTGGGTCTCGTCTGCGGGCTGCTCGTGTTGCTGACCGGGCGCATCTGGGGTGCCGTGCTGGTGCATCTCGTGTTCAACGCGACGTTCGTGCTGCTCGCGCTCACCGGCACATTTCTGGGCTGACGCGCTGCACGTGCAGGCCCGCATCGTTACACGGCGTTAACGATCACGTCGGGGTTCTGGGCTGGATGTGCCTGTAGCATGGCCCCCACAGAGGCCTTCGGCCACCGTACCCCCATTCTTCGGAGGGCTTTCCATGTTCAAGAAGTCAGCGATCTCCCTCAGCATCGCCGCCGCGCTCGTCTTCGCGGTCGCTCCTGCAGCGATGGCCGACTACGCGAGCGAGATCGAGGTTGTGGCGGGTTCGGCATCCATCGTTCCCGGTGGCTCGACGCCCATCACCGCTTCGGGCCTGACCGGCACTGAAGCGGAGTTCGAGGTCGCCTCGGGTCCTTCGGGGTCGACGCTCACCTCGATCGTGTTCGCCGCGGCGAAGCCGACGGTCGTCAAGCCCATCGTGGGCGGCACGGCCACGGCAACCTTCACGGCATCGACCGTCGGCACGTACGTCATCACGGTGACCGACGCGACCGGCACTCCGATACCGGTGACGATCACGGTCGCCACGGGCGCGGCCGGCGGTGGGTTGCCTTCGACGGGTGGCACGATCCCCGCTGAGGCGCTCTGGCTCGGCGTGGGCGCGATCGGTCTCGGCGCGATCGCCGTGACGGTCGCGATGGCGCGCCGCAAGGCTGTCGCCCAGCGCTGAGGCGCCGGGGCGGGCTGCGCGGCCGGGTTGTGGGATCGGGCGCGTCGGGTGTGGGTTTGGGCGTCGGTTGGGTTTGGGCGTCGGGTTTGGGTTTGGGTTTGGGCGTCCGGTTTGGGTTTGGGCGTCCGGTTTGGGTTTGGTACGTCCGGGTCGCGGACGACGAGCTCTCTGACAATCTCGTGACGCGTCTGGGGATTCTGCCCTGCGTGGTGGGCGTGGGGGGTGGCGTGGCATGAGCACATCTGAGCCGTCGCCCGGATCTGCGGTCGCCTATGCCCGGCCGTGGGTCGCGCTGGGCGTCGCGCTGATCGGCTTCGCGCTCACGGTGGTCGTGTTGCAGACCTACCCGGCGATCCGCCCGCAGATGCCCGCATGGCCGGACTGGGCGGCGAATCTTCTCGACCTGCTGGTGATCAGCGTGCCGTTGGTTGCTGCCGTGATCGTGGGGGCGGGTGTGGGGGCGCGGGTGGGTGCGGGTCTGGATGCCGGTTCGCGGGCGGGCGTGAGTCTGGATGCCGGTTCGCGGGCGGGTGTGGGTCTGGGGCTGGCGAGAGCCACCGGCATCCGGGAATGGCGCTTGACCGACCTCGTGCTCGGGCTGGGCATCGGGCTCGTGGTGCGCGCGGTCGTCGAGATCTTCGCTCCGACCACGGGCACCCTCGCCGGGCCGCTGGCGGGCGCGCTGCCGCTCGGCACTCTTGTCGTCATTGTGCTCGGAGCGGTGCTGGTGTCGCCGTTCGTCGAGGAGTGGTTCTTTCGCGGGCTCGTGCTGCGGGCGCTGGTCGACGCGCTGAGCGGGGCGGGGCGCATGCCGGCGGCAACGGTCGCGATCGTGGTGTCGACCGCCGCGTTTTCGGCGCTGCACTTCGTGACGTCGGGCGGCTACGTGTCGATCGCGCAGCTGATCGGGACGGTCGGGGTGGGCGTGGGATGCGGCACGCTCGCCGTGCTGACGGGCCGTTTGGGCGGCGCGATGGCCGCGCACGCGACGTTCAACGCGGTGGGAGTCGTGCTGCTGCTGGTGTAGTGGTCGGCTGGGGTGGGAC
>NZ_WOYQ01000046.1:3293-4922 GCF_011620665.1 Microbacterium sp.
CACGAGCGACGACCAGCACGTCATCTCGACGACCAACGCCCCGCCGGAATCAGCACGGCGGGGAGTTATCCACAGATGTACGAAACTCTGTCTGAATGTCGGGGGTGCCTGTCATCATTGAGTATGGCTATTTTGAGCGATGTCAGGGAGCGGGTCGAGTCGCTCGCTGCCCGCGGCTCGCTCGATGTCGAGGGGTCGCAGCTGCTTGCGGCGCTGCGCCGATTCGACGATGGATCGGTCATCGACATCGTGGCGCTGGCATCTGACATCAAGCACAACGCCGATCGCATCATCGCGGTCGGTGCAGCGGTGCTGGCCGAACGATCGACGCGCGAGATGGGCCAGGCGGGTGCGGCCGCCACGCGCGGGCACGCGACGCCGGTGGCGCTCGTGCAGTCGATCACCGGTGGCACGCGCGGCGATGCGGCGCGGGCAGTGCGGATCGGCGAGTCGATGGTCGAGGGCCAGCCGCTCTCATCAGAGCCGGCGGTCGTGCCGTGGCACGATTGTCTGCGGCGGGCGCTGCTCGACAGCGTGCTCACTTCTGAGCAGCACGACGCGATTCTGCGCGGGCTCGGCAAGCCCCCGATCGACGGCGTCGATGTCGATCCCGATGCCGTGCGCAGCGTGTGGGCGCGCGCGGCATTGCAGCTGATCGACGAGGCCTCGGCGGTCGACGTCGAAGAGCTCGCCCGACGCGCGCGGCAGGTGCGCGATGCGCTCGACCCGGTCGGCGCGGAGGCGCGGTTCGCGCGCCGGTTCGAGGGGCGCCTGATCCGCAGGTGGGTCGACGACAACGGCGGTCACCACGCACGCATCGACTTCGATGACGAGACCGCGGCTCTGTGGGATGCGGTGATCGCATCGGCCCTGCGGCCGCGACGCGGCGGGCCCCGCTTCATGACCGCCGAGGAGCGCGCGGCCGCCGACGAACTCGTCGCCGACCCGCGGACGAATGAGCAGCTGACCTACGACCTCGTGATGGACATCTTCCGTGCCGGAACCTTGGCCGAGGCATCGGATGTCTTCGGGTCCCGCCAGCCGGGCGTGCGCCTGGTCGTCGTCAAAGACGCGATCGGGCCGCGCGACGCGTTCGGACGGATGCTGACCACCGGGCACCTCGAGGACGGTGGCGATGCCGTGCCCGGCTCGGTCATCGATCGGGTGCTGTGCGAGGCCGGATTCATCGAGGTCACGGTCGATTCGTGCGGCAACCCGCTCGACGTCGGCAGAGAGCAGCGGCTGTTCACGACGAAGCAGCGGCTGGCGCTCGCAGTGCGCGACGGTGGATGCCTGTGGCCCGAGTGCCGCGTGCCGGCGTCGTATTGCGAAGCCCACCATTCCACGCCCTGGAGCGAAGGCGGGCAGAGCGACATCGAGGTCGGGGTGCTGCTCTGCCGGTTCCACCACATGCTGCTGCACAACGCGGGGTGGCGAATCACCCGGGACGGCAAAGAACCTTTCGTGCTGCACCGGCCGCCGGGAATCGCGGGCGACAGCATTGTTCTGCGGTCGAGATCGGCGGTGCGATGGGCGTGGGATCCGCCGCCACCCGACATGAGGGTGGGATGGCGATCGGCGCGGGCCCCGGAGTGAGGGTGCGATGCGGGGGTGCGGGACCTGGGGTGA
>NZ_WOYQ01000046.1:5022-7587 GCF_011620665.1 Microbacterium sp.
ACTGACTGGTGAGGCTCAGGCGAAGTGACCGGTGAAAGTCAGCGGGTGGCGGGCGACGACGGAGGCAAAGCCGCAGTCGAGGCGGTCGTCCTCCGGGCCGCGCGAGTCTGCGGATTGCCGTCGTGTCCGTTGCCATCATCGCGACCGCTGTGGCCATGGCGTTGACCGCGACCCTCGCTGCCACCGCCGTAGCCGTAGCCGCCGCCATAGCCGTAGCCATAGGCGTAAGCGTACGAATCCGGGCCCCGCGTGGGAACCATCGACAGCACGACACCGGCGATCCTCGCACCCACGGTGTGCAGCGCCTCGACGGCACCGCTCAGCTGATGCCGGCTCGTCCGACCCGCAGCCACCACCACCAGTGCCCCGCTCGTGGCGCGCGCGAGGATGGCAGCATCCGTCACCGGCAACAGCGGTGGAGCATCGCACAGCACGACGTCGAAGTCGCGCTCGAGCACCTGCAGCAGCGTCTGCATCTGCGACGACCCCAGCAACTCGCTCGGGTTGGGCGGAATCTTTCCGGCCGGCAGCACATACATCGACCGGTCGCCCCACGGCAGCATGACGTCGCCGACGCGCGCGCGACCGATCAGCACGTCGGTCAAGCCCGCGCCGCCCTCGATGCCGAGATACTCGGCGATCTGCGGCATGCGCAGATCGGTGTCGAGCAACGCGACCCTCTTGCCGGCGTCGGCCAGCGCGATCGCGAGATTGATCGCCGTCGTCGATTTGCCTTCACCGGCCACCGACGAGGTGATGACGAACGACGAGCGGCCGCCCATGTCGAGAAACTGCAGGTTCGTCCGCAGCGCACGGAACGACTCCGCCCGAGGCGACAGAGGGTCGGCGTGCACGATCAGCGGACGCGCCTTCGCCTTCGAGTCGAAGGCG
Organism: Microbacterium sp.; assembly: GCF_011620665.1. GTDB lineage: Bacteria > Actinomycetota > Actinomycetes > Actinomycetales > Microbacteriaceae > Microbacterium. The sequence goes on from NZ_WOYQ01000046.1 coordinate 5,914, forward strand.
ATCGCGCCGATGATCGGGGCATCGGTCACCGCCTCGACGTCCTGCGGCGTGCGCACGCGCGTGTCGAGCACGGTGCGGAGCACCGCGATGCCGATGCCGAGGGCGAGCCCGATCAGACCGCCGAGGGCGAGGTTCAGCGGACCGTTGGGGCTCGACGGCACCAGTGCCGGCAGGGCGTCTTTCACCGGGGTCAGGCGCACCGGCGACGTGTTGGACCCGTTCGGAGTCTCGATCGACTCCACCGCTTGCGTGAGGCTCGCCGCGAGGGCGTTGGCGACGTCCGAAGCGCGCACGGGGTCGGGGTCTTCGACCGTGATCTCGATGAGCGTCGTGTTCAACGGGTTCGATGCCGTCACCGATCCTGCCAGCTCGGTCGCCGTCGTCTGCAGATCGAGCCGCGCGATCACGGGTTTCATGACGATCGGCGTCGTGACGAGGTTCGTATAGGTGGTCACCCGTGACTGCGTGAAGCTCTGCCCCTGCTGCAGCTCGGAGATCGCTCCGCTGGCCTGCGTCGAGACGAAGACGGTCGCCTGCGCCTGGTAGGTCGGGGTCCGCGTCGCGGTGAACGCGGCCGCGGCACCCACTCCGAGCACCGCCGCGAGCAAGATGATGAGCCAGTTCTTGCGCAGGATCCGGATGTAGTCGGTGAGCTCCATGGGGCCTCTCGCTCGCGGTCTCGTTCGCGGTGCTTCAACAGGGTAGACACCTGAGCTTACTTTCTTACCTGATGACTAGCCGTTACCCCCGCTCGCCGCGTCGCGAGGGGAACGCTGCGACGAGCTCAACGAGGACGGCGTGAGGACGCCGCACGCACGACGCGCTCGACCTCGGCCAATCCCGGCGCCATCTGCTGTGCCGAGAGCAGGTACGTCGCCCAAGGCCGGCGGTACGGATCGATCACGTCGTCGTCTTCGGGTGCGGCCGGCGGGTCGGCTATCCCCCGCCGGGCGGCCACCGCCCGGACGGCCGCCCGCAGGGCGGTGACGGCATCCGCTTCAGAACCGGTGGCCGATGCCGCCGCCCGCAGGCCGTCGTCGGAGAGGTCACCGGCCAGCCGCGCGAACTCACGCACCGTGAACGTCGATCGCATGCGGGCCGGGGCGAGCTCGACCACATGCCGGCGGTGATCGCGCGTCATCGTGAGAATGAGGTCGGGGACCGAGAGGTGCTCCTCGGTGAGATACCGCGACCGGTGGGCGGCGGCATCGGCGCCCGCGACGCCCGCGACGCCCAGCTCGGCGGCCAGTCGCTGCGCCTCGGGGGTCATCGGCGCGCCGGCCAGACCGCGGGTGCCCGCGCTGGTGACCGCGGGATCGAGGTCGGACAGGCGAGTGCGCAGGATCATCGCGGCCAGAGGGGATCGGCAGATGTTGCCCGTGCAGACAGTGAGGATCTGGAACACGGACGAAACCTCTCGACGGTAGCGTGGGGCGCGTGCCGCCTCAGTCTACCGATGTCGGGCTCACCGGCGCCGGCGTGTAAAATCGGCGCCACCCCTGCCGCAACCCGAAGAACGGCGTGCATGAGATCGGTCTCCCCCAGCGACGCCGACGGCGCGACAGACAGCGTCGACGGCGTTTCGCCCACCCTCGAGTCGCCGCCCACCGCGGTTGAACCCCTGTTCGCGGCCCTGTGGGCGCGGCGCATCAGCGAGGCGCAGAGCGCGCAGGC
>NZ_WOYQ01000046.1:7687-11309 GCF_011620665.1 Microbacterium sp.
GGCGGGTTGAGCCTGCGGGGCGGAATGAACGGAACGAGTCGGAGTTCGTCGCCCCACCGAAGGCGCCCGTCGACCCGCTGCGTGCAGCCGCCGTGACCACACCTGCACTGTCCGCACCGTCGTTTTCTGCGCCGCAGCGCGACACACCGGAGCCCGCCACGTGGACGGCGGCGTTCGAGCAGCTGACTTTCGAACCCTTCGCGGCGCCCCGCGCCGAACCGATCAACGCGCTGGCGCCCGCGGCCGCGGCGTTCGATTCGCAGCTGCCGGAGGGGAGCCACCTGCTGCGCGGCGTGCTGGCCGACGAAGAACTCTTCGCGCCCGCGCCGCGCCGCGGAATCGCCGACTGGTCGCGGCGCGCATGGTGGGCGCTCGTGGCATCCATCGTCGTCATCGCGGGCATCGTCATCGGGGGCGTCCTGATCTCGCAGAGCATGGCCGCGGATGCGCGCCTCACCGCGGCCGTCTCCGGGCTCAGCGAGGCCACGGCGGGCATGGACGATGCGCAGACCCGGCTCGACGGCGCGCTCGCCGATTACGACGGGATGCTGGTGAGCGCCCAGGCGGCGGCAGACCGTGCGGGCGCCGCCCTGACGGCGGTCGCCGGGATGGCCGACCCGGCCGCGCTCGATCCGGCGGCCGCAGCGCACGCCGACCTCGTGGCCGCGCTCGCGGACTCGGCCGCCCCGACAGGGCCGGAGCGCCAGGGCAGCCCCGACTTCTCGAACGCGACGGCCTCTGACGCGCCCGCGATCGAGGCCGCCGCCGCGGCCGCCGCGACACACACGACCGACCTGCAGAGCGCCGCCACCGCGGTCGAGGCCGCGACGGCGGGCATCGCGGCGACCGTGACCGCGCTGACCGCCGCGCAGCAGACGCTCGGAGCCTCGCTCCCCGCGACCGCCGTGACGCTCGCCGAAGAGAACGATCTCGCCGAGCAGTCCTTCCGAGACGCCGTCGCCGCTGCCGCGCTCGCCGTGGGCGCAGCGCAGGCCGCCGGCGCGTCGGGCGATGCCGAGCTTCTGGCCTATGCCGACGCCGTCACAGCACTTCGGGCCGATCAGGAGCGCGCGGCGGGCGCGGTGCGCGCGGCGCAGCCGCGGAGCACGACTCCCGCCCCGGTCACCACCCCGACCACCCAGACGGCCCCGGCGCCCGAACCCGTGCCGGTTCCGGTGCAGCCCGCTCCGGATCCGCCTCAGGCACCCTAGCGGCGCGCTGAAGGCTGCCGGGGGTTCGCCGCCGCGAGGATCGCTCGGACCGCGTTGCGCCCGGCGCGATTGGCGCCCACCGTCGACTGCGACGGTCCGTAGCCGATGAGGAACAGACGAGGCTCGTCGAGAGCCCGTCCGTCCGCGACCCGGATGCCGCCGGCCGGTGTGCGCAGCCCGAGCGGAGCGAGATGGGCGATGTCGGCCCGGAATCCGGTCGCCCACAGGATCACGTCGGCGGGCTCGGCCGAGCCATCCGGCATCCGCACGCCGTTCGCTTCGATGCGCGAGAACATCGGATGCCGCACGAGCACGCCCCGGGCCTCGGCCGCGCGCGCCCAGGGCGTCCAGTGCTGGCCGGTGATCGAGATGACGCTGCCGGGCGGCAGGCCCTGGCGCACGCGCTCCTCGACGCCCGCGATCGCCGAGACGCGGGCGGCGGTGTCGAAGTCCGCGGCATCCCACACCACCTCGTGCCGCGTGACCCAGAAGGTGTCGGCGACGCGCGAGATCTCGTCGAGCAGCTGGATGGCGGAGATCCCCGCACCCACGATCACGACGCGGCGACCGGCGAACTCGTCGGCCGACACGTAGTCGTGCACGTGCAGCTGGCGCCCCGCGAACTCCTGGTGGCCCGGATAGTGCGGCCAGAACGGCCGCCGCCAGGTGCCGGTCGCGTTGATCACGTGCCGCGCCGCCCAGGTGCCGGCATCGGTCTGGACCAGCAGCCGCCCCGCGGGGTCGTCGTCGGCGCGGCGCACGCTCTCGACCTGCACCGGCCGGCGCACGCGCAGGTCGAAACGGGCCTCGTACTCGGCGAAGTACGCGGGAAGCACGTCGGCGCTCGCGGCCGCCGGATCGGCGGGCGGAACGGCGAAGCCGGGAAGCTCATGGATGCCGTTGACCGTCGCCATCCGCAGGCTCCGCCAGCGGTGCTGCCACGCGCCGCCGGGCGCGCTCTCGGCATCCACGGCGACGTAGGAGCGGGCACCGGGCTCGGGCGTGAAACCGCGCCGCCGCAGGTGGTAGGCCGCCGACAGCCCGGCCTGACCCGCGCCGACGACGGCGACGTCGACGGGTTCGGGGCTCACACCGCACACCAACGCGGAGGAGGGGGTGCGATGTTCCCAGCGCCGTGTCGGTGCCACGCCGTAGTCTGGTGTGGTGACCACCGCCCTGTATCGCCGCTACCGGCCCGAGACGTTCGGCGAGATGATCGGGCAGTCTCAGGTCACCGAGCCGCTCATGACGGCGCTGCGCAGCGACCGCGTCGGCCACGCCTACCTGTTCTCGGGCCCGCGAGGGTGCGGCAAGACGACGTCGGCCCGCATCCTGGCGCGCTGCCTGAACTGCGCACAGGGCCCCACCGATGTGCCGTGCGGCACGTGCGACAGCTGCATCGAGCTCAGCCGCGACGGCGGGGGCTCGCTCGATGTCGTCGAGATCGACGCGGCGTCGCACAACGGCGTCGACGACGCCCGCGACCTGCGCGAACGGGCGATCTTCGCGCCCGCCCGCGACCGGTTCAAGATCTTCATCCTCGATGAGGCGCACATGGTCACGGCGCAGGGCTTCAATGCGCTCCTGAAGCTCGTCGAAGAGCCGCCCGACCACGTCAAGTTCATCTTCGCGACGACCGAGCCCGAGAAGGTCATCGGGACGATCCGCTCGCGGACACACCACTATCCCTTCCGGCTGGTCGCGCCCGCGGCGATGCTCGAGTACGTCGAGCAGCTGTGCGTGCAAGAGGGCGTGCAGGCCGAGCCGGGCGTGCTGGCCCTCGTCGTCCGCGCCGGCGGAGGATCGCCCCGCGACACCCTGTCGCTGCTCGACCAGCTGATCGCCGGATCCGACCCTTCGACCACCTCGGGGGCCACCGTCGTCAGATACGAACGCGCGGTCTCGCTGCTCGGCTACACCCACGCCGAACTGCTCGACGAGGTCGTCGAGGCGTTCGCGGCCCACGATGCCGGTGCCGCCTTCGCGGCTGTCGATCGTGTCATCCAGACGGGGCAGGATCCGCGCCGCTTCGTCGACGACCTGCTCGAGCGGCTGCGCGATCTCATCATCGTCGCCGCGACCGGTCCGGGGGCTTCCGCCGTGCTCCGGGGCATTCCCGCCGATGAGCTCGAACGCATGGGGCGCCAGGCCGCGGGCTTCGGCACCGATCGGCTCTCGCGGATCGCCGACCTGGTCGTCACGGCTCTCGATGACATGACGGGGGCGACGTCGCCGCGGCTTCAGCTCGAGCTGCTGGTCGCGCGCGTGCTCGCGTCGGTGCCGGGTTCCGCTAGCCCGGGCGTGTCCGCGCCGGGCGTGGCGCCGGGTTCCATGGCGGTTGCTGCGGCGGTGGCGGTCGGCGGGCCGGCGGTTGCGGGCGGGTCTGCGGTGAGCGAGCGGCCGTTGGCGCC
>NZ_WOYQ01000046.1:11409-14357 GCF_011620665.1 Microbacterium sp.
TCGGCGGGCCGGCGGTTGCGGGCGGGTCTGCGGTGAGCGAGCGGCCGTTGGCGCCTGGGTCTGCGGTGGTCGGCGGGCCGGCGGTTGCTGCGGCGGTTGCGGGCGAGCCGGCGGGGGCGGGCGAGCCGGCGGGGGTTGGGCCCGTGGGGGACGGGCCGGTGGGGGCTGTGCCGGTGGCTGTGGACGAGCGGCCGTTGGCCGCTGGGTCGGTGGCGGGCGGGCCGGCGGTGGTTGCACCGGTGGACGCACCCGTGCCGTCGGGTCCGCTGACGCTTGGGCAGGTGCGCGATGCGTGGCCCGAGATTCTCGGACGCCTGGAGTCCGTGAGCCGGGCATCGTGGATGATCGCGACCGCGGCCTCCCCGCTCTCCTACGCCGACGAGGTGCTGACGCTGTCGTTCCAGAGCCAGAACGACGTCGCCGCGTTCAAGAAGCTGGCCGCCGGCGCGGGGCCCAGCGAAGACCTGCGCGGAGCGATCGCGAGTGTTCTCGGCGTGCGCGTGAAATACGTCGCGCGGCACGACCCCGATGCGAGCGGGCGTTCCGGGAGTTCGGCGAGCGCGGGGATTTCCGCGAGTTCCGGTCCGGCGGATGTGGGCGGTGTCCCGGGCGCCGGGTCCGGCGACGTTGGTGCAGGACCCGGCGGTGAGCCAGGACCCGGCGGTGAGCCAGGACCCGGCGGTGAGCCAGGACCAGGCGGTGAGCCAGGACCAGGCGGACCAGGATCAGGACCCACCGGCGGTGAACCAGAGCCAGGACCAGCACCCGCCGGCGGTGAACCAGAGCCAGGGCCAGGACCCGCCAGTGGTGGACCGGGACCAGGACCCGGCGGTGACGGTGCCGGACGCGGCGGCGCGCGCACGGCGGCGGCGGGCGGCGGGCGGGCGCATCCGGCGGCATCCACACCCGTGACGGAGTGGACGGTGGCCACGATCCCCACGGGCGACGCTCCGGAGCCGGCGGGCCTGCTGGCCGTGGACGACGAGCCCGAAGAGGCGGCATCCGCCTCGGCGCGGGCGATGACGCCACAGCGCGAGGGCGACGTCATCGACGACGCCGCCGACCTTGTTCCACCCGACGACGAAGACGATGTCCCGCCGCCGGTGGATCCCGATGCGCCCCTCCCTCCCCGGGGGCCCGTCGCCGTCGAACGGCCCGAGCCGCCCGAGCCATCCGCACCGTCCGCACGATCCGCACTGTCGGCACCGCGCCGGGGCGGCATCGAACGCGTCGGCGAATCCGTCGTCCGTCAGGTGCTCGGCGCCACGTTCGTTCGTGAAGAGCCGTACACCCCACCGTCGAGGTTCAGCTAGCCCATGTACGACGGCATCGTCCAGGACCTGATCGACGAGTTCGGCCGGCTTCCCGGCATCGGACCGAAATCGGCTCAGCGCATCGCGTTCCACATTCTGCAGACCCCGACGTTCGACGTGTCGCGATTGTCCGTGCTGCTGGGCGAACTGCGCGAGCGGGTGCGGTTCTGCGAGATCTGCGGGAACGTCTCCGAGCAGGAGCGCTGCAGCATCTGCCGCGATCCCCGCCGCGACCCAGAGCTGATCTGCGTCGTCGAAGACGCCAAGGACGTCTCGTCGATCGAGCGCACGCGCGAGTTCCGGGGGCTGTACCACGTGCTGGGCGGCGCGATCAGCCCGATCGCCGGCATCGGGCCCGATGACCTCAGGATCACCCAGCTCATGCAGCGCCTCGCCGACGGCACGGTGCAGGAGGTGATCCTCGCGACCAACCCCAACCTCGAGGGAGAGGCGACGGCGACCTATCTCAGCCGCCTGCTGCACACCCTCGAGATCCGCGTCACCCGGCTCGCGTCGGGGCTCCCCGTCGGCGGAGACCTCGAATACGCCGATGAAGTCACCCTCGGTCGCGCCTTCGAGGGCCGTCGCTCCATCTGATCCGCATCGCCGTGCGTGCTCGAGGGTGACCTCATCGCTCGCTCCCCGCTGGCTCGTCGCTCGCTCGTCGCATGACCGGTGCGGCATCCACCCCTCCCTAGAATGGTGCGTTGGGGCCGGAATCCGTCCATTCGGGCCCCGTCCACACACTCGGGAGTTCCACAGTGGCGCTGATCGTCCAGAAGTACGGCGGGTCTTCCGTTGCCGACGCCGAGAGCATCAAGCGGGTCGCCAAACGCATCGTCGACACGCGCCGCGTCGGTCACGACGTCGTGGTCGCCGTCAGTGCGATGGGGGACACGACCGATAGGCTGCTCGACCTCGCGCACCAGGTCGCGCCGATTCCGGCTCCGCGCGAACTCGACATGCTGCTGAGCTCGGGCGAACGCATCTCGATGGCGCTGCTGGCGATGGCGATCCACTCGATGGGGTTCGAGGCGCGCTCGTTCACCGGCAGCCAGGCCGGCATGATCACCGACGCGACGCACGGCGCGGCGCGGATCGTCGATGTCACCCCGTTCCGCCTGCGCGAAGCCCTCGACGAGGGCGCGATCGTCATCGTCGCCGGTTTCCAGGGTTTCAACCGTGACACCCGTGACATCACGACCCTCGGCCGGGGCGGGTCCGACACCACCGCGGTCGCGCTCGCGGCGGCGCTCGGGGCGGATGTCTGCGAGATCTACAGCGATGTCGACGGCATCTACACGGCCGACCCGCGCGTGGTCCCCCGGGCCCGGAAGCTCGATGTCGTGTCGTCGGAGGAGATGCTCGAGCTCGCCGCGAACGGCGCGAAGGTGCTCTACATCCGCGCCGTCGAGTACGCCCGCCGCCACGGGGTGATCATCAATGCCCGCTCGACCTTCAGCTCGGGGCGGGGCACGTTCGTCCTCGCCCGGGGCATGAGCGCCCCCGCATCGATCACCCTCGGTCTGACGGCGTCCGCCCCCGGTCTGACGGCGTCGCCCGGTACACAGTCGCCCGGTACACAGGAGTCCGGCACACAGGAGAGTCCCATGGAAGAACCCATCGTCGCCGGCG
>NZ_WOYQ01000046.1:14457-20592 GCF_011620665.1 Microbacterium sp.
ACACAGGAGTCCGGCACACAGGAGAGTCCCATGGAAGAACCCATCGTCGCCGGCGTCGCCACCGACTTCAGCCAGGCCAAGATCAGCGTCATCGGGGTTCCCGATGTTCCCGGCAAGGCGGCGGAGATCTTCAAGATCGTCGCGAAATCCGGCGCCAACGTCGACATGATCGTCCAGAACGTGTCGGCCGCCGCGACCGGCCGCACCGACATCTCGTTCACGCTGCCCAAGACCGATGCCCCTCTCGCCCTGCGTGCGCTCGCCGGCGAGCAGACCGGCGTCGGCTTCGAGAGCCTCGTGCACGACGACCAGATCGGCAAGCTCTCCGTCGTCGGCGCCGGCATGCGCACGCACTCGGGCGTCTCGGCGACGCTGTTCGAAGCGCTGTCTGCGGCGGGCGTGAACATCGAGATGATCTCGACCTCCGAGATCCGCATCTCGGTCGTCGTCCGCGGCGATGACCTGGCGGGGGCCGCCCGGGTCGTGCACACCGCCTTCGGGCTCGACGGCGACACCGAGGCCGTCGTCTACGCCGGCACCGGCCGCTGACGCGAGCGGGTCCGTATCGGCCGATACAATCAGGCAACCCCTTTCGCGATCCCTGAGGTGAGCACATGACCCGAATCTCCGATTCCGGACTCTCCGTCGCCGTCGTCGGCGCCACCGGCCAGGTCGGCACGGTCATGCGTGAGATCCTCGCCGAGCGCGCCTTCCCGATCCGCGAGCTGCGGCTCTTCGCGACGGCGCGGAGCGCGGGCACCGCCGTGGACTTCGGCGGGCAGAGCATCGTCGTCGAGGACATCGCCACGGCAGACCCCGCCGGCATCGACATCGCGCTGTTCAGCGCCGGCGCGACCGGTTCGCGTGCCCACGCCCCCCGCTTCGCCGAGGCCGGCGCCGTCGTCATCGACAACTCGAGCGCGTGGCGGATGGATCCCGAGGTTCCCCTCGTCGTCAGCGAGGTCAATCCGCACGCCACCGAGAATCTGCCCAAGGGGATCATCGCGAACCCGAACTGCACGACGATGGCTGCGATGCCGGTGCTCAAGCCCCTCGCCGACGCGGCCGGGCTCGAGCGCCTGATCGTCAGCACCTACCAGGCGGTGTCGGGCTCCGGCCTGGCCGGCGCGCAGGAGCTGCTCGGTCAGGTCGAGGGGGTCCTCGCGCAGAACCACACCCTCGACCTCGTCCACGACGGCGGGGCGGTGGAGTTCCCGCAACCCGAGAAGTACATCGCGCCGATCGCGTTCGATGTCATCCCGTTCGCCGGCAATCTCGTCGACGACGGTGACAACGAGACCGACGAAGAGAAGAAGCTGCGCAACGAGAGCCGCAAGATCCTCGAGCTCCCCGACCTCCGCGTCGCCGGCACCTGCGTGCGCGTTCCCGTCTTCACCGGGCACTCGCTGTCGATCCACGCGGAGTTCTCCCGCGAGATCACGCCCGAGCGCGCGCGAGAGATCCTGGCATCCGCCCCCGGTGTCGTGCTCGACGAGGTGCCCACGCCGCTTCACGCCGCGGGCAAGGATCCGAGCTTCGTCGGACGCATCCGCGCCGACCAGTCCGCGCCCGCGGGCAGGGGACTGGTCCTGTTCATCTCGAACGACAACCTGCGCAAGGGCGCGGCCCTCAACGCGGTGCAGATCGCCGAGATCGTCGCCGCCCGCCTGAGCGCACCGGTCGCCCGATGAGCGAGAAGGCGCCCAGGCGCGGGCTCATGCGCGTCGGCATCGCGGTCGTCGGCGTCGCACAGGTCGCGTTCGCCGCACTGGCGTTCTGGGATCTCGCGCTGCGCTCGCCGAAAGAGGTCCGCGGGCCGAAGCCGGTGTGGATCCCCGCGATCCTCGTCAACTGGATCGGCCCCGCCGCCTATTTCGTCTTCGGCATCCGCCGCTGAGGCATCTGCTCTCTCCGGGAGGATCGCGAACGCGGCCTAGAATGGAACATTGTGAGTGAACCCGTCGACGTCGTCCTGATCGGTGGTGGCATCATGAGTGCCACCCTCGGAACTCTGCTGAAGGAGTTGCAGCCCGACTGGAAGATCGTCGTGTGCGAGCGGCTCTCCGAGGTCGCGCAGGAGTCCTCCAACGCCTGGAACAACGCCGGCACGGGCCACGCGGCCATGTGCGAGCTGAACTACATGCCCGAAGGCCCCGACGGGTCGCTCGATCCGGCGAAGGCCATCGCGATCAACGAGCAGTTCCAGCAGAGCCGGCAGCTGTGGACCTCGTTCATCGAGCGCGGGATCCTCGACGAGCCCTCGACCTTCATCAACTCGGCACCGCACATGACCTTCGTCCGCGGCGAGAAGGACGTGGCCTACCTCAGGAAGCGCTACGAGATCCTGAAGGAAGAGCCGCTGTTCGCCGGCATCGAGTACTCCGAGGACTCGCGGGTGATCAACCAGTGGGCCCCGCTTCTCATGCAGGGGCGCCGCACGGGTGAGCCGTTCGCCGCCACGCGGGTGCCGGCCGGCACCGACGTCGACTTCGGAGCACTGACCCGCCAGCTGTTCGCCCACCTCGAGTCGCGGGGCGTGGATGTCGTCACCAATCGCGAAGTGCGCAACCTCAGCCAGCTCGCCGACGGCACCTGGAAGGTCTCGTACCGTCACATGCTGGGCAAGACGCCGGGCAGTCTCCGCGCACGCTTCGTGTTCGTGGGAGCGGGCGGATGGGCCATCAAGCTGCTGCAGGCTTCCGGCATCCCCGAGATCAAGGGCTACGGCGTCTTCCCGATCGGCGGACAGTGGCTGAAGACGTCGAAACCCGAGCTCGTCGCGCAGCACAACGCGAAGGTCTACTCGCAGGCATCCGTCGGCGCGCCGCCGATGTCGGTCCCGCACCTCGACACGCGCGTCGTCGACGGCGAGTCGTCGCTGCTCTTCGGCCCGTTCGCGACCTTCAGTCCCAAGTTCCTCAAGAACGGGCGGATCACCGACATCATCGAGCAGGTCCGGCCCGGCAACATCCTGCCCATGCTCAAAGTCGCCGTCGACAACCCCGACCTGCTCAAGTATCTTCTGAGCGAACTGCTGAAGAATCACGCCAAGAAGATGGACTCGCTCCGCGAGTTCATGCCGACGGCGAAGGACGAGGACTGGGAGCTGCTTCAGGCCGGCCAGCGCGCGCAGGTCATGAAGAAGGACCCCGCCAAGGGCGGCGTGCTGCAGTTCGGCACCGAGGTCATCACGTCGGCCGACGGCACGATCGCGGGACTGCTCGGGGCCTCACCCGGCGCGTCGACGGCGGTGGCGATCATGCTGAACCTGCTCGCGACCTGCTTCCCGGACCGCATCGGCGGGTGGGAGGCTGAGCTGCGGGACCTCATTCCCAGCTACGGCACGACGCTCAACGACGTTCCGGCCCGCGCGAGGGCGTCCGTCGCACGCACGGCCGAGGCGCTCGGCATCCACGAATAGGGGACGCCCGGTGGCGAAGCTGTACTTCCGCTACGGAGCGATGAACTCCGGGAAGTCCACGGCGCTGCTGCAGGCCGCGTTCAACTACGAAGAGCGCGGGCAGCACGTGCTGCTGGCCAAGCCCGCGGTCGACACCAAGGGCGCCGAGAAGATCTCGAGCCGGCTCGGTGTCGAGCGCACCGTGGACTTCCTCATCGGCCCGGGCGACGACCTCCGCGAACTCGTCCGGGCGCACGCGCACCCCGCGGTCGCGTGCCTCTTGATCGACGAGGCGCAGTTCCTCTCGCCCGCCCAGGTGGAGGACCTCCTGCGCATCGCCGTGGGGGAGCGCATCCCGGTGCTGGCCTACGGCATCCGGTCCGACTTCCAGACGCGGGCGTTTCCCGGCTCGGCGCGGCTGCTCGAACTCGCGCACAGCCTCGAGGAGCTCAAGACCATCTGCCGGTGCGGGCGGAAGGCGATCTTCAACGCGCGGCTCGTCGGGGGAGCGTTCGTGTTCGACGGCGATCAGGTCGCGATCGACGAACTGAGCACCGAGCGGGTGACCTACGAGTCGATGTGCGCGGAGTGCTATCTGCGCGAGTCGGCCGGTCGGCTCAGCTGACGCCGGTTTTGCGGTCTGACCACATCGCGATAGGGTGGCCGCATCATTCGGAAGGGCGATGATGACCGAGAACCCCCCCGCGCGCGCGTGGCGCGTCGTACTCGAGAAGATCGAAGCCGACCTGCTGGGCGGTGCGCTCGGCCCCGGAGACCGGCTCCCGCCCGAACGGGAGCTCGCGAGCACCCTCGGTGTCGGGCGATCGAGCGTGCGCGAAGCGCTGCGCGTCCTCGAGGTCATGGGGCTCATCCGCACCGCGACCGGATCGGGGCCGAGCGCCGGCGCCATCGTCACCGCGACGCCGCACGGGGGCCTCGCACAGCTGCTCCGCCTGCAGGTGGCGGCGCAGGGGTTCACCATCCCGGACGTCTATGAGACCCGTCTGCTGCTGGAGGAGTGGGCTGTCGGCCACCTGGCCGGGCAGCCCGGCGCCGATCTCGCGGAGGCACGGGCCACGCTCGCGGCGATGGATGCCGAGGACCTCTCCGCCGACGACTTCCTGGCGCTGGATGCTCAGTTCCACCTTCGTCTGGCCGATGCCGCGGGCAACGTCGTCGTGGCGGCGACCATGGCCGGCCTCCGGCCCATGATCGACGGCTACGTCCGCGCCGGCGTCGAACGCCTGCCGGACTGGTCTGTCACCGCCGATCGCCTGCGGCAGGAGCACCGCGACGTGCTGAACGCGATCGATTCGGGCGATGCGGACCGTGCGCGTCGCATCGTCCGCGCGCACATCTCCGACTACTACGCGGATGCGGGTCTGCCGGCCCCGTCTTCGGCCGACTGAGATCGTCACACGCGAGGAGGTGCCATGGTCCAGCGTCAGCTGCCCAAGATTCCCGAGCTCCTGGAGCTCATGCAGTTCAAGCGGCTCGAGCTGGACGGCACGAAGCGCCGGCTCGAGGGAGCGCTGACGATCGCCGACCTCCGGAAGATCGCGAAGCGGCGCACACCGAAGGCCGCCTTCGACTACACCGACGGAGCGGCCGAGGGGGAGCTGTCGCTCGCCCGCGCGCGTCAGGCTTTCGAGGACATCGAGTTCCACCCCGACATCCTGCGCCCGGCCGAACGCGTCGACACCTCCGTGGAGATCCTCGGCGGGCGCTCGGAGCTTCCCTTCGGGATCGCGCCCACCGGTTTCACCCGGCTGATGCAGACCGAGGGCGAGGTCGCGGGCGCCGCGGCGGCGGGCGCCGCCGGCATCCCCTTCACCCTCTCGACGCTCGGCACGACCTCGATCGAGAACGTGCGCGCCGCCAACCCTGGCGGTCGCAACTGGTTCCAGCTGTACATCATGCGCGAGCGCGAGATCTCGTACGGCCTCGCGGCCCGCGCGGCCGCGGCCGGGTTCGACACCCTCATGTTCACGGTCGACACCCCCGTCGGCGGAGCGCGCCTGCGCGACAAGCGCAACGGCTTCTCGATCCCGCCGCAGCTGACGGTGTCGACGATCATCGATGCCATTCCCCGTCCGTGGTGGTGGTTCGACTTCCTCACGACGCCGAAGCTCGAGTTCGCCTCGCTCACGACGACGGGGGGCACGGTCGGCGAGCTCATCGACTCGGCGATGGACCCGACCATCAGCTATGACGATCTCGACGTCATCCGCTCGCTCTGGCCCGGCAAGATCGTGGTCAAGGGCGTGCAGAACATCGCCGACAGCAAGCGGCTCATCGACCGGGGTGTGGACGGGATCGTCCTCTCGAACCACGGCGGACGCCAGCTCGACCGCGCCCCCATCCCGTTCCACCTGCTGCCGCACGTCGTCCGCGAGGTCGGCACTGACGCGACGATCATGGTCGACACCGGCATCATGAACGGCGCCGACATCGTCGCCTCGGTCGCGCTCGGTGCGAAATTCACCCTGATCGGCCGGGCCTATCTGTACGGCCTCATGGCCGGCGGCCGCGCCGGGGTCGACCGGACGATCGCGATCCTCCGCGCCGAGATCGAGCGGACGATGCAGCTGCTCGGGGTCTCGTCGCTCGGCGAGCTCGAGCCGCGCCACGTGACGCAGCTGCAACGGCTCGCCCCCGTGGCGGCGCCGGCGGCGCGCCGCGTGCCGACCCGCGCACGGGCCTAGCCGGCGGGCTTCGCGCCGCGGGCGCGGGGC
>NZ_WOYQ01000029.1 GCF_011620665.1 Microbacterium sp.
CGAAGGTCGAGGCGATGACCTCGCCCTTGACGGTGCGCTGCATGTCGGTGACCTCCTCGGGTCGCTCGTCGACGAGCACGACCATCAGGTGGACCTCGGGATTGTTCGTCGCGATCGCGTTGGCGATCTGCTGCAGCACGATCGTCTTGCCCGCCTTGGGTGGCGCGACGATGAGTCCGCGCTGACCCTTGCCGATGGGCGCGACCAGGTCGATGATCCGCTGTGTGAGCTTCTCGGGGGCGGTCTCCAAGCGCAGACGCTCCTGCGGATACAGTGGCGTGAGCTGACCGAATTCGACGCGCACAGCCGCATCCTCGACCGAAAGTCCGTTGACGGAATCGACCTTGACCAGCGCGTTGTACTTCTGGCGGCTGGACTGCTCACCCTCGCGCGGCTGCTTGATCGCACCGACGACGGCGTCGCCCTTGCGGAGGTTGTACTTCTTGACCTGGCCGAGCGAGACGTAGACGTCGCTCGTGCCGGGCAGATAACCGGTGGTCCGGACGAAGGCGTAGTTGTCGAGTACATCCAGGATGCCCGCGATCGGGATGAGCACGTCATCCGCGCCGATCTCGGTGTCGAACTCGTCGCCCTGGCCGCCCTGGCCGCGGCGCTTGGTAGTGCGCTGGCGACCGCGAGCGCCGCTCTGCGGCTGGTCGTCGTCATCGGCCGCGTCTTCCGCGGGGTCGGCCGGCTGGTTCTGCGCGTTGCCGTTCTGCGCGTTGCCGTTCTGCGCGTTGCCGTTCTGGCCGTTTCGGTTTCGGCTGCGGCTGCGCGAACGGCTGCGGGATCGGCCACTCGGCTCGCCGTCGGCGGAAGCTTGCCCGTCGGACGAGGTCTCGTCCTCCACGACGGCCTGCCCCTCAGACGAGGTCTCGTCCTCCACGACGGCCTCGCCCTCAGCCGAGCTCGCAGCCTCTTCACCGTCAGCGACGGGCGACTCGCCGGCCGGTGCCGCGGTCGCGACCTCTTCGGATGCCGGCGCATCCACGGGAGCGGGTACGGCCTCGGCGGCAAGCAGGTCGGTGCTCTTGGCGCGGCGCGGGGCGCGCTTGCGCGGCGCCTTGACGACCGGGGCGGCCTCCTCAACGAGAAGGTCCGCCTCCGGCAGCTCCGCGACGGGGCCCTCCGCGACGGGGCTCTCCGCCACGGGGACTTCCTCCACGGGAACCTCCTCCGGCAGCTCCGCGACGGGGCCCTCCGCGACGGGAACCTGCTCCACGGGGACTTCCTCCACGGGCACCTCCGCCACGGGATCCTCCTCGACAGGAACCTCCTCGGCGGGAGCCTGCTCGGCGGGAGCCTGCTCCGCGGGCGACTCCGCCACGGGAGCTTCCTCACCGGGAGCGTCATCGGCGGCGGAGCTCACGGCATTCGCGATCGAGGCATCTTCGTGCACGATCTGGTCTTCTTCGGTCTGGGTCTCGGAGAGGGACTCCACGAGTTCTCCTTCATTGGCAAGTGGATGGGGCAACCGCATCGAGCGCCGTCCACGACGGGCGCGCAATCCCGTGCGGACATCGTGAGACCCGGAGCGGATCTCGGATGGCGGTGCAGCGGGGATGATGCAGGGGTTCGCAGAATGCGACGGAGGCCAGATTCACGTGCGAGACGTGGAACCCTCCGGATAGTCCCTCACTGTACCACCCCTGACGTCGACGGCCAGCATGCGGGCCTCCCAGGGGTGGTCCGTGGCGGATGCCGCGACCTCGGCCGCCGCGAGGCGCCTACCGGGACCGTCGGCGAGGACGAGCACGCTCGGTCCCGCCCCCGAGACGACGGCCGCAAAGCCCTCGGCCCGCAGCGCGCGGACGAGCAGATCGGTTGCCGGCATCGCATGGGCACGGTAGGACTGGTGAAGCTTGTCCTCCGTCGCCGCCATCAGCAGCTCCGGGCTCTGAGTGAGCGCCGCGATGAGCAGGGCAGACCGCGAGACATTGAACACGGCATCCTCTCGCGGCACGTTCAACGGCGCGAGTCCACGCGCGACCGACGTCGACATCGTGAACTCCGGGATGAACACGACAGGAGACACGCCACGGTGCACGAGAAGCTTCTTGTGCTGCGGGCCGGACGCGTCCATCCACGCGATGGTCAGCCCGCCGAACAGGGCCGGGGCGACGTTGTCGGGGTGCCCCTCCAGTTCGGTCGCCAGGCGGAGCAGAGTCGCATCGTCGAAGTCGACCTCTCCCGCGAGCAGACCCTTGGCCGCCAGCAGACCGGCGACGACAGCCGCGCCGGATGAGCCCAGCCCTCGCCCGTGCGGGATCGTGTTGAGTGCTTCCAGGCGGAGGCCGGGGAGCTCCCGACCGATCGACCGGTACGCGGAGGCGATCGCACGCACGACGAGGTGCGACGCGTCGACCGGAACCTCCGCCGCTCCCTCACCGGTGACGAGGATCTCCAGACCGGGCGCCGGGAGCTGCGTGACCGTCAGCTCGTCGTAGGCACTGAGCGCCAGCCCCAGGGTGTCGAAGCCGGGGCCCAGATTGGCGCTCGTCGCCGGAACCCGCACCACGACGGCGCGTGCGTCGACAGATGCCGGGACGGCGCCCGACTCCCTCGTGGTCATGCCTGAGTGGTGAGCTCGAGCACGGCGGCGACCTCGCTGGTCGAGGCGTCGACGATGGTCGGGGCGACATCGGTCCCGTCCGCGTTGCGCAGGGCCCACTGCGGGTCCTTCAGTCCGTGTCCCGTGACGGTCAGCACGACCTTCGCGCCGGCGGGAATGACCCCCGCCTCGGCCCGGTCGAGCAGGCCCGCGACACTGATCGCGGACGCCGGCTCGACGAAGACGCCGACCGTGCCGGCCAGCAGCTTCTGTGCCGCGAGGATGCGGGCGTCATCGATCGCGCCGAACCATCCGTCGGTCGCATCGCGGGCTTCGAGCGCCAGCTCCCACGAAGCGGGGTTGCCGATGCGGATCGCTGAAGCGATCGTCTCGGGGTTGCGCACGATCTCGCCCCGCACGAGCGGGGCCGAGCCCTCCGCCTGGAAGCCGAACATCCGCGGCACCGTGGTGGCCACTCCCCGCGCGACCTCCTCGCGGTAGCCGCGTGAGTAGGCGGTGTAGTTTCCGGCGTTGCCGACGGGGATGAAGTGGAAGTCGGGGCCGTTTCCGAGCTGCGTCACCACCTCGTACGCCGCCGTCTTCTGGCCCTCGATGCGGTCCGGGTTCACGGAGTTCACGAGGTGGACCGGATAGTGGTCGGCAAGCTCTCGGGCGATCTCGAGGCAGTCGTCGAAATTGCCGCGCACTTGGATGAGGCGCCCATTGTGGATGACCGCCTGACTGAGCTTGCCCATCGCGATCTTGCCCTCGGGCACGAGGACGGCCGCCGTGATCCCGGCATGCGCCGCATAGGCGGCGGCCGAGGCGGACGTGTTGCCGGTCGAGGCGCAGATGACCGCCTTCGCGCCGTGCTCGACGGCGCGCGAGAGCGCGAGCGTCATGCCCCGGTCTTTGAACGAGCCGGTCGGGTTCATGCCCTCGAACTTGATGTAGACGTCCGCGCCGGTCATCTGCGAGAGGGATGCCGCCGGAATCAACGGCGTTCCGCCCTCTCCCAGCGTGACGACCGTCGACGCGTCCGTGACGCCCAGCCGGTCGGCGTACTCGCGCATGACTCCCTGCCATACATGTGCCATGTCAGTCTCCTTCTACTCTCAGAACCGATACGACCCGCCCCACGACACCGCTGGCGGCAAGGCGATCCACGGTCTCGCTGAGATCCTGTTCGAGCGCTCGGTGGGTTCCGATGACGATGCGGGCCACTCCCGGATCGCCGTTGCCGTGCGTGAGCACGGTCTGCTCGACTGTCGCGATCGAGACGCGGCCATCGCTGAGAATGCCGGCGACCGTCGCCAGAACCCCCGGCTCATCCGAGACTTCGAGCGTGATCTGGTAGCGGGTCGTGACTCGCCCGATCGGCAGAACCGGCAGATTGGCGCGAGTGGATTCACCGACCCCCACACCGCCTGCGATGTGGCGGCGCGCCGCCGAGACGACATCACCGAGAACCGCGGACGCGGTCTGTACCCCACCAGCACCGGCACCGTAGAACATCAGGTTGCCGGCGGCTTCGGCCTGCACGAAAACCGCGTTGTTGGCACCGCGGACGCTCGCCAGCGGGTGCTCGCGCGGAACCAGTGCGGGGTAGACCCGCACGGAGATCGCGTCACCACCGTGCTCACCGGGGGTGCCGCCCACGATCCGCTCACAGACAGCGAGGAGTTTGACGACATAGCCGGCGTGACGCGCGGCATCCATCACCCACTTGTCGACATGGGTGATTCCCTCGCGGTGCACGGCCGTCAGCGGGACGGCCGTGTGGAAGGCGAGCGACGCGAGGATGGCCGCCTTCTGTGCCGCGTCATAACCTTCGATGTCCGCCGTCGGATCCGACTCCGCGTACCCGAGGGCCTGCGCGTCGGCAAGGACATCTGCGAATTCGCTTCCTTCACGGTCCATCCGGTCGAGGATGTAGTTGGTCGTGCCGTTGACGATGCCCATGATGCGCTGCACGCGGTCACCGGCGAGCGAATCACGCAGCGGGCGGATGATGGGGATTGCGCCGGCGGCCGCGGCTTCGTAGTACACCGAGGCGCCGACCTGGTCGGCGGCGTCGAAGATCTCGGGGCCGTGCGAGGCGAGCAGTGCCTTGTTTGCCGTGACGACGTCGGCGCCGGAGTTCAGGGCCTGCAGGATGTAGGTACGCGCCGGCTCGATGCCACCCATCAGCTCGATCACGATGTCGGCGCCGATGATGAGCTGCTCGGCGTCGGTCGTGAACAGCTCGCGCGGAAGGTCGACCTCGCGCGGTGCATCGGGATCACGCACGGCGATCCCGACGAGATCCAGAGCCGCACCCGCACGGTCGGCCAATTCATCCGCGTGCTTGCGCAGCAGATCGGCGACCTGTGAGCCGACGGCTCCGGCACCCAGCAGCGCGACCCGCAAGCGACGGTATTCGGTCATGCGAGCTCCTCGGTGCTGACGCCGGCATCGCGCGCCAGCAGATCGTCGATCGTCTCCCCGCGCACGATGACGCGCGCTGCGCCGCCCCGGACGGCGATGACCGGTGGGCGAGGGACGAAGTTGTAGTTGCTGGCGAGCGAGTAGCAGTAGGCGCCGGTGGCCGGAACGCCCACCAGGTCGCCCGGCGTGATATCGGCCGGCAGGTATTCGGCATCGACGACGATGTCGCCCGATTCGCAGTGCCGCCCGACGACGCGAGCGAGCGCCGGCTCAGCGGACGAGGTGCGTGAGACGACGCGCGCCGAGTACTGTGCGCCGTACAGTGCCGGACGCGCGTTGTCGCTCATGCCGCCGTCGACGCTCACGTAGAGCCGCGTGAGGTCGTCGCTCACCTGTACAGGCTTGACCGTGCCGACCTCATACAGGGTGATCCCCGCGCGCCCGATGATCGTGCGTCCGGGTTCGAACGCCAGGTTCGGCATCGGGATGCCGCGGACATCACACTCCCGCGCGACTGCGTCGACGATGCCGTCGGCCAGCTGCTCGATCGGCGTCGGGGTGTCTGCCGAGGTGTAGGCGATGCCGAACCCGCCCCCGAGGTTGAGGACGGGGATCTCGCCCCCGGCGAGGAGCTCAGCGTGGAGCTCGACGAGGCGTCCGGCTGATTCCTCGAACCCGGCGGTGCCGAAGATCTGCGAGCCGATGTGGCAGTGCAAGCCCACGAACCGCAGCGACGGCAGTTCGCGGATGCGGGCGACGGCGGCCGCGGCATCCGTCAGCGCGAACCCGAATTTCTGGTCCTCATGGGCCGTCGCGAGGAAGTCGTGGGTCTCGGCGTGGACACCGCTGTTGACGCGCACCGAGACGCTTTGCACAGCACCGCGGCGTTCGGCGATCGCCGCGAGCCGCTCGAGCTCGATCGGGCTGTCGAGAACGACCGAACCGATGCCGATCTCAACGGCCTGAGTGAGCTCGGCCACGGATTTGTTGTTGCCGTGCAGGCCGATCCGTGCGGGGTCGGCGCCCGCGGCCAGGGCGACCGCGAGCTCCCCCGCCGTCGCGACGTCGACCGCGAGGCCCTCGCCGGTGACCCACCTCACGACTTCGGTCGACAGGAACGCCTTGCCGGCGTAGTAGACGCGCGCCCGCGTGCCGTGGCGAGCCGCGGCCGCATCGAAGGCCCGGCGGACTTCGCGCGCGCGGGCGCGCACGGCATCCTCATCGATCACATAAAGCGGTGTGCCGTACGTGTCGCGCAGCTGCGCGACCGAGACCCCCGCGACCTCGAGCACACCCTGGTCGTCACGGTGGGCGGATGCCGGCCAGACGCCCGCGGCGAGCGCATTCGCATCTTTCGGCGCGGCGAGCCAGTCGGGGACGAGCGGGCGGTCGGGGACGGCAGACACGAGGGGCACCAATCGGATGGGACACAGACGGCGTGCGGCGTATTCACGCTCCGGCCATCCGGGCAGACGGTCCACTCAGTCTAGGGCACCGATGCGCGCGCCCCCATCGGCGTGGGTCACGAACAGGTGCCGAGTTCAGACGCTCCGTCGTCGTACAGGAGCGCGCTGTCGATCTCCAGATCGGCGACGATCTGCGCCCCCTGAACCGCGATCGCGGTCAGGGTGAGCGTGCTCGGCAGCCGATCTGCGATGCAGACCTCCCAATCGCGCAGGACGGGCGCGGCCATCGCACCGAAACTCTGCGTGAGCGATTCCGCCGAGACGACCCCCCCACCGACTTGCAACGACGACGGTGTGAGCACGATGTCGCCGTCCGCCGCGCGCGGCGTCAGCGAGACGCCCACGGGCACCGTGAGGGCGAACACCTGCAGATCGAAGTTCGCCGTCACGTCGGGCTCGTTCAGCTCCACGGAGTCGGCCGGAAAACCGTCGACCTGCGCGAGCAGCATCTGCACCTGGTCCTCATCGAGCCGGATCCGCGCGGACCCGCCGCTCCAATCACCGCCGCGCAGCGGAACGTCTTGAGCGTTGACGGTGATGTCCGCCGTGAGACCCTCCAACGTCACGTCCTCGGACGAGATCGTCATGTCCCCGAAGCTCCCGATCATCAGCTGCGGAATGACCGGTCCGGGCACATCGACATCGATCAGCTGATCGGCCGGCAGCGACAGCTGAGTGATGACCCGATCGCGGACGCTCGTCTCGACGATGCCGCGAGCGATGTACTCCCCCGCGAGCCAGGCGCCCGCTGCGAGCGCGGCCACAGCCGGCACCGCGACCGGCCAGAGCCACCGACGACGCTTCGGCGGAGCCGGTTCACCGGCGAGGATCGTGCGCGCCTCGGTCACAGCGTCACATCCGTTCGGGTGCGCTCACACCGAGCAGGTCCAGGCCGTTGCGCAGCACCTGACCGGTGGCGTCATTGAGCCACAGGCGTGTGCGGTGAAGGTCGGTGACGTCCTCGTCGCCGAGCGGCGTGACACGGCAGTTGTCGTACCAGCGGTGGTAGAGCCCGGCGAGCTCCTCAAGGTAGCGCGCGACGCGATGCGGCTCGCGCACCTCGGCGGCGAACGCGACGATCCGCGGAAACTCCTGCAGCGCACCGAGGAGCGCCGACTCGGTCTCATCGTTCAGCAGCTCCGGCGCGAACGCCTCACGCGTCACGCGTGAGTCGGCGGCGTTGCGGCTGACGTTGTGCGTGCGCGCGTGGGCGTACTGCACGTAGAAAACGGGGTTGTCGTTCGTGCGCTTCGTGAGCACCTCCGGGTCCAGCGTCAGCGGCGAGTCAGCCGGGTACCGGGCCAGGGAGTAGCGCAGAGCGTCGGTGCCGAGCCATTCGCGCAGGTCGTCGAGCTCGATGATGTTTCCGGCGCGCTTGGAGAGCTTCGCACCGTTGACCGACACGAGCTGCCCGATCAGCACCTCGATGTCGCGCTCCGGGTCGTCGCCCGCGGCTCCGGCGAGCGCCTTGAGGCGGTGGACGTAGCCGTGGTGGTCGGCGCCGAGCAGATAGATCTTGTGCGCGTAACCGCGGTCGCTCTTATTGAGGTAGTACGCCGCATCCGCCGCGAAATAGGTGTACTCCCCGTTCGAACGGCGGATCACGCGGTCCTTGTCGTCGCCGAACTCGGTCGTCCGCACCCAGACGGCGTCATCCTGGTCGAAGACGTGACCCTGCGCACGGAGGCGATCGACCGCCTCGTCCACGAGGCTCGGCTCGCCGTGCGGGCCCTTCGCGTGGAGCGTGCGCTCGCTGAAGAACACGTCGAAATGCACGTTGAACTTCTCGAGCGATGCCTGCAGGTCGCCGAGCTGGAGCGCGTAGGCGAGGTCGCGCGCCTGAGCCATCTGCTCGTCTGCCGTCAGTTCGAGCAGGTCGGGGCGCTTGTCGAGCACGCGGCGCGCGAGCTCGTCGATGTACAGGCCCGGGTACCCGTCCTCGGGCGTCGGCTCGCCCTTCGCGCGCGCCAGCACCGACCGGCCGAACCGGTCCATCTGGGCGCCGGCGTCATTGACGTAGAACTCGCGGACCAGGGTCGCTCCGCTCGCGAGCAGCACGCGGGCGATCGCGTCTCCGAGCGCGGCCCATCGCGTGTGGCCGATGTGCATGGGGCCCGTCGGGTTCGCGCTCACGAACTCGAGATTGATGGTCTGGCCGCGCTGCGTGTCGTTCGTGCCGAAGGCGGCCCCGGCCTGCACGATCGTCCGGGCGAGGGCTCCCGCCGCGCCCGCCTCGAGGCGGATGTTGATGAAGCCGGGCCCGGCGACCTCGACGCTCGCGACACCATCGGCCGCCGCGAGCGCGACGGCGATCTCGGCGGCGAACTCGCGGGGATGCGCGCCGAGGCCCTTCGCGAGCTTCATGGCGGCGTTCGAGGCCCAGTCGCCGTGATCGCGGTTCTTGGGACGCTCGAGCACGAAGTCGGCCGCGCTCCAGCCGTCGCTGGACCCGGGACGTCGAGCCTCGGCGAGCGGGCTGACGGCGGCGAGAAGGGCGGCGGCGAGTGCTTCAGGATTCATGACCCGGCAATTCTACGGGCGTCGAGACTGGCCGCCCCGCGTCAGGCGAGCTGGATCAGCTCGGCGATATCGTCGGCCTCGGGATCGGATGCCGTGAACGCCACGTCGAGGGTCGCGGCATCGGCCGCATCATCGGCGAGGATGCAGGCATCCACCCGCATGTGCTGCAGACTCACGTGCCCGCCGTGGTAGCTGAGGAATGCGCAGTCGGCGGCGTCGCGGCCGGTCGCGATGCGCACGAGCGAGCGCCGGTTGGCCAAGCGCGTCGCGTCGATGACGTACCAGCTCCCATCGAGGTAGGCCTCGGCCACCGCGTGGAAGTCCATCGGCCGGAGGCCCGGCGCGAAGCACGCCGTGTAGCGAGCGGGCATGTCCATGGCGCGCAGCAGTGCGATGACGACGTGCGCGTAGTCGCGGCAGACGCCCTGGCCGGTCATGAGGGTGGTCACCGCGGAATCCGTGCCCTGACTGAGCCCGGGCGTGTAGGTGGTGCTCGAGGCGACGAACTCGCTCACCGCCGTGATGAGGTCGATTCCCTGCAGCCCGCGGAACTGCCGGCGAGCCTGCGAGAAGACCTCGTCGGATTGGCAATAGCGGCTCGGGCGAAGGTAGGTGATGGCCTCGATGTCACTCGTCGAGCGCGGCGCGACCTGCCCGTCGATCACTGCTTCGTAGCGCACCTGGAGGGGGCCGGCATCGCCGAGCACCCGGTGCAGACGGCTTCCGGACTGGTCGACCACCTCGGTCGGCGTATACACGCGATCCCCCTGGGTGAACGTCAATTCTTCGCGCACGACGGGGGCCGGCCGAGCCGCCGAGATCTGGAAGATCAGGTCGGCGGACGACCCCAGTTCCAGGTCGAGTTCAGCGGTCAGGATGCGGTGCACCCCAGCATCCTCGCATGCCCTCGGGGGTGGCCCTGCTCGGGCTGTTCGCGCCCGCCGATCTCGCGGTGATAGTCTCGGTCGGTGCGCCTCCGTAGCTCAGGGGATAGAGCGTTGGTTTCCGGTACCAAAGGTCGTGGGTTCGATTCCCGCCGGGGGCACCAGTGGGGACAGGGGATCGCGGTGTTCGGGACCGTGCCGGTCTCCAGCGCGCGTCTGCCGACCGAAACGCCCCGGCCAACAATGGACCGGGGCGTTTCACGAGGCTCCGTGCACGACGGCACTGTTTTGAGCAAGCCTCTTCTGGTGGACCTGAGGGGATTCGAACCCCTGACCTCCTCGATGCGAACGAGGCGCGCTACCAACTGCGCCACAGGCCCAAGGACCTCCGTTACATTATCACGCGGCACAGACCGGGCCGAACCGGGTCACTGGCCGGAGGCGCGGCGCTCGAGCAGCTGCCGGACGTGAGCTTCGATGGCGTCGTCGCCGGTGGTCGCGCTGCCGGTGAACTCCTCACCGCGCGCCGCACGCGCGGCCTGGATCGAGGGGGGGCGTGCGCGCTCAGCGCGTGCCCGCATCGCTTCCTCGACCGCAGCGCGGCGAAGGCCCTCCCGCGCTTCGGCCACGTCGAGGACCGCTGCCGCCCGCGATCCGGCCGACGCCGTCAGCGGGCGCGGCAGCTCGCGCGGAGTCCACGTGGTGCTCTCAGATCTCAGCGCGACATCCTGGAGGTGACCCGCCGCACGCGGTGCGACCGCTACGCGCTCCCGCTGCAGAGCACGTCGCTGCACGGCCCAGATGCGCTGGAGCGCGAGTCCACAGGCACTCATGACCGCGACGGCCGACCACAACAGCGCCGGCGAACCTGCGTGCGCCACTTCCACGCCACCCCACCCGGCCAGTCCGGCCGCGACGAGCCCGACGGCGGTCGCACCCAGCCGCACACGTCGACGCGTGCGCGCGCGACGCACCGCGGGAACGGCCGCCGCGGCGGCAGACGCGCTCGCCGCGCGCTCGCGGGCGAGAGCGGCATCCCTCCTGGACTGCGCACGCTCGGCAGCGAGCTCCGCCTTCGCACTCTCGAGCCGCGCGCGCTCGCGTTCGGACTGCGCGCGGCGGGCCAGTCGCTGCTGTGCGAGCGCCGTCCGCGCGTTCAGCTCGAGGTGCACCTCGCGGGGAGTTTCGCTCGTCTCCGCGAGCACGCGGAGGGCCCGGCTGAGTCGAACCGCGTTGCGCTCGGCGGCGTTGTACTGATGCCGTCCGTGCCACGAAGGCAGCAGATACACGAGCCACAGTGCGACCGCGACCGCGACCACCACGCCGCCCCCGAGTACCTGCCCGCCCATGGGGACCACGCTAGGTCCCGATCGTCAGGAGACCCGGTCATCGCGCCGCGTGTCTGAAGTTCGAGTGGAGGGTGAAGGTCACTCGCGCGAAGTG
Organism: Microbacterium sp.; assembly: GCF_011620665.1. Classification (GTDB taxonomy): domain Bacteria; phylum Actinomycetota; class Actinomycetes; order Actinomycetales; family Microbacteriaceae; genus Microbacterium. The sequence goes on from NZ_WOYQ01000029.1 coordinate 11,292, forward strand.
ACGTGCGTCATCCGCTCAGGTCGGCGGCCGATCCGCCGGCGGGATCACGGTAGCGCCGGCGGGGACGCGGCCGGACACCCACCGCTCGAGCACGCCCTCGGGGACATCCTCCCGCACGAGGGCGAATGCGTAATGGTCGCGCCAGTCGCCCGCGATATGGATGTAGCGCCGTCGCAGGCCCTCGTAGCGGAAGCCGAGCTTCTCGACCACGCGCAGGCTCGCGACGTTCTCCGGACGGATGCAGATCTCCATCCGGTGCAGGTGCAGCTCGCGAAAGCACAGATCGGTGGCAAGCGCCACACTCGTCGGCGTGATGCCGAGACCGGCGAACCGCTCGCTGACCCAGTAGCCGATCGTGGCCGATGCCAAAGACCCGCGTGCGATGCCCCAGACGTTCAGCTGCCCGGCGATTTCGCCCTCGTACTCCATCACGAGCGGAATGCCGCCGCCATCGCGGTACTGCTGAAGCAGGCGGCGCACCCCCGCGCGCATATCGAACGACACGGGACCATCGGGGTTTGTCGCCTCCCACGGCCGCAGCCACGACCGATTGCCGATCAGCTCCGCCTGGATGACACGGGCATCGCGCTGCCTCACCAGGCGGATCGAGATCGGCCCGTGCCGCCGGGGCACCGTCAGGTCCACGGGTCTCCCTCTCGGCGAGGCGACGTCAGAGCTGCGCCGCGAAGTCCTTGAGCCACGGGCGCAGGTCGGGCCCGAGGTCCTCGCGGTCCGCGGCCAGCTGCACGATGGCCTTTATGTAGTCCACCTTATCGCCGGTGTCGTAACGGCGACCTCGGAAGACGACGCCGAGCACGCCGTCGGTGGTGGCAAGCTCCTGCAAAGCGTCGGTCAGCTGGATCTCGCCACCCTTGCCCGGTGCGGTGCGCTCGAGGATGTCGAAGACCCCGGGTGTGAGGACGTACCGGCCGATGATCGCGTAGTTCGACGGCGCGTCTTCTTTGCTGGGCTTCTCCACCAGCCCGGTGACCCGCACGACGTCGGGATCATCGGTCGGCTCGACGGCCGCCGCGCCATACAGGTGGATGTGCTCGGGGTCGACCTCCATGAGCGCCACGACAGTGAGCCCGGTCGCGGCGTTCTCGGCGAGCATCTTCGGCAGCAGCGGGTCGCGCTCGTCGATCAGGTCATCGCCGAGGAGTACGGCAAAAGTGGACTCGCCCACATGGTGGCGCGCGCGCAGCACGGCGTGCCCGAGTCCCTTGGGCTCACCCTGACGGACGAAGTGGATGTCGGCAAGATCGTTGGACCGCTGAACGTGCTCGAGCTTCTCGAGATCGCCCTTCTTCAGGAGGGTCGACTCGAGCTCGGGCATCGAGTCGAAGTGGTTGGAGATGTTGTTCTTGTTGCGCCCGAGGATGATGAGAATGTCATCGATGCCCGCCGCGACCGCCTCTTCGACGACGTACTGGATCGCCGGCTTGTCGACGACGGGAAGCATCTCCTTCGGCATCGCCTTCGTCGCCGGGAGGAAGCGGGTGCCCAGCCCCGCGGCGGGGATGACGGCCTTGATGGGAGTGCGGATCATGATTCCACCCTAGCCAGCGTCGGCGACACCCGCGTTCCGGCGCGGACCCGATGACGCGGCATCGCCGCCTACAATCGGACCATGACGGACGCGATCGACGACGCCAAGCGGGCGCTCCGCGCCGACTTGCGCGAGCGGCGTCAGCAGCGCTCCGAAGCCGCGCGCGAGACAGCGTCAGCCGGCGTGAAGGTCCAGCTCGACGCGCTCGCCGACCAGTTGGGCGCCCGGTCGCTGTCGTGTTACCTGTCCGCCCCCGCCGAACCCGGCACGCACGAGTTCATTCGTGGTGCGGTGGCGCGCGGCATCCGCGTGCTCCTGCCGATCACCCGCCGCGACGGCCTGCTGGACTGGGTCGTCGCCGATCCGGACGGCGAGATCGCGGAAGGCCTCTTCGGCATGCCCGAGCCGATCGGCGAGGTGCTGAGCCCCCTCGCCGTGAACGACGTCGACCTGCTCGTGATCCCCGCCGCCGCGGTCGATCACACCGGCATGCGCCTCGGCTGGGGCCGAGGCTACTTCGACAAGACCGTCGGGTCGATGGAGCAGTGCCCTCCGGTCTACGCCGTCATCTTCGACTCCGAGCTCGTCGACGAGGTCCCGCGGGACCGCCACGACCAGCCCGTCACGGGGGTCGTCACCCCCACCCGCACGATCACGCTCGCGCCGCACCGGCGCTGAACCCACACCGAGGATCCATGCCCACCTATGCCTATACCTGCACGCAGTGCGGTCACCGCTTCGACGCCGTCCAGCCTTTCACGGACTCAGCCCTGACCGAGTGCCCCGAGTGCGGCGGAGTCTTGCGCAAGCAGTACGGCTCGATCGGGGTCACGTTCAACGGCGGCGGCTTCTACCGCACTGATTCGCGCGCAGCCGCTGCCAAACCCAGCGGTGAGACGGGTGGCGCCGCCGCGGCGACTCCGGCATCATCGAAGCCCGAGGCGAAGCCCTCTCCCGCGTCGTCGGGATCGTAGGTCGGCTCGATCCGCCGCACAGGAAGGTCATTGACGTGATCCAGGGTTTCAAGGACTTCATCATGCGAGGCAACGTCGTCGACCTCGCCGTCGCCGTCGTCATCGGCGCTGCGTTCACCGCCGTCGTCAACGCTGTCGTGGCCGCGATCATCACGCCGCTGATCTCGCTGGTATGGGCGGCCGACGAAGCCACGGGGGCGATCGGACCCACGATCCAGGGACTGAACGGACCCGTCATTTTCCCGATCGGCGGACTCGTGAATGCGCTCATCAGCTTCATCGCGGTCGCACTGGTCGTCTACTTCGTGTTCGTCGTGCCGATGAACCACTTCACAGAGCGTCAGGCGGCCAAGGCCGGCGTCACGGAAGAAGCTGCAGTGCTCCCCACCGAGCAGGAGCTCCTCATCCAGATCCGCGACCTGCTCGGCCGCGATCGCTCGGTGTGAGCGCGTGCGCGCTCCCGGGGCACGCTAGTAGTGCGGCGGAACGTCCAGCCGGAGGCGCTCATCGTTCGGGCCGGATGCCGGGCCGACCGCCGATTCCGCACCCGCCGCCGCGATGCCCGACTCAGCGATGCCTGACTCATCGGCGGGGATCGGCTCGGGTCGTGTCCCGGGTGCCGGCGTCAGCTGCACCCGCCGACCGCCGGCCACACGGACGATGCGCTGGCGGTCAGGAGACATCGATCGGCTGGGTCGGCGTCCGCGCGGTCGGGGTCTCGGGCTGCACGCCGAGAATCGCGGCGATGCGCGACGCCACGCCCGCCGGGTCGCTGTACAGATCGAACGCGTGCACGCGGATGTAATGCCAGCCCAGTCGGCGCAGGATCTGGGGCCGGAGGCGAAGCGTCTCACGCAAGCTGTCCCGGCTTGCGTCCGAGTCGCTCTCGGTGACCACGGCCTTGCCCTTGTACTGCGCGACGAGGGGCAGCCGGCCGTGATAGTCCACATCGACCGAGACTCCGAGACTCCGCAGGTGCTGCGCGAGCGTGAGGGTCAACGGGTCGGCCTGGTCTTCCCGGCGCGACTCGCGGGGGCGGGCGGCGATGCCCCCGAGGATCGACATGAGGCTCGCCGCGCCTGATTCGAGACGCCCCTCCTCGACCGTCGACGGCCTGATCGACGAGACGATGACCATCGACCGGCGCGCCCGGGTCATCCCGACCGTGAGCAGGCGCTCACCGTCGGGTCCGGACAGATCGCCGAAGTCGCTGAGCACCCGCCCGTGCTTCGTCAGCCCGAAGCCGAGCGAGAAGATGACGCGATCGCGGCTTTCGGCCACCGATTCCTCCAGGCCCAGAACGGCGAAGGGCTCGGCCGTGTCGCGTCCGACGAAGTCCGCGACGTCGGAGCGCCCCGCGAAGGCCGACGCGACCGCCGCGCGCACGCGTTCGGCGTGCCGGGACGATGCCGTGACCACCATCAGCGACTCGGTGGGGCGGTTGACCGCGTGCTCGACGACGAGAGTGACGACCCGGGCGACTTCCGCATCCGGGCTCTCGACGGCGCCGGTGACCGGATCCGGGGTGCTCGTGCCGCCCTCGACGTAGTCCACGCTCAGGCTGCCCCGTCCCAGGTAGGAGCCGGCCCACGGAAGCGAGACGATCTCCCCTCCGTAGAACGCATCGTTCACGAGCTGCGCGAGGTCTTCACCGCCGGCGCGGTAGCTGCGGGTCAGGGTCTCGACGGGGATCAGTTCCGCCACACGCTCGAACACGCTGACCTCGTCGAAGGGAACCTCAGGCTCCTCCTCGCCCTCGACGGGCATTCCGGCCGAGATGCGGAACGGCGTCGGCTTCTGCGTCACGGGGTCGCCGAAGACGACGATCTGGCGACCGCGGCGCAGTGCCGGAGCCGCTTCGCTCAGGCACAGGGCGGCCGCGTCGGCGATGACGACGACGTCGAAGTCGGCAGCATCCGGGATGCCGGGAACCTCGTACGGCGACGCGAGCCACACCGGCGCGAGTGTGCGCAGCAGAGTCGGCGCGGCCTGGGCGAGCTCGGCAGCCGTGGCCGAACCGCCGCGCAGCGCGTGCTTGAGCGCCGACGTCTCGCGGGCTTCGTCGACGATCGCGATCTTCCAGCGGGTGGCGAGTTCCGCCGCGAGCAACGGGCCGGCTGACGCCGCGTGCGCTTCATCGACCAGACGGTAGTCGCGCTCGAGGCGATCGACGACCGACGTGTTCGCACCGAGGAGCGCGCGGTCCGAGCGCAGCATCGCCTCAAGCGCCGATTGCCACCAGGCGAACTCGAACTCGGCGGCGACGTCGCCTTCCGGGACGTGCCGCATCGACAACTCGGTCAGGAGCGGTTCGAGTCCCATCGCCGCCAGCTCGCCACGAAGAGTCGCCCGCTCGACGAGATTGTCGAACACGTCCGACTCCGCGGCGAGGCCCGCGAGGGTCCTGAGCAGCACCGGGATCGGGAGGGCTGCGAGCGCGTCCGTGCGGCCGAGGGCCCGATCCAGTTCGCTCAGATCGGCAGCGACCCGCTGCAACGCCGTGGCGACGTCGTCGAGTCCGAGCGGAATCTCGGGGGTGACACCGGCATCCACGAGTCGCTCCCACTGCGCGCGCTGGTGCTGCACGCGCAACAGCGCTTCGTGCATGTCGGTGATATGCATGCCCGGTCGGACATATTCCCTCGACAGCTGACGCAGCCGCCGGCGCTGCGGACCCGACATCGTAGTGGAATCGCGGCGCGGACCGTGCGCCTGGATGAGCTCGTCCAGTGGGCGTTCGAAGACGGTGAGGCTGAACCGATCGAGCGAAGCGCGGATGCCCTGCAGAAGCTGCATGTAGCCGCCGAGCTCGGCGAGCGTCGCGAACGGACGCATGCGCGTCTGACCGATCATCTCGTAACCGCGCTCGAGCATCGATGGCACATCGCTGCGATGAAGGCGCCGAGCGAGAGCATGCGCCGACCGGGCCTCGTCCGTGGTCGCGAATGCGACACCGTACCAGGGCGAATCATCGGGCCCGAAGCGGAACTCGCCCAGCCGCGCGGCGGCCGACAGGGTGATCGCGGCTTCCGTGCGGCGCGTGCTGAGGGTTCGGAGGGTCGCGAGGTCGAATCGCGTCTGCGCGCTCGGCTGCGGCACGCCTGCCGCGATCGTGGTGAGTGCGCGAAGCGCTTCGAGCGGCGAGACGCCGATCTGCGGATGCCGGTGCGTCAGAGCCACGCGATAGTCGCGCAGCACGGTCCGCAGCCGCACGAGGGCGTCATCGACGTCGGCGACCTTCGGGGGTTCGGCCTTCTCGTTTCGTGCGATCGCCCGGATGAGATCGCGGCGCAGGTGCTCGGGCGAGACGGCCAGCCCCGGCAGGCCGATGCCGGCCAGGCGGTGGCGCACGCCCTCCAGCGTCGACCGGCGGGCGCTGACGACGAGGACGCGCTTGCCGGCGCGGACGAGTTCGCCCACCGCGTTGATGACGGTCTGCGTCCCCCCGGTGCCCGGCAGGGTGTGCACCGCGAGCGACTGTCCCGTCGCGATGCGGGCGAGGACGGCCTCCTGCTCGGCATCGGCATCCAGCAAGAGCCGGTCGGATGCCGGCGGCCGGTCATCGGCGCCGATGATCCTGGGAAGGGCGTGCACGAGCGAGACGGTCTCACGATCCGAGACGTGCCCGGCGAGCGCGTTGAGGAACGGATGATCGAGGTTGGCGCTATCGCGCGCCATCGTCCCGGCGACGTCGGCGAAGGTCGAGACGATGAGGCGCGGGTGGACCGTGAAGGTGTCGATGTGCGCGGTGAGTGCTCGCAGGTGGTCGATCACGGGCTGCGGCTTGAACAGCCCGTCTTGGTCGGCCAGTCCCGCGAGGGCCCGGCCGTCGAGCGCGATGCCGAAGTGCGTGCGAGCCGCTTCGACCAGCTCCGGGTTGATCGTGAAGGCACCGTGCAGCTTCAGGTCGAAGTCGGTGTGATGCCGGCGGATCGCGAGCGGCCGCAGCAGGACCGGGGCGACGTACGAAACGCCGCCGATCCGCCACGCGGCGATCCCGACCGCGAGATGGACGGTGTCCAGACCCCGCGTCGTGCGCAGTTCGACGTCCTTGGCCGCGATGCGTTCGGCGGCGATGCGGGCGGTGCGCAGCGCCACCTCGTCGCGGAAGAGATTGGAGAGCAGAGTCGAGCGGCCCGTGATGAACTGCGGCAGGCTGCCGGGGTGGGCTTTCGTGATCTCCAGGCCCGCGTCTCCGACATCCGTGTAGTGCAGAAGCGTCGACCTGCCGCCGAGCGCGGCAGCTTCTTCGCGCAGGCGACTGCGTTCCGACGCGGCGACATGCTGCACGGTCACCCCGGGTTCGGAGACACCGAGGTCGCCCGGGGACACCACACTCTCGTGCTCGGCCTCGTTCACGCCTCGCACAGCTCCGCCGTCTGCTCGCCACACAGGTGCCAGACTAGGCTTCTCGCGGCGCAGAACCGCGCTAGACCGGCCGGTATCGCCCGAATCCGCACCGCAGTTTCCTCCCCACCGGGGCAGTGACGTGAACTGTCCACCGATCGGGGCCGAGGCGGGCCGGCGAGGGCCGGCATCCGGTCATCATGGGGACATGACCCACGCAGCGTTCTCGGTGCACCCGACACCGATCGGCCACGCCCTCGTCGTCGTCACCGATGAGGGGCTCGCCCACCTCGAATTCCTCGATCGCCCGCTCGAAGAAGCGGTCCAGCGCATCGGTCTGCTCCGTCACACGGTGCCGGAAGAAGATGCCGCCGCCACGGCCGGCGTCCGTGCACAGCTCGACGAGTACTTCGCGGGCCACCGGCGGCGCTTCGACGTGCGGCTCGACCTCGAAGGCACAAGCGACTTCGTCCGCGGCGCGCTGGAGGCGATCGCACGCATCCCATACGGACAGACGGCGTCCTACGCCGAGATCGCGATCGCGGCCGGCTCCCCCGGCGCAAACCGCGCGGTGGGATCGGCGTGTGCGCGCACGCCGATCTCGCTCGTGATCCCGGCGCATCGGGTCGTCCGCAGCGACGGCTCGATCGGCGAATACGGCGGGCATCCCGGGCGCAAGCGGTTTCTTCTCGACCTCGAGGAGCGCACGAGCTCTCCAGACCCCTCCGGCGTGTAGGCCGCCGAAGGGCGCCGCGCGGGGCCGATGCGCGCTCGCGCGACGGCCCCGCGCGGTTCGCTCACTACACTTGCTCCATGGCCCGCAAAATCGTGCATCAGCTCGTCGACGACCTCGACGGAACAGTCCTGGAGATCGGGTCCGGCGAGACCGTCCTGTTCTCTCTCGACGGTGCGGCGTACGAGATCGACCTCACCGGCGAGAACGCCGACGCTCTCCGAGCCGCATTCGCGCCCTATATCGCCGCAGCCCGGCCGGTCTCGGCCCGTGCCGGCGTATCACCGAGCAGTCGCGGCGTGACGAAGCGGAGCGGTCAGCGCGACTACGCGCCGGTCCGGGCATGGGCGGCTGAGCAGGGCTTGACGGTCTCCGCGCGTGGGCGCGTGCCGGCATCCGTTCTCGAGGCGTACGACGCCGCGCACTGACGCGCCGACAGGTTTCGCGCCTCAGTCGTCGATCTCGTCGACGGCGTCGCGCATCGCATGCAGGAATGCGATGACGACCGCCCGATCGGCGGCGGTCATGGGGCGGACGACATCGATCATGCGCGCGTGCATGGCAGACAGCGTGTGACGCACGTCCTCTTCGGCTTTGGGGCTGGAGGTGATGAGGATGCTGCGTCGGTCGGCGGGATTCGGCCGGCGCGTGATGTGGCCGCTCTTCGCGAGCCTGTCGAGCAGAGCGGTCGTGGACGCCGAGGTGATTCCGAGGTAACGCGATAGCTGCACGGGAGCAACCGGCTCGCCACGCGTGCTGGCGCGCGCGAGGTACCGCAGGACGAGCAGTTCGTTCTCGCCCATGTCCATCGATCGCTGCGTGCGACGGCGCATCGCCGTTTCGGCCGCGCGGTAGCTGCGCAGCGCCTGCAGCACCGACACGTTCGCCGCGTCATCGGGCGCGGAGTACCAGTACGCCGAGCCTTCTTCGATTTCCCCCGTCACGAAGAACCATTCTGGTCGATGCGAAGTCCCTTGCCGGCGATCGGGCTTGCGGCGGGACCACGACGCGCCACTACGGTGGATCCACACCCGGCGCTCGGATCCGGGCAAGACTCGGAAGGGCTCGACGATGGCGGATGCGCAGGCAGGCTGGTATGACGACGGCTCGGGAACGATGCGCTGGTGGGACGGCCAGCAATGGACCGATACTGTGCAACCGCCCCCGCCGAGAGAGCCCGGAGTTACCGGAATGATCAATCGCGCCCAAGCGGACGCAGTCTCGGGCGCGCAGCCGCGGCCCGCTCCCGCAGGCATGAGCTACGTCGTCCTTCAGGTCGTTCTCAAAGAGAAGCTGTTCGGTACAGGATCAGGCAACCTCACGGAGCTCGAGAGGGCGATCAACATGCAGGCGGCGCTCGGATATCGCCTGCACACCATCAGCACGGCCTCATCCGGCAGCGGTGGGTTCGGAGGAGGGGATCGGATTCAGGCGACCCTGGTCTTCGAGAAGCTCCCCTGACTCTCGCGCCCGTGACTGGACGTCTCGATCGAGGTGAGAGCGCTCGTCAGACGGTGACGGCGACGTTTCCCGCCGGGGTCCAGCCGACGAGTGCGTTCGCATGGCCATGGCCGACGCCATACTCGCAGATGCTGAGACCTGCACGTCTGCCGTCGTCACGCTGGTCAGAGATCGAGGAA
>NZ_WOYQ01000049.1 GCF_011620665.1 Microbacterium sp.
TAAGCACGCCGCCAGCGTTCATCCTGAGCCAGGATCAAACTCTCCGTAAAAGAATGTTGCATTGTCGAACCGGAATGGGCCCGACTTTGCGAGTTTGAACTGACCAAAGGGATGTCATTACTGACTTCCGTTGCCGACACCGAAGTGCCGGACTTTGATCCAAAGGAATCTCATTTCACCGAAGTGAAATCGAGGTTTTTTGGCATTTGACAAGTGCACGCTGTTGAGTTCTCAAGGATCGGATGCTCCTGCCGTTCAGCCTTTCGGCGTCCCCTGCAGGGCAACTTCTCTATTTTACACTTCGCTATCCCGATGTCCAATCGGCGCGTTCCGACTCGAGAGCCTGGCGACCGATGATGACAACGCATCTCACGAAGCTGGATTCGATGTCCCTGGTCCGGCGTTCCAGCCGGTCCGTCAGACAACCTGTCCATCTTATCCCGCTCATTGTGCTTGTCAAGTCGGCTGTCTGAGACCCATCGAGCGTCTCCGACCGCACTCTTCGGAAGCTTTCGAGGAGCGGGATCTCATCCTAGACCCGAAGGCCCTGTTCTCTCTAGTGGAGATCCCTGGGATGAGCTGGTTCTCCACTTGAGGGGGCGAGGCCTTCCGGCCTTTCGCTCTTCCCTGTGGGGCGAACAATGAATAAGCTACGCGGACGTTTCGGATCGGGCAAATCCGGCTCGCATCCCGGGCGTGTCGCGCGCGTCCGGCGGGCTCTGCGTCGCGGTGCGTCCGGCGGACCCCGCAGTGGATGCCGGTGTGCGGCAGAGACGCTCGCGCGGCTGGTGCGCCATGTCGAGATCGTCGCGCTGGGCTATCACCCCGCGGCTCTGGGGGCGGCTCGGATGATCCCCCGCGGCACCCGCACACACCCACCCCGGGGTCATCGTGCTTCACCTGAGCGCCTGGGGCGGCGACGCCGCGGAGTGGCGATAGTCCACACGGACAGCGATGACGCATGGCCTCCCCCGGGGAGGAGGCCATGCGTCAAGACTGGAGGCCGGTTACTGCGCGGCCTTCACGATCTCGAGGAGCTTCGGGTTGTTGGCATATGCCTCGGCCGCATTCTCCCGCGTGACGATGACGGGCGGCAGCAGGAAGGCCGGAACAACCTTCACGCCGTTGTCGTATTGCTCAGTGTCGTTGACCTCGGGCTCCTCACCCTTCTGCAGGGAAATGATCATGTCGATCGTCTGCGCCACCAGAAGCGTGGTGTCCTTGTTGATCGTCGAGTACTGCTCTCCATCCATGATCGACTTGACCGACTCCGCCTCGGAGTCCTGGCCGGTGACGGTGAACTTCGTGACGTCTGTCCCCGCCTGCTTCACCGAGGTGATGATGGCGCGCGCCAGCGTGTCGTTCGGTGAGAGGACGCCGTCGATCGGGGCCGACGCGTAGTTGGCGACCATGAGCGCGTCCATGCGGCTCTGTGCGTTCTCCGCCTTCCAGCCCTGTGTCGCCGTCTGTGCGACATCGGTCTGACCCGACACCACGACGAGCGTTCCATCATCGATCTTCGGCTGCAGCACTTTCATGGCGCCGTCGAAGAACACGGCGGCGTTGGCGTCGTCGGGCGAGCCGGAGAAGAGCTCGATGTTCCACGGCGCGGCGTGACCGGAGCGCGCCTCGAGACCGTCGAGAAGGGCCTGTCCCTGAAGCTCGCCCACCTTGAAGTTGTCGAACGCGACGTAGAAGTCGACATTCGGCGTGTTCTCGATCAGTCGGTCGTAGGCGATGATCTTGACGCCGGCATCCGCGGCCTGCTGCAGCTGAGTACCCAGCTGCTTGCCGTCCTTCGCGCCGATCACGATGACCTTCGCACCGTTGGTCACCATGGCGGAGATCTGGTTCTGTTGCTCGGCGACCGTGTTCGTCGCCGGCGCGTACTGCACGTCAGACTTGAACCCGGCCTCCGTCAGCCCCGACGTGAACAGGTCACCGGCCAGGACCCAGTTCTCTGAGGTCTTGTCCGGAAGCGCAACGCCGATCGTGGCGTCCGCCGGGAACCCGGCGGCACCCGTGTCGCCGCTGGTCGCGTCGGTGCGCGCGCCGGAGCAACCGGTGAGCGCCAGCGCCGTGACGGTGGCCAGTGCGGCCGCCGCGAGAGCGATCTTCTTCATTGATTCGTCACTTTCTCTTGTGAGGGGTGAGGCGAGCTTGCCCCGGACTAGCCCTTGGGTAGATCTGCCGGCCGGCTCGGCTCGTTCGTTCCCGACGTCGGACTGACAGCGGGGACACTGGTGGAGAACTCCGCGTTCCGGTCGTGGCGACGCGTGAGCAGACCGATGATCGATGGACCACCGCGACGCTTGCTGATCACGTCAACCGCGACGGCGAGCAGAAGCACGAGACCCTTGGTGATCGATACGGTGTCCGCTCCCGCGCCGACCAGCTGCAGTCCGTTGTTGAGGAACGCCATGACGAGACCGCCGATGATCGAACCGACCACCGTGCCGATCCCGCCCGAGACGGCCGCGCCCCCGATGAAGACGGCGGCGATCGCGTCCAGCTCCCAGCCGTTGCCGTCCTGCGGCCCGGAAGCCGTCGCCCGGCCGACATAGATCATGCCGGCCACCGCAGCGAGCACAGACATGTTCATCATCACGAAGAAGTCGACGCGTCGATCCTTCACCCCTGACAGCGCTGCGGCCATGCGGTTGCCGCCGACGGCGTAGATGTGACGTCCGAAGACAGTGCTGTTGGTGAGGAAGGAGTAGACGACCACGAGCACGAGCAGGATCACACCGGAGATCGGGAAGCTGGTTCCGGGACGGCCCGTCGAGAACAGCCAGGCTGCCCAGAGGATGGCGCCGGAGAGCGCGACGACCTTGATGACCGACACCCACAGCGGAGCGGATTGCGCAGCGATCCGCTCCTGCTGGCGGCGCAGGCGCCACTCGTTGTAGACGATCCAGCCGACGCCGATGAGGCCCAGAAGCATCGTCAGCACGTTGAAGTTCACGGCGATGGGCAGCTCGGGCAGGTATCCGGAGCCGATGAAGCTGAACTCCGGCGGCACGGGAGTCGTCGTCGACTGACCGATCGCCTGGTTCGCACCACGGAAGATCAGCATGCCGGCGAGCGTGACGATGAAGGCCGGCACACCGACGTAGGCGACCCAGAATCCCTGCCACGCGCCGACCAGGACCCCCACGACCAGGCCGATCGCAATCGCGAACGGCCACGGGACATTCCACTCGCTCATCGACTTCGCGACGATGATGCCCACGAAGGCCGCGACCGACCCGACCGACAGATCGATATGACCGAGGATGATGACCATCACCATGCCGATCGCAAGGATCAGGATGTACGACTGCTGGCTCACGACGTTGATGAGGTTCTGCGATGAAAGCGTCGTGCCGCCCGTCCAGATCTGGAAGACCAGGATGATCACGATCAGAGAAGCGAGGATGCCGAACTGTCGCAGCGACGAGGTGCCTGCGCCGAACACCTTCTTCAGGTCTGCGAAGCCGCCTTCGCCCTTCGTGGAAGCCGCTTCCGTGCTCATCGCCCTGCCTTCTGTCGTGCGGAGGTCATGCTGCGCATGAGATTCTCGGGTGTTGCTTCGGCGACGGGAAGGTCATCGGTGATCTGCCCCTCGAAGATCGTGTAGATGCGGTCCGAGATGCCCAAGAGCTCGGGAAGCTCGCTCGAGATGAGGATGACGCCCTTCCCCTGCGCGGCCAGCTGCTGGATGATCGTGTAGATCTCGTACTTGGCACCGACGTCGATGCCGCGAGTCGGTTCGTCAAGGATCAGCAGGTCTGGATCGGTGAACATCCACTTCGCGAGGACGACCTTCTGCTGGTTTCCGCCGGACAGTTTGGCGACGCCGACATCGACGCTGGGTGTCTTGATCCGCAACCGCTTGCGATAATCCTCCGCGATGCCACTCTCGGCGTACGGATCGATGACCCCCCGTCGCGCGATCTTGCCCAGCTTGGCCGAGACGACCGACCGCTTGATCGTGTCCAGCATGTTGAGGCCGAGGACCTTCCGGTCCTCGCTCACGTAGGCCAGACCGTGGTCGATGGCGGACTGGACGTCCCTCAGCACGACTTCGCTGCCGTCGATGAGCACCTGGCCCGACTCATAGACGCCGTACGAGCGCCCGAAGAGGCTCATCGCCAGCTCCGTGCGTCCCGCGCCCATGAGCCCGGCGAGTCCGACGATCTCGCCCCGGCGAACGTAGAGGTTGGATCCCTTGCACACGAGCCGCTCGCCGATCTGCGGGTGACGAACGGTCCAGTTCCGCACCTCGAAGAACACATCGCCGATGCGCGGAGTGCGGTCGGGGTAACGGCTCTCGAGGGAGCGACCGACCATCCCGCGAATGATGCGATCCTCATCCACGCCACCGGCGTGCACGTCGAGCGTTTCGATCGTGCGCCCATCGCGGATGATCGTGATCGCGTCGGCGATCTGCTCGATTTCGTTGAGCTTGTGGCTGATGATGATCGACGTGATGCCCTTGCCCTTGAGGCCGAGAATGAGATCGAGCAGGTGCTGGGAGTCGTCCTCGTTCAGCGCCGCTGTCGGCTCGTCGAGGATGAGGAGCTTGACATCCTTGGCGAGCGCCTTTGCGATCTCGACGAGTTGCTGCTTGCCGACACCCAGGTTCTTGATCTGCGTATCGGGGTCATCACCGAGACCGACCCGAGCGAGAAGCTCCACGGCTCGGCCGCGTGCGGCCGACCAGTCGATGATCCCACCACGCTGAATCTCGTTGCCGAGGAAGATGTTCTCGGTGATGGAAAGCTCCGGGATGAGCGCGAGTTCCTGGTGGATGATCGCGATGCCGGCCTGCTCGCTGGCGCGTATGTCCCTGAACTCCACGATGCGACCGCGGAACCAGATCTCACCCGAGTAGGTGCCGTAGGGATGGACCCCGGAGAGCACCTTCATCAACGTGGACTTGCCGGCACCGTTCTCGCCGCAGATCGCATGGATCTCGCCCGCGCCCACGGTGATCGACACGCTGGACAGGGCTTTGACTCCGGGAAACTCCTTGGTGATGGAGCGCATCTCCAGAATCGGGACTGCATCGGTCATGCGCCGCGACCTCCTCGTCGTCCGGTCCGCGCTCGTTGCGGACCGAGCCAATGTGACCGTTCACATTTCTCCATCATCGTGCACCCTTCCCACCCTCGTGTCAATTCAGCCCTGGTGCCGTTACGAAAGCGTCATATTCCGCGATGGGGCGCCTGCGCCGTCGACTCCCGGACCACCAGGGTCGGCTCGATCGACGAGGCGACCGGCGCGACGACGTCCGTGCGGATCATCCGCAGCAGCTCAGTGACGGCTCGGCGTCCGAGGCTCGCGAACTGCTGGTGGACCGTCGACAGCGGGGGACAGCTGTGCGCCGCGAGCGGGATATCGTCGAACCCCACGACGCTGACGCGGTGCGGAACGTCGATGCCCTCATCGCGGAATCCGTGCATCAGCCCGATCGCCATGGCGTCGTTGGCGGCGAACACCGCGGTGAAATCGAGCCGATGAGACAGTTCCAGTGCCGCTCGATACCCGAAGTCCGCTGTCCAGTCGCCGAGGATCGGTGCACGAGTGGGCTGATCGGCATCCAGCAGAGCCTGCAGATAGCCGCGCATCCGGCTCTCCGCTTCGATCCAGTCTTGCGGACCGGCGACGTGCACGATCTCGACGTGCCCGAGTCCGATGAGGTGCTCGGTGGCGAGCCTGCCGCCGAGCACCTGGTCATCGGCGAGTTCGGCGATCCCCCGCTCGGCCGAGTGCAATCCGAGGTAAGGGATGTCGACATCCAGCTCGGCGAGGACGTCGAAGACCCGCACTTGCGGGGCGTGCACGATGATCCCCTCGACCGACTGTCGACGGAGATGCTCGACAGCGGCCCGGATGGTCTCGGGCTGCGTATCGCGCAGGTATGCAGAGTTGACCCAGTAGCCTTGCTCACGGGCGGAATCCTCGAGCGCGGCGAGGCTCGATGTCGGGCCGTACTCGCCGCGAGACCCGAGGATCACTCCGAGGGTGCTCGACCTGCTCGTCACGAGCGCACGAGCCGCCTGGTTGGGCCGGTAGCGCAACGCCTCCATCGCGTCGAGAACGCGCTGCTTCGTGGCGGGACGGATGCTGGGGTGGCCGTTCAGCACGCGGGACACGGTCTGGTACGAGACCTCGGCGACGCGGGCGACATCACGGATGCTCGCCATGCGCGAACGATCTTCGCCAGGGGTCTCGTTCACGCGCCTCACCTTGATGTGTACGTTCACATTACCGCGGCATCCTGGTGGTCGCCATTCTCACTCTGTCCGCCGGCGAACGACGACGAGCTCAGGCGCAGGCTGCGCACGGAGCGTGCCGAATCAGAAGCCACAGACCGCTCGAGCAGAGCTCAGGGAGCCTGCGAGAGGAACAGCCCCGCGAGGGTCTTCTTGCCCCGGCGCAGCACCGACACTCCGCCCGGCAGCGTGCCGGTGACGGCTGCCCCCTCGTCGGCGACCTTGACACCGTCGAGGCTGACCCCCCCCTGAGCGATCGCGCGCCGGGCCTCCGAGAGCGAGGCGACGAGGCCCGTGTCGACAAGCGCCTGCACGACGGAGGTTCCCGCTGGGATCTCTGCGTGCGGCAACTCGGTCAGCGCCGCACGCAATACGTCCGGATCGAGCGCTGTCAGATCACCACCACCGAAGAGCGCGTCGGATGCCGCGATCGCGGCGGCGGCGGCATCCCCCCCATGCACGAGACTCGTCACCTCGAGCGCGACCCGCTTCTGTCCGATGCGGTGGAACGGCTCGGCGTTGTGCGCCGCCACGACCTCTTCGATCTCGGCACGCGTGAGAAATGTGAACACCTTGAGACGATCGGCCACGTCGGCATCATCGGTGTTGAGCCAGAACTGGTACATGGCGTAGGGGCTCGTCAGCTTCGCATCGAGCCAGATCGCGTTGCCCTCGCTCTTGCCGAACTTGCGGCCGTCACTGTTCGTGATGAGCGGCGTGCCGATCGCGTGCACGCTCTTGCCCTCGGCGCGGTGGATCAGGTCCACACCGCTCGTGAGGTTCCCCCACTGGTCGCTGCCTCCCGTCTGCAGCACGCAGCCGTACTGCAGGAAGAGCTCGCGGTAGTCGAGGCCCTGCAGGATCTGGTAGCTGAACTCGGTGTAGCTGATGCCCGCCTCAGAGCTCAGGCGTGCGCTGACGGCATCCTTCTTGAGCATCGTGCCGACACGGTAGTGCTTTCCGATGTCGCGGAGGAAGTCGATCGCGCTGAGCGGAGCGGTCCAGTCGAGGTTGTTCACGATGCGAGCGGCGTTCTCGCCGTCGAAGCTCAGGAACCGCTCGATCTGCGAGCGCAGGTATCCGACCCATTCGGCAACGGTCTCTTTGGTGTTCAGAGTGCGCTCCGCGGACGGCCTCGGGTCGCCGACGAGTCCGGTCGAACCCCCGACGAGGCCGATCGGCTTGTGACCGGCGAGCTGGATGCGGCGCATCGTGAGGAGCTGCACCAGGTTGCCCAGATGCAGGCTCGGTGCAGTCGGGTCGAATCCGCAGTAGTACGTGATCGGCGGGCCGGCGAGTAACGCGCGCAGTGAATCCCGGTCGGTCGAAACATGGACGAGGCCGCGCCACACCAATTCGTCCCAGATGTTGTCGAACGTCGGATCGATCGCGGGGGTGCTCGGGATCAGAGCGGGAGAAGACACGCGTTCGAGGGTATCAGCGGGCCCGGTCCGCGCTGGTCGGACTCCGGCGCATGATTCGGCATGGTGGCGCCGTGGAAATAGAGTGAAGTCTGCAGGCACACCTGGATACACCAGACGGAGAACCACATGCCGGTCATCACCGCAGATCAGCCCGCGCGCCGGAGTCCTGAGGATGGCAAGGCCTGACATGGCCGATGTCGAACCTGTGACTGCATCGCTGGGCACCCTCGTGCAGGCGTACGTCGATGAACAGTGCGGCGTCATCCTGGACGCGCGCGCAGCGCTCACGGCGCACGACGAAGCTGCGGTCCATCCCGTTCGTGTGGCCATCCGACGACTCCGCGCCACGCTCAGCACTTTCGGTTCGGTGTACGACGAGGACGACGCCGCGCGCCTCGCGCACGAGCTTCGCTGGGCCGGTGCCCTGCTGGGTGTCGTGCGCGATCTGCAGGTGCTCGCCAAGCGCTTCGCCGACCTCGACCGCACGACGGTCACCGAATCGACGGCGGGCGCGGTGTCGGCCGTACAGCGTGCGCTCGGCGACCGCACCGAACACGATCGCGCCTCCGCGTGGCAGGACGTGTCCATCGCGCTCAACGGCCCGCGGGGCATGGCGCTGTTCACCGAGCTCGCTCGATGGCGCGACGATCCGCCGTTCGGGCTCTGGGCCGCCCGCCCCGCGAAGAAGGCGCGGGCGGAGGTCGAGAAGGCGGACGCGCGCGTGCGGTCACGCTTGCGACGGGCGTCCGCCGCAGCGAATGCCGGGGAGGATGCGGCCGTCCGCCTCATGCATGATGCCCGCAAGGCGGCCAAACGCCATCGCTACGCGGTCGAGCTCGCCGAACCCGTGCTGGGTGTCACGGCGGACGAGATGATCGCGCGGCGGCGTGACCTGCAGGATGCTCTGGGCGCCCATCAGGATGCGGTCGTCGCCCTCGGATACCTGCAGCGCGTCGCTCCGACCGCACAGCTGCGCGCGACGGCATCGGCGTTCAGCGAACTCATCACCCGCACGCGCGAGCAGGTCGACGATGTCTCCGGGGTCCTGAGCGAGGCCGCTCGGATCGAAAGCTGAGCCGCTACAGGCCGAGAGCGTGAGCGACGGTTTGCGCACGGGCGATCAGTTCGGCGCGCTGCTCAGCGACTCTGGCCGGCGCGGTCCCGCCGACTCCGTCACGGCTGCTCACGGAGCCCTCGATCGTGAGGACCTCCCGGACCGCGGGCGACAACTCCTTCGACACCGATTGCAGTGTCGCGTCGGTGGCCTCGCCGAGTTCGATTCCCTGCTCCTCACAGACCTTGACGAGCGCGCCGGAGATCTCGTGCGCGTCACGGAAGGGGACTCCCTGCTTGACGAGCCACTCGGCGACGTCGGTCGCCAGCGAGAAGCCCTGCGGCGCGAGAGCGGCCATCCGATCCGTGTCGAACTGCAGCGTCGCCACCATCCCCGCGAAAGCGGGAAGCACGACTTCGAGGGTCTGTACCGAGTCGAAGACGGGCTCTTTGTCCTCCTGCAGATCGCGGTTGTACGCCAGCGGCAGGGCCTTGAGCGTCGCCAGCAGTCCGCTCAGGTTGCCGATGAGGCGGCCCGCCTTGCCGCGCGCCAGCTCGGCGATATCAGGGTTCTTCTTCTGGGGCATGATGCTCGAGCCGGTCGAGTAGCCATCGTCGAGCGTGACGAAGCCGAACTCGCGCGTGTTCCAGAGGATGATCTCCTCGGCGAAGCGTGAGAGATCGATCCCGATCATCGCCGCGACGAAGGCGAACTCCGCCACGACATCGCGCGCCGCCGTGCCGTCGATCGAGTTCTCGGCAGGTCGGGCAAGCCCCAGTTCGTCGGCGACGAGCTGGGGATCCAGACCCAGGGTCGATCCCGCGAGCGCTCCCCCACCGTAGGGCGAGACGGATGCCCGCACGGACCAGTCCCGCAGACGCTCCAGGTCACGCACGAGCGGCCAAGCGTGGGCTTGCAGGTGGTGGGCCAGCAGTACCGGCTGTGCGTGCTGCAGATGGGTGCGACCCGGCATGATCGCGCCGGAGTGCGCTTCGGCCTGCGCGACGAGTGCATCGACGACACGCAGGACGTCGCGCGCGATCACCGCGGCGTGGTCGATCAGGTACAGCCGGACGAGCGTTGCGATCTGGTCGTTGCGGCTGCGGCCCGCCCGCAGCTTTCCGCCCAGTTCGGCCCCGACCTCCGCGATCAGCGCGGCCTCGAGCGCGCCGTGGACGTCCTCGTCTCCGGGCCCGGCGACGAGAGTGCCGTCCCGCACGGCGGCGGCGAGCGTGGTGATGCCCGCGTGCATGCGCGACTCCTCGTCGGCGGTGAGGTACCCTGCGGCGGCGAGCGCGGCGGCATGGGCTTGGGAGCCCGCCAGATCGTACGGCGCGAGCACCCAGTCGAAGTGGGTCGAGCGGCTCAGCGCCGCCAGCTCGGGTGAAGGTCCGGACGCGAAACGCGCCCCCCAAAGGGCACCGTCGTTCGTGCCGTGGGCTGTCGAGGAGGTCACGCGCCTAGCCTATCCGCGGCGCCCGCACCAACCGCCGCGCGCACGCGGCGACCAGCTGCTCGAGCGGCCCGCGCCCCACGAGCAGCGCCCAGGTCGTGCAGACGACGACTGTCACCGTCACGAAGGGCCAGAACGGTGCGAGCGCACGGAAGCCCGCCAGATCTCCGACGTCGCCCAGCAGCAACGCGGCCGCAGCCGCCCAGGCCACGAGCTGGCCGACGTATGCCGTCAGAGGCATCGCGCCGACGGCGCGCAGCGGCAGCAGGGCGACCGAGATCGGAGTGCGGCACAGAAGCAAGCAAGCGCCGATCGTCGCGACCGCTGCCCCACCCGAACCGATGACCTCCAGGAGGCCTCCGCTGTGCTCGACGGCGGTCCACACCAGCCCGAAATATGTGTCGTCTTCATCCACCGGGACGAGAGCACCCCCCGTCACCGAAAGGCCGACAGCGAGCATGCCCCCGATGAGCAGCCACACCTGGGTGCGGAGCGCCCGGAGTGGCGACCGGCCGATCGCGAGGCCCGCGATCAGAAAGACGATCCACAGAGTGAACGGGTAGTGCCAGCCGAGCAGGAGAGCGAGGTCTCCGCCGCTGGTCCCCTGCCAGAGCGGCAGCGCGTTCCAGACCGGTTGCAGCCACGGCAGGATGAGCGCACCCACCCCTGTCAGCACCCACAGCGTCCTGGCGCGGAGGCCCAGCAGCGGCAAGGCGAGTGCGAAGAGCAGCGCGTATGCGGGGAGGATCACGTATACCGGAACCCCCGTCAGGATGAGGGCTATGCCGAGGATCCACAGCAGCGCCGCGCGGACCAGGATGCGCAGCCGCGCCGTCGCGCGTGCGGGCCCGGTGATCGGTGCCGGCCCTCCTGTGATCAGGGCGAGCGAGGCGCCCGCCAGCGTGGCGAAGAGGATGGAGGATCGCCCACCCGCCAGTCCGATCCAGGTCAGCGGCTCACGCAGTTCGGGCTGAGGCAGAGCGATCAGGTGCGCCGCGAACATACCGAGCACCGCGAGCGCACGCGCCAGATCGATTCCCTGCAGCCGGGAAGGCCCATCGAGAAATGCCCGCCCACGCGCGCCGTCCCTCACGGCGTCGTCACTGCTGGCGCAGCAGCCACACCAGGAGGGCCTTCTGCGCGTGCAGACGGTTCTCGGCCTCGTCCCAGACAACGCTCTGCGGCCCGTCGATGACGGCGGCATCCACTTCGTAGCCCCGGTCTGCGGGGAGGCAGTGGATGAAGATGGCCTCCGGATCGGCACGCGCCATGGTCTCGGCCGTCACTTTGTACGGACCGAGGTCGCGAAGGCGCGAAGCCTTCTCCTCCTCCTTGCCCATCGACACCCAGGTATCGGTGACGACGACGTCGGAACCGGCGGCCACTTCGAGAGGTTCGGTGGACAGCGTGACCGACCCGCCCGTCCGCGCCGCGATCCGCTGTGCATCGGCCACGACGTCCGAGCGTGGCGAGAAGGATTCGGGCGAGGCGACCCGCACGTGCATCCCGGCGGTCACCCCGGCAAGCAGATACGAGTGACCCATATTGGATCGTCCGTCCCCGAAGAATGTCAACGTGAGTCCGGCGAGCTCTCCCTTATGCTCCCGGATCGTGAGCAGGTCCGCCAGCAGCTGACAGGGGTGGAAGTCATCGCTCAGCGCGTTGATGACGGGCACGCGGGTGCCGCGGGCCATCTCCTCGAGCCCCGACTGCGCATAGGTGCGCCAGACGATTGCCGCCACCTGGCGTTCGAGGACGCGGGCCGTGTCCGAGGGTGTCTCCTTGCCGCCGAGCTGACTGTTCGCGGTGGAGATGATCAGGGGCGATCCGCCGAGATCCGCGATGCCGACCGCGAACGACACGCGTGTGCGGGTCGAAGACTTGTCGAAGATGACGGCGACGGTCTGCGGACCCTCCAGCGGTGTCAGCTTCCAGCGGTCCTTCTTCAGCGCAAGCGCCAGGTCGAGGATCTCGGCCTGCTCGGCTGGGGTCAGGTCGTCGTCGCGCAGCAGGTGACGGGTCATGCGGGCACCTCCGTGGGCGTCGTGGATGCGGGCGTGTCAGCGATCACGGTGTGCAGCGTCTGCGTGAACAGAGTGATGAACTCGTCGATCTCGGCATCGCCGATCGTCAGCGCGGGAGCGATGCGGATGGTCGAGTCATTCGCGGCATTCACGATCAGGCCGTTCTGCTGCGCCGCTGCGACGACGGCCCCCGCCACCGGATGGGCCAGCGCGATGCCGATGAGGAGCCCTCGTCCGCGGCATCCGGTCACGAGCGGCGAACCGATCGCCCCGATCGCGGTGCGCAGCTGTTCACCGCGAGCGGCGGCGTTGTCGAGCAGACCGGCGCGCTCGATCTCGCCGAGCACGGCCGAGGCGACGGCCGTCGCGAGCGCGTTGCCCCCGAACGTCGACCCGTGGGTGCCGGGCGAGAACAGCTCGCTCGCCGCTCCGAACGTGATCAGCGCGCCGATCGGGAACCCGCCGCCGATGCCCTTCGCGACCGTGATCGCATCGGGCGTGATGCCGTCGCGCTGGAACGCGAACCAGGCCCCAGTCCGCCCTGCACCGGTCTGAATCTCGTCCAGGATGAGCAAGGCACCGTGGCGGGCGGTGAGCTCGCGCGCGGCGACGAGGTAGCCCTCGGGGAGCTCGACCACTCCCGCTTCGCCCTTGATGGGTTCGACGAAGAGCGCCGCGACGCGCTCATCCAGCGCCTGGTCAAGCGCCTCGACCGTCGATTCGATGAACTCGACACCCGGGATCATCGGCAGGAACGGGGCCTGCATGTAGTCCTTGCCCGTGAGGGCGAGGGTGCCCATCGTGCGACCATGGAAAGCGTTGCGCAGCGCGAGGATGCGGGGACGCTCCGGACCGCCGTGCAGCCGCGCGAGCTTGAAGGCAGCCTCGTTGGCTTCAGCACCGGAATTGCCGAAGTAGACACGCCCGGACTCACCCGTGCCGGCCAGTCGTTTCAGCTGAGAGGCGAGGGCCAGCTGCGGCGGCGTCGCGAAGAAGTTCGAGACGTGCGCCAGTGTCGCCGCCTGGCGACTGACCGCCTCTACGAACACCGGATGCGCGTGTCCGAGCGAGGTGACGGCGATCCCGCCGAGAAAATCAAGATAGCGCTTGCCCTCTCCGTCCCACAGGTGCGAGCCCTCGCCGCGCGTGAACAGCGCCAACCGATCACCCGCGTTGCGCACGAGATCGCGCGCCGCATCTTCCTGCCAGCTCGTCGCCTCTGTTTCCCCGCTCATCCGGCCACCACCTCAGTTCCGATTCCGTGTTCTGTGAAGATCTCCACCAGCACCGAGTGCGCCTGTCGCCCATCGATGATCGCGGCCGTATCGACCCCGCCGTCGACGGCGTCCAGGCACGCTTGCATCTTCGGGATCATCCCCGACTCGAGGGTCGGCACCATTTCGCGCAGCTGCGTCGCCGTCAGATGCGAGACGAGCGAGTCGCGGTTCGGCCAATCCGCATAGAGGCCGGGAACATCGGTCAAGATCACGAGTTTGGTCGCGTGAAGAGCGATCGCCAGCGAAGCGGCCGCGGCGTCGGCGTTGACGTTGAGCGAATGGCCCGGATTGTCGAGGTCGGGCGCGATGGATGAGACGACCGGAATGCGCCCGGCCGCCAGCTGGTCGAGAACCGGCTGCGGGTCGACCTCGACGACATCGCCGACGTATCCCAGATCGTGCTCGGCGCCGTCCAGGACCACGCCGCGGCGACGTCCGCCGAAGAGCCCGGCATCCTCACCCGAGACGCCGGTCGCGATCGGGCCGAACGCGTTGATCCGAGCGACGAGCTGCGGATTCACCTCCCCGGTGAGCACCATCCGGACGACGCCGATGGCCTCGGTGCTGGTCACGCGGTATCCGCCCTTGAACTCGCTGGGGATGGACAGACGATCCAGCATCCGCGAGATCTGCGGACCTCCGCCGTGAACGACGACGGGTTTGACCCCGACGAATCGCAGGTAGGCGACGTCCTGAGCGAACGACTCCTGCAGGTCCTCCGAGACCATCGCGTTTCCGCCGTACTTGATGACGACGATCTGCTCGCGGAAACGCTGCAGCCACGGAAGCGACTCGATGAGAACGCCGGCCTTCGCCGCCGCTTGTTCGGGAGTGGTCTGCTGAAAGTCGGTCATGAGGAATACGCGCTGTTCTCGTGGACGTACTCGTGTGTGAGGTCGTTCGTCAGGATCGTGGCGGCATCCGCGCCCGACTTCAGGTCGATGAGGATGCGGGTCGCGCGCGCTGTGAGGTCGACGTCCTCGCGTGGGCGGTCGGGCCCGCCGGCGGTGCAGACGCGCACGCCGTTGAAGGAGACGTCCACGTCGTACGGATCGAAGGCAGCGGTCGTCGTGCCGATGGCGGCCAGCACGCGCCCCCAATTCGGGTCGTTTCCGAAGATCGCGGCTTTGAACAGGTTGTTGCGGGCGACGGAGCGGCCGACCTCGACAGCGTCGGTTTCAGACGCTGCACCGACCACCTCGATCGCGATGTCGTGACTGGCGCCCTCCGCATCGCTCTGGAGCTGCTCCGCCAGGTCGCGGCAGACCTCCGTCAGCGCGGATGTGAAGGAGAAAGGTTCCGGGCGGATGCCCGAGGCGCCGCTGGCGAGGAGGGTCACCTGATCGTTGGTCGACATGCATCCGTCCGAGTCGAGCCGGTCGAAGCTCACCCGGGTCGCCCTCCGCAGGGCGCTGTCGAGTTCGAGAGAGGTGAGATCGGCATCAGTGGTGATCACCACAAGCATCGTCGCGAGTCCCGGCGCCAGCATGCCGGCTCCCTTGGCCATGCCCCCGACCGTCCAGCCATCCTGCGCGCGGACGGCGCGCTTCGGCCTCGAGTCCGTCGTCATGATCGCCTCGCTGGCCGCATCGCCGCCACTCGGCGAAAGCGCCGCGATGGCCTGCTCGACACCGTCGAGCACCTTCGCGCGGAAGAGCTCGTCGCCGGTGCCGATCAACCCGGTCGAACACACGAGGATGTCACCCGAACTCACCGCCAGGAGACTCGCCGCTCGTTCGGCCGTCTGATGGGTGGTCTGGAAACCGAACGACCCGGTGAAGCAGTTCGCCCCTCCGGAGTTGAGCACGACGGCCTCGGCGACACCATCCGCGATCGCCTGCCGCGACCAGATGATCGGGTTCGCCTGGGCGCGATTGCTCGTGAAGACGGCCGCCGCAGCCTTGCGCGGTCCGCGGTTGACCACGACGGCGACATCCTTCTTTCCGGTCGACTTGAGGCCGACGGCGACGCCGGCCGCCTCGAACCCCCGTGCCGCGGTCACGCTCACGGTGCCACTCCGTTCACGCTCAGTCCGCGGCCCTCGGGGAGGCCCAATGCGATGTTCATCGACTGGATGGCGGCACCCGCAGTGCCTTTGACGAGGTTGTCGACCGCTGTCACGACGACGACCCGGTGCGCCGCCCGATCGACCGCCAGGCCCATGAGCGCCGTGTTGGCCCCGAGTACGTCGGCCGTGCGGGGGAAGTGCCCCTCCGGCAGCAGCTGCACGAAGATCTCGTCGCCGTAGGCGTCTTCCCACGCGGCGCGGATCCGGGCATCGGACACGTCGCCGAGGATCGGCGCGGTCGATGTCGCGAGGATCCCACGGCTCATCGGCACGAGGACCGGAGTGAAGGAGATCCGTATGTCCTCTCCAGGCCAGACCCCGGCCGCAGCCAGAGCCTGCCGGATCTCAGGAATGTGCCGATGGGTGCCGCCCACGGCGTAAGGGTTGGCCGACCCGAGGATCTCGCTCGCGAGAAGATCCGCTTTCGGGCTCTTGCCCGCGCCGGAGGCACCGACTGCGAGAACCGTGACGATGTCGCCCGGGTCGATGACCCCGGCCGCGACCCCCGGTGCGAGCGAGAGCGCGACTGTCGATGCATTGCAACCCGGCGCGGCAATGCGTGTCGCACCGACGAGGTGCGTGCGCTGCTTGGCGCCACGAACGGGCAGCTCGGGGACGCCGTACGCCCACGGCTCGTGGAAGTCGCCGCCGTAGAAGGCATTCCAGGCATCCCAGGAGGTGAGGCGGTGATCGGCGCCCGCGTCGATGACGAGTGGCACGTCGGCCAGCACCTGCGTGTACTGCCCGGACTGTCCATGGGGCAATGCGAGGAAGACGATATCGTGACCGGCAAGCACCTCGGGAGTCGTGTCCTGGAGGGTGAGGTGCGTGAGCGAGCGCAGGTGCGGCTGATGCTCGATCAGAGGCTGCCCGGCGTTGGAGTGCGCCGTGACGGTGCGGACCTCCACGTCGGGGTGCGCGCCCAGCAACCGCAGGATCTCTCCCCCTGCGTAGCCGGAAGCGCCGGAAACGGCGACCGAATAGGTCATTGTCCCACCCTATTGTCTGGTGACGTGTGGTCTGCATAAAGCCCGAAGCGGGAAGCCCCACGTCTCGACCCGACCGGGAACACCGGGCTTCAGCCGGGCGCCTGCACGGCTATTCGCGGATCGCGGCGCCGAGCCGCTCGGCGGCGACGGCGACACCTGAGAGCTTGGCCTCCGAGGCCTCCGCTGCGGTCAGCGTACGGTCAGCCGCGCGGAACCGCAGGGCGAATGTCAGACTCTTCTTCCCGTCCGCCACTCCCGACCCGCGGTAGTCGTCGACCAGGCGCGCATGCTCCAGCAGCGGACCGGCCCCGTCGACGAGCGCGGCGCGGACGGCCGCCGCGGGGAGGGCGGCATCCACCACAAGCGACACGTCCTGCGTCGCCGCGGGATACCCGGACAGCGTCGCCGCGACGACCCTCTCACGTGCGAGGTCCAGGACGAGATCGAGATCCATCTCGGCGACGACGACACGACCCGGCAGGTCGGCACCGGCAGACACCGCCGGGAGGAGCTCGCCGACATAGCCGACGTCGGTGTCGCCGACACGCAGCACGCCGGTGCGACCCGGGTGAAGAGCCGCGCGAGATGCCTGCACGACCGTGATCTCCACCCCCGCCGCGGCCGCGATCGTGCGGGCGGCATCGAGCGCATCGGCCACATCGAACGATTCAGCCGTCTGACCCGGCTGCTTCGCGATCCGATGACCGGTCAGGAGCACGGCGACGTGGCGCGGCTGCGGCGGGATCGCCGCGTCGAGCGCAGCGAGTGTCGCGGCATCCGGCCGCGCCGCCGCAGGGGGTACGGTTTCGGTGCCGTACGCGACGCCGGCTTCGGGGTGGAAGACGATGCCCGTTTCGAACAGTGCGAGGTCTGTGAGTCCGCGCGACTGGTTGCGGTGCGCGACCTGCAGGAGTCCCGGGATGAGCGATCGCCGCAGGAAGGGCGCCTGCCCGTCGAGCGGATTCGCGAGGGCGATCGACGGCACGTGCTCACCCGAGGGTGAGCCGTGCAGGTCGTTCTGGGCTTCGGTCGTGAACCCGAACGACGGGGTCTCGACAAAACCGGCCGCGGCCAGTGCGTTCGCGACCCGACGGCGCCCTGCCTGCGGGCGTGTGAAGCCCCGGCCCGAGGGGGGAATCGGCAAGACGGAGGGGATCCGGTCGTACCCGGTGATGCGCGCGACCTCCTCAGCCAGCGTCCACTTGTCGGTGAGATCCGGGCGCCAGGACGGCGGGATCACCGTCAGCGACTCGCCGGTCTCCGCCACATCGGCACCGATGGTCTCGAGCGCCGCGATCACCTCGGCGTCCGTGTAATCGACACCGATGAGGCCCGCGGTGAAGCTTCGCGGAAGGTGGACCGGCTCGAGGAACACTTCGGCGAAGAGTGCTCCGCCTTCGTCGCTCAACGTTCCGCCGGCGTAGGCGACCATGAGGTCGGCGACGCGGCGGGCAGCCACGAACGGAATGAGCGGATCGACCCCGCGCTCGAATCGCTTGGAGGCCTCGGACGGCAGCTTGTGCCGACGGGCGCTGCGCGCGATGGTGACGGTGTCGAAGACGGCCGCCTC
This sequence comes from Microbacterium sp., assembly GCF_011620665.1. Taxonomy (GTDB): domain Bacteria; phylum Actinomycetota; class Actinomycetes; order Actinomycetales; family Microbacteriaceae; genus Microbacterium. The sequence goes on from NZ_WOYQ01000049.1 coordinate 18,120, forward strand.
GATCAGCACATTCCGGGTCGCATCGGTCATCTCGGTCGTCGCGCCGCCCATCACCCCGGCCAGCCCGATCGGGCCGGATTCGTCGGTGATCAGAAGATCTTCCGTCGACAGCGTGCGGTCCTTGCCGTCAAGCGTCGTCAGATGCTCCCCAGGACGGGCACGACGAACGGTGATGCCGCCGTGCAGATGATCCAGGTCGTATCCGTGGATCGGATTGCCGAGCTCGAGCATGACGTAGTTCGTGATGTCGATCAGCACGCCGAGCGACCGGATACCGGCCAGCTGCAACCGCGCGATCATCCACGGCGGGGTCGGCTTGGTCGGATCCACTCCGCGTACGACGCGCACGACGAACTCGCTCGCCCCGACGCGACCGCGAATCGGGGCGTCGTCCTCGACGGCGACGTCGACGCCGCTCGTCGGCTGCGCGAGGTCCTCGAACGCACGCTCTCCCGGATCGCGGAAAGTCGCCCCTGTCGCGTGGGCGTACTCGCGGGCGACGCCGCGCAGCGAAAGCGCGTAGCCGCGGTCGGGGGTGACATTGATCTCGACGGCGACGTCGTCGAGGCCGAGCAGCGAGATCGCGTCGGCGCCGACCTCCGGGTCGAGGCCGAGCTCGACGAGCCGCAGGATGCCGTCGTGCCCGTCGCCGAGACCCAGTTCGCGGGCGGAGGCCATCATGCCGTCGGAGACATGCCCGTAGGTCTTGCGGGCGGCAATCGCGAACGGCCCCGGCAGGACTGCTCCGGGAAGTGTCACGACGACCTTGTCGCCCACGAAGAAGTTGCCGGCGCCGCAGACGATCCCGCGGATGTCATGCGCGGTCCCTGGTCCCTCGGATGCGCCGACATCGACCTGGCACCACCGGATCGTCTTGCCGTTGGTCTGGGATTCGGACTCGAACGAGACGACCTGGCCGACGACGATCGGGCCGGTCAGCTCGAACCCGTGAACATCTTCTTCTTCGAAGCCGACCGAAACGAGCGAAGCCAGAACGTCGTCCGCTGTGGCATCGGCCGAGACGTCAACATACTCCCGCAGCCAAGACAGGGGGACGCGCATCAGACCACCATTCCGAACTGCTCGCTGAAGCGCACATCGCCCTCGGCCATGTCGCGCATGTCTTTCACGTCCGAGCGGAACATCAGCGTCCGCTCGATCCCCATCCCGAAGGCGAAACCAGAGTACTCATCGGGGTCGATACCCGCCGCCCGGAGCACATTGGGATTGACCATGCCGCATCCGCCCCACTCGATCCAGCGCGCACCGCCGGTGAAGGTCGGATGCCAGAGGTCGAGCTCTGCCGAGGGCTCCGTGAACGGGAAGTAGTTCGCCCGCAGGCGCGTCTTCGCCTCTGCGCCGAACAGGGCGCGAGCGACGTGGTCGAGCGTGCCGCGCAAGTGCGCCATCGTGATGCCCTTGTCGATCACGAGCCCCTCGAACTGGCTGAAGACGGGCAGATGAGTCGCGTCGAACTCATCGGTGCGATAGACGCGTCCCGGCGAAACGATATAGATCGGCAGGTCGCGTGTCAGCATCGACCGCATCTGCACCGGGCTCGTCTGTGTGCGCAGGAGCAGATGCGCCTCGACGGGGTCGACGTAGAACGTGTCCTGCATCTGCCGCGCGGGGTGGTCGGCATCGAGGTTCAGTGCGTCGAAGTTGTACCACTCATGCTCGAGCTCGGGCCCCTCCGCGATCTCCCAGCCCATTCCGACGAAGATGTCGCCGACCTGGTCCTGCAGCAGCGTGAGCGGATGCCGCGCCCCCACCCGTGCCCGTTGCGGCAGCGCAGTCATGTCGATGCGCTCGGCCTCGAACCTCGCGGCCGTCTCAGCCTCCGCGAGCTCGGTCTCGCGGGCGGCGAGCGCCAGGGAAACGCGGGACCGGGCCTGCCCGACGAGCTTGCCGAGCTCCGCCTTGCGATCGCTGGGCACGTCGCGCAGACGTGCATTGAGCTGCGCGAGGGCCGACGCGTCGCCGGCGTGGGCCGCGCGGACCACTTTCACCTCGCCCGTAGAGGCAGCGACGGTGATGGCCGCGAGCGCCGCCGTGACGGCGGCCTCGACGGCGTCCGGGGTGATCTCAAGTGCGTCAGACACAAAAAACGAGTCTACCGGCGACGTACCGGCTCCTCCGCGACCTATCGACGGCCCCCGCCTGTATGCGTCTGCGCAGCGATGATTTCCGTGTCGGTCACATCACCGACCGGGTGGTGGAGCGGATCCGCGGCGACCCTCGGCGAACTGCGCAACCGCTTCTCGAGGACATAGGCGGAATAGCTGAGCGCGAGACACATGGCGACATAGATTGTTCCGGCAATGAGGGCGGAGGGGATCAACGGGGATCCGTACACCGCATTCGAGCCGAGGAGCTTGGCCGTGTAGAGCAATTCGGGGTACGTGATGATGAAGCCGAGCGCGGTGTCCTTCAGCGTCACCACCAGTTGCGCGATGATGACCGGCATCATCGAGCGGATCGCCTGCGGCAGGAGGATCAGGCGCATCACTCCGGCCTTGCGCAGACCGATCGCATACCCGGCCTCCTGCTGGCCGCGCGGCAGCGACTCGACGCCCGCGCGGATGACCTCTGAGAGCACCGAACCGTTGTAGGCGATCAGCGCGATCACGACTGCCCAGTACGAGGGCATCTTGATGCCGATCACGGGGAGGCCGTAGTACAGCAGCAGCATGAAAACCAGCACGGGGACCGCCCGCAGGAACTCGACGATGGCGCTGATCGGCCCGCGCACCCAGCGATGGTCGGAGAGCCGGCCGATCGCCAGCGCGAACCCCAGGATGATCGCGCCCACCGCGGCAGCGGCGAATGCCGCCAGCGTCGCCAGTGTCGCCTGCCCGATCATCTGCCACACGCGGGTGTAGGTGAACAAGCTCCACTTCTCTGCACTGAACTGACCGCTCGCCGCGAAACGCCAGAGCACGAATCCGAGAGCAGCGAGCAGAAGCACGACGGTCACGACGCCGAGAATGGCATTGCGCGCCTTCGCGCGGGGGCCGGGAACATCGTAGAGCACAGAGGTCATCGCGCCACCCGCCATCGGTTTTCGAGATAGCGCTGCAAACTCGCCAGCACGAGCACCATGACGACGAAGACCGCCATGACGATGAGTATGGCGACCATCTGATTCTCACCCTGCTCGCTCATGTTGGCGCGGACGTTGCCGAGGTTGACGACCGAGAATCCCGATGCGACGGTCGTATTCTTCAAGAGGGCGATGAACACGCTCATCATCGGCGGGATGACCGACCGTGCGGCCTGGGGCAGCACGATCAGTCCCATCACCTGCCCGAAACCCATACCGAGGGCTCGTGCTGCCTCGGCCTGCCCGACGGGCACGGTGTTGATGCCCGAGCGGATCGTCTCGGCGACGTAGGTCGCGGTGTACAGCCCCAGACCGATGATCGCCAGCAGAAGAAAGCTGTTGCGCGGCAGGGGGACCAAGAGCGGCACGGCGAATGCGAAGAAGAAGAGGACGAGCGTCAGCGGGGTGTTGCGAATCCAGTTGACATAGACGGCCCCGACCGCTCGCGCAACCGGCACCGGCGAGACACGCATCGCGCCGACGAGCAGACCTACGACGATCGCGATGATCCCGCCGCCGGAGAACAGCACGAGGGTGCCCACGAGCGCATCGCGCCACAGATCGGGGTAGTCGAAGATCTGATTCATCAGGCTCCTTTCATGCTGCTCGCCAGGGGGTCCGGGTGCGGGGTCGCGGCGGGGCTGCGCTGCGAAAGAACGCGAGGCGCGGCACCGGAGGGGGTGCCGCGCCTCGCGCGACTCACTCTGCCGCGTCGACGGCCGGCTGGGTACCGGTGACGCCGGCCGGGCCGAGGTTCTTGTCGAAGATCGCCGTCCAGATGTCAGGGCCATCGGTCAGCGTCGTGTTGATGAACTCGACGAAGGCAGTGTCACCCTTCTGCACACCGATGCCGTATCGCTCCTCGCTGAACGGGTCACCGACCACCTTGAGGTTGTCGGGGTCCTGCGCCGCATAGCCGATGAGGATCGCCTGGTCGGTCGTGACGGCGTCCACCTGGCCGTTCTTGAGCTGCTCGACGCACTCGGAGTACTTGCTGAGCTCGACTGTCCCCGCCGGGGTCTCGGTCTTGATCCGCTCGATCGACGTCGACCCGGTCACCGAGCAGACGATGCTGTCGGCCGTGAGCGCGTCCACCCCGGTGATCGTGTCATCGTCGGCGGCGACGAGGAGTCCCTGACCGGTCACGAAGTAGGGACCGGCGAAGGAGATCTGCTCCTTGCGCTTGTCGGTGATCGAATACGTGCCGACATAGTAGTCGATGTCGCCGTTGATGATCGCCTGCTCACGGTTGGCGGAGTCGATCACCTGGAAATCGATGTCGGCCTCGTCATAGCCGAGAGAGGCCGCCACCCAGCGTGCGACATCGATGTCGAAGCCGCTGCGCTCCCCCGTGGTCGGGTCGAGGTAGCCGAGGTTCGGCTGGTCCTCTTTCACGCCGACCTTGACCGTGCCGCGTTCGGTGATGGCGGCGACCGTGTCGCTTCCCTCGACGGCGGGCTTCGGGTCGGCGACGGTGAACCAGACATCCGCCGCCCCCCCCTCGCTCGCGTCCGGCGTGGCACTGGGTGTGCCGCTGTTGCAGCCGGTCAGCGCCAAAGCGGCAACCGCGGTGATCCCGAGGCCGGCGATCAGTGTCCTCTTGCGCATGCTGTGTCTCCTTCGTTCGTACGTTCCGGGTAGGGGTTCAGTGTGTGATCAGCTTGGAGAGGAAGTCTCGCGCGCGATCGCTGCGCGGATGGGTGAAGAACTCATCGGGAGCAGCCTCCTCGACGATGTGGCCGTCGGCCATGAAGACGACGCGGTCGGCCGCTTTGCGAGCGAAGCCCATCTCGTGGGTGACGACGATCATCGTCATGCCCTCTTGAGCGAGTCCGACCATGACGTCGAGAACCTCGTTGATCATTTCGGGGTCCAGCGCGCTGGTCGGCTCGTCGAAGAGCATCACCTTCGGCTGCATCGCGAGAGCGCGCGCGATCGCCACCCGCTGTTGCTGACCGCCCGACAGCTGAGCCGGCAGCTTCGACGCCTGCGCGGCCACGCCGACCCGCTCCAGCAGCGCCTGCGCCCGCGCCTCCGCATCGGCGCGCTTGAGGCCCTTCACTTTGATCGGACCGATCGTGACGTTGTCGAGGATCGTCAGGTGGGAGAACAGATTGAACGACTGGAAAACCATACCGACGTCGGCGCGGAGGGCGGCCAACCCCTTCCCCTCCTTCGGAAGCTCCGTACCGTCGATCGAGATCGAGCCGCTCGTGATCGTTTCGAGGCGGTTGATCGTGCGACAGAGAGTCGACTTGCCCGATCCGGATGGTCCGATGACGACGACCACCTCGCCGCGGTTGACGGTCAGGTTGACATCGGTGAGCGCCTGGAAGTCACCGTAGTGCTTCTGCACGTCCTTCACGACGACGAGCGGATCGCCCCGCCGCACAGTGATGTTCGACGTCGCAGGGGCAGGATCAGGGGTCACCATGGTTTCAGCCTAAGCAGGGCGCTCGGGTTCAGCCCACCCTGCCGCCTGGATCTTGACACAGTCGTAACCCGACCGGAACAATCCGTCATCCCTCGGAACGCTGTGCGAAGGCGGACTCGTACAAGCACACGCTGGCCGCCGTCGCGAGGTTCAGCGACTCCGCCCGTCCGTAGATCGGCAGGCGCAGCGACACGTCGACCAGCGCCAGAGCTTCGTCCTCGAGTCCACGCGCCTCGTTGCCGAACAACCACGCGGTGGGTTCGCGCAGCACGTCTCGGCGGGCCAGGAAGTCATCTCCCCCGACGTCGGCCGCGATCACTTGCAACCCCGAGGCCCGTGCCCGCGCGATCGTCTCGGCGAGGTCCGCGCTCATCGCAACCGGCACATGGAACAGCGACCCCGTGGTGGCGCGCACGACCTTCGGGTTGTACGGGTCGACTGTTCGCCCGGTCAGCACCACGGCGTCCGCACCCGCGGCATCCGCGGCACGGATGATCGTGCCGAGGTTGCCCGGATCACGCACTTCTTCGCAGATCGCGATGAGCTTGGGCGCCGCGGCGAACACCTCGCGCAGCGACGTGAGCGCCTGGCGCGCGACCGCGACGATGCCCTGGGGAGTGACCGTGTCGGCCATCGCGTCGAGCACGGCCTCGGTCGTGAACACGACCTCGATGCCCGCATCGCGCGCGGCGTCGCGAAGGTCCGGATGCCGTTCCATCGCCGTCGGCGTCGCGAACAGCTCGACGACGGTGTCAGGGCGAAAGGCCACCGCTTCTCGCGCTGCTTGCGGACCTTCCAGGAGGAAGAGTCCCGTTTCTTGGCGAGCGCTGCGTTTGGTCAGCTTCGCGACGGCGCGCACGCGGGGGGAACGCGGGTTCTCGAGCACGCTCTCAGCATACGGGCGCGGGGGCGGCTTGCCCCGTTACGCGCCTCACGGGCGGCTTCCGAGCGGAAGACGCCCGTGAGGCGGGTGCGTTGTATCGGTTCAGACGCGAGGCGCGTTGACGTCAGCCGGCAGCGCCGCCTTGGCGGTCGCGACGAGCGACGCGAACGCGGCCGGCTCGTTGACGGCGAGCTCTGCCAGCATGCGGCGGTCGACCTGCACACCGGCCAGGCCGAGACCCTGGATGAACCGGTTGTAGGTCATGCCGTTCTGACGACTCGCAGCGTTGATGCGCTGGATCCACAGGCGGCGGAAATCACCCTTGCGCTTGCGACGGTCGCGGTACGAGTAGACGAGCGAGTGGGTGACCTGCTCCTTCGCCTTGCGATACAGACGCGAACGCTGACCCCGGTAACCGGCGGCGCGCTCCAGAGTGACGCGACGCTTCTTGTGGGCGTTTACGGCCCGCTTGACTCTAGCCATTTCTTCTTCTTCCTAACGTGCGTCGGCGCTCAGCGACCGAGGAGCTTCTTGGCCTGCTTGACGTCACCGGGAGCAAGAACCTGCTCTTGGTTGAGGCGACGCGTGCGACGCGACGACTTGCCCTCGAGGTTGTGCCGCATTCCGGCCTGCTGCTTCATGAGCTTTCCGCTGCCGGTGACCTTGAATCGCTTCTTGGCACCTGAGTGGGTCTTCTGCTTCGGCATGTTTCTTCCTTCGTTGTGGTTCCGGGCGGACCGGAGTCTGTGAGGCCCTACTCCGCGGGGGCGGATGCGGTGGCCGGGGCGTCCGAGTCCGAGCCCGTCCGAGCCTGGCGTGCGGCCTCGCGGTGGGCCGTGCGTTGGGCGTTCTGCTCAGTCTTGACTTCGGACTTGTTCTTGTGCGGGGCGATCACCATGACCATGTTGCGCCCGTCGATGGTGGGGTTGGACTCGACGGTGCCGAACTCGGCGACATCCTCGGCGAACTTGCGCAACAGGCGCACGCCCTGGTCGGGACGCGACTGCTCTCGACCACGGAAGAGGATCATGGCCTTGACCTTGTCTCCCGTCTTGAGAAAGCCCTCCGCGCGCTTGCGCTTGGTTTCGTAGTCGTGGTTGTCGATCTTCAGGCGGAAGCGGACCTCTTTGAGGATCGTGTTCGCCTGATTGCGGCGCGCTTCCTTCGCCTTCTGCGCGGCTTCGTACTTGAACTTCCCGTAGTCCATGATCTTCACGACAGGGGGCTTCGAGTCCGGAGCGACCTCGACCAGGTCGAGGTCGGCTTCCTGAGCCAGGCGCAGCGCGACCTCGATACGGACGACGCCGACCTGCTCACCGGCGGGTCCGACGAGGCGAACCTCGGGGACGCGGATGCGGTCGTTGGTGCGGGGATCGCTGATGTGCGGAACTCCTCTTCGTGGGGTGGCTGCCACCGGACGCACAGGAGTGCGTCTCGGGCGGAAGAGCATCACGTCCACCCCGCACGACGCACGCGCCGGCTTCGCAGTTCTTGCACCCGCATCCGATGTTCTGGACGGCCTCGCGGACGAGGCGGAGTGCGTGACCCGGTAGCCTGGAGCGGCAAGCGCGGGTGGGATGTGATCCTCTTTCGATCCGGAGTAGAACACTCCGGTGCCCGCTGAGTCTAGCAGAGAGCGACACGTGGCCACGAACCCCGCCCCAGGCGACCAGACGAACAGTCCCCAGGATGCCGAGCGCATCGCACGGTGGGAGGAACAGGAGCGCGCCGCGTCCGCGGCATCTCGCGACATCGCCGACGTTCCGGCGGTCGAGGTGATCACGGCGGCCGCGGTACACCTCCTCAGCGCCTCGGCCGTGAAGGTCGGGCTCGCCGACGACCCGGCGAACCAACAAGACCTCGACGAAGCCCGCAAACTCATCAACTCGCTCGCGGGCCTCATCACCGCCGCAGCGCCGGAGATCAGCGACATGCACGCGCGGTCGCTGCGCGACGGGCTCCGTTCTGTGCAGCTGGCGTTCCGCGAAGCGTCGGTGATTCCCGACGCCATCGGCAAAGGCCCGGGCGAGAAGTGGACCGGTCCGGTCACCTGACGGGGCTCAGCGGACGAGCTTGACCGTCAGAGAGTCCACCAGCACGGCGATACGGTCATCGGCCGCCCAGCGCGTCGCGAGGCGGTGCAAGACGGCGTCGAGTTGCGTGTCGTCGAGGCCTTCGACCAGCTGAAGCCGCACGATCAGCTCGGGTCCGCGCAGACGCCCGTCCGGATCGCCGGAGGAGACAGACAGATCGAGAACGGCGAGTTCACCGCCGATGCTCTGCTGCAAGCCGGTGAACACGGCAGGTGATTCGTGCGCGGGCTCCCACGGGAGTCCCTGCGCGATGGCCCAGACCGCCGGTCGACGCAGGACGAATTCGTTGTCGGTGCCGGGATCGATGACGATGAGGTCCGTGTCGTCGGCCGTCGCCGCCAATGCCGTACGCACACCGTCGGCAGGAACGGGGCGAGCCCGAGGATCCCACATCGACATCGCGGCGACCGACGTGAACACCGGCAGGACGCGCCGACCATCGGGAGCGGCGACCGTGACGATCGACAGATCCTGTGTCTTGTCGACGCGCAGGCCCGTGGGTCCGATCCCCTCGTGACCCCTGTCGGCGACGAGCGGGATCAGCAGTCGTGCTTCGCGATACGCCGTGACGATCGCGGACGCCGAACCCGTCCGCCGTCGGAACTCGATCATCGCCGCCTGCAGTGCCGGGTCAGCCGAACCGTCATCGCCGGCGTGGGGGTTGGAGTCGAAGCGACGCCCATCCCAGGGAACTCCAGCGGAGTCCGCTGCGGAGTCAGTCGCCGGCGACATCCAGCGCCTCGGCGAGTGTGAACGCGCCCGTGTAGAGCGCCTTGCCGACGATCGCACCCTCGACGCCGAGGGGCACGAGCTCGCGGAGCGCAGCGATGTCATCCAGGCTCGAAATGCCGCCGGATGCGACGACCGGCTTGGTGGTGCGGGACGTGATGTCGCGGAGCAACTCGAGATTCGGCCCGCGCAGTGTGCCGTCCTTCGTGACGTCGGTCACGACGTAACGGCTGCAACCGGCGTCTTCGAGGCGATCCAGGACATGCCAGAGGTCGCCGCCGTCGCGTGTCCACCCGCGCGCCGCGAGAGTCGTGCCGCGCACGTCGAGACCGACCGCGATCGCTTCGCCATAGCGCCCGATGACGTCGGCAGCCCACTCGGGGTTCTCCAGCGCGGCGGTGCCGAGGTTGATGCGCGCCGCGCCCGACTCCAGCGCCGCCTCCAGCGTGGCGTCGTCACGGATGCCGCCGGAAAGCTCGACCCGCACGCCCTTGAGCTGCTTGATGACTCGGCGCAGCACACCACTGTTGCTGCCTCGGCCGAACGCCGCATCGAGGTCGACCAGATGCACCCATTGGGCGCCATCGCGCGCCCAGGTCAACGCCGCGTCAACCGGGTCGCCATAGCTGGTCTCGGTGCCCGCCGCACCCTGAGTGAGGCGGACGGCCTTCCCATCGGCGACATCGACGGCCGGCAGCAGGATCAATTCAGGGGTGGACGCGAAATCGTTCATGGCTCCAAGTGGGGGTCGTCCGGCGCGCGAGCGCGGAATGCACAGTGAGAGAGACTACCCCGTCTGCGGAAGGGACGACATCCAGTTGCCCAGGAGGCGGATGCCGGCGTCGCCGCTTTTCTCCGGGTGGAACTGCGTTGCGGTCAGCGGACCGTTCTCGACGGCGGCGAGGAACGGTGCTCCGTAGTCACACCAGGTCAGCACCGGCGGCCGGAACGGCCGGATGACATCGAGGTTCCACTGCCGCGCCCCGAACGAGTGCACGAAATAGAACCGCTCGTTCTCGATGCCGCGGAAGAGAATCGATCCTTCCCCCGCCCGAACCGTGTTCCACCCCATATGCGGGAGCACCGGCGCGTCCAGTTCGGTCACGACGCCCGGCCACTGCCCCATTCCCTCGGTGTCGACGCCACGCTCGACCCCGCGGCCGAACAGCACCTGCATGCCCACGCAGATTCCCAGGACAGGACGACCACCGGCGAGGCGGCGCTCGATGAGCTCATCGCCACGGCTGACACGCAGCGCGGTCATGACGGCCCGGAAGGCGCCGACGCCCGGCACGACGAGGCCCGCGGCATCCTGGATCAGACCACGGTCGGCGGTCAGCCGCGCGTCGGCACCGGCCGCGACGAGCGCGGTGACGGCCGAATGGACGTTGCCGGAGCCATAGTCCAGGACCGCGACCAGCGGACGCGCGGACTCCGTCACAGAGCGCCCTTCGTGCTGGGGATGCCGTGGACCAGCGGATCCAGCGTCTTAGCCCCGCGAAAAGCGCGGGCGAAGGCCTTGTACTCGGCTTCGGCGATGTGGTGCGGATCGCGGCCGCCGAGCACACGGACGTGCACGGTCAGCGCACCCTGAAAGGCAATCGCCTCGAACGTGTGCCTCACGAGCGAGCCGGTGAAGTGTCCGCCGATGAGGTGCGTCTCGAAACCCGCCGGCTCGCCGTCATGAACGAGATACGGGCGTCCGCTGATGTCGACGACGGCTTGGACCAGGGCCTCATCGAGAGGGACGAGCGCGTCGCCGTAGCGCGAGATTCCGGCCTTGTCGCCGAGAGCCCGGTGGATTGCCTGCCCGAGCACGATCGATACGTCCTCGACCGTGTGGTGGGCGTCGATGTCGGTGTCTCCGGAGGCGCGCACGGTCAGATCCGTCAACGAGTGCTTCGCGAATGCCGTCAGCAGGTGGTCGAAAAAGGGCACCGATGTGTCGATGCGGCTCTGGCCGGTGCCGTCCAGGTCGAGATCCAACTCGACCGTCGATTCACTCGTCGCGCGCCGGATCGACGCGGTACGCGGCGCGGGGTTGCTCATGGCCCCACTCTAGCGAGACGCGCGAGTCATCATGCCCGGAGCGATGCCAGAGCGTCGAGGAACGCCGTCGACTCCGATTCGGTCCCCGCCGTGACACGCAGACTGTGTGGGAGTCCCACGTCTCGAATCAGGATCCCGCGGTCGTAGAGGCCCTGCCAGGTCGCTGCGGGATCGTCAACGCCCCCGAAGCAGACGAAGTTGGTCCAGCTCACGTGGGGCTCGTACCCGAGCGCGGAGAGCGTGGCGGAGATTCGATCACGCTGAGAAACGATGTCGTCGACCATGCTCAGCATTGCGGGGGCGTGTCGAAGCGCCGCCGAGGCCGCCGCCTGGGTCAACGCGCTCATGTGGTAAGGAAGTCTCACGAGCCGCAGCGCGTCGATCACGGCGGGGTCGGCGGCCAGGTATCCCACGCGCGCCCCGGCGAACGCGAACGCCTTGCTCATCGTGCGCGACACGACGAGACGCTCGCGACCCGGAAGCAGTGTCAGCGCCGACCTCTCGTCGCGCGGCGCGAACTCCTGGTATGCCTCGTCCACGATGACCATGCCCCGACTGGCCTCATAGACCGCCTCGATCACGTCGAGGCGCAGGGGGGTACCGGTCGGGTTGTTCGGGGCGCAGAGGAACACGACATCCGGATCCGCAGAGTCGATCTGCTGTGCCGCGTCGGAGGCATCCAGCGTGAAATCCGCTTCCCGCGTGCCGGCCACATAAGACGCACCCGTGGCACGCGTCAGCAGCGGGTACATCGAATACGTCGGCGCGAACCCGAACGCGGTGCGTCCGGGTCCGGCGAACGCCTGCAGCAGATGCTGAAGAACCTCGTTGGAACCGTTCGCCGCCCAGATCTGCTCGCGGGTCAGACCGTGACCGAGATACTCAGCGAAGCCCTCTCGCAGCACCGTGAACTCACGATCCGGGTAACGGTTGATCTCGCGCAGTGCGTGTGCGAGGCCATCCAGGATGTCGTCGGCCACCGCTTCGGGGACCGGATGGGTGTTCTCGTTGACGTTGAGTGCCACCGGAACCGTCGCCTGCGGAGCACCATACGGTGTCAGTCCTCGCAGATCGTCGCGGAGGGGAAGGTCATCCAGACGCACAGCCACGTCACCATGCTACGGCGCGGGTGCGAGCCTTATGCTCACTCGCCGGCGGAATACTCGAGCGGGATGCTGATCATCTGGCCCGCCTCGAGCAAACCCGAGTCGAGCGCATTGAGCCGGACGATCGCGTCGACCACGTCACGCGGGTCCGCACCGGGAGCCACCGATTCGGCGATCGACCACAGCGTGTCACCGGGCGCAACGGTGAGCTGATCGAACGTGCCCAGCGGAGCGCTGCCCTCACGCGAGGCGAGCGCGCCACCGCCCGAGACGATCGCGACCACGAGTGAGACGACAGCCGGCAACGCGGCGAGGAGGGCCAGAACCCGACGGCCGCGGACGGTCAGGCGCAAGCGCGTCGAATGCTCGTGAGTCGACGGTGCGCCGAATGCGGTCACGTTGATGGCGGTCATGTCTGCTCCTCGGTTCGATGTGTCGGATGAGTGGAGAGATTCGCATCCACGCTCTCGGCCGGGAGAGCAGGATGCGAACCTCTCTTCCGAAGCTATCTTCGATGATGTCTTCATGTCAAGTTCGTTCGGTTCGCAGATGAATCGAAGACGACACGCGAACGCTTGCCGGACGAGATCGGCGATACCGGATACGGTTTCGATAGCAACACCCCATCACCGACCTCCGACATTCGAAGACGATGTCTTTTCCGGAGCGAGATGGGCCGTTGCAGCAAGCCGCTAGAGAAGGAGCGCGACATGGACGGCACCGGAGCTTCCCGCGAGAAACCACAGACCCGCCGGCGCAAGAGCCTGAGCGAGAAGCAGCTCGCGATCCTCGAGGTCATCCAGCGCTCGATCGCGCGACACGGATACCCGCCGAGCATGCGTGAGATCGGCGACGCCGTAGGGCTCAAGTCGCTGTCGAGCGTGACCCATCAGCTCAATCAGCTCGAGCTGAGCGGATACCTGCGACGGGACCCCGGCAAGACGCGCGCCATGGAGGTCCTGATCGACCTGCCCGGGAGCGCGACCGAGAATCCCGCCGATGAGGCGCCGCCGGTCGCCGATGCCGCGATGGTGCCGCTGGTCGGCCGGATCGCGGCCGGCGTGCCGATCACCGCCGACCAGCAGGTCGAGGAGATCTTCCCCCTCCCCCGCCAGCTCGTCGGCAAGGGTGATCTGTTCATGCTCAAGGTCAGTGGCGAGTCGATGATCGACGCCGCGATCTGCGACGGCGATTGGGTTGTCGTCCGCTCGCAGCCGACGGCCGACAACGGCGAGATCGTCGCGGCCATGCTCGACGGCGAGGCGACGGTGAAGACCTTCCGGCAGCGTGACGGACACACCTGGCTGCTGCCACGCAACACGGCGTTCGAGCCGATCCTTGGAGACGATGCAGTGGTCCTGGGTCGCGTCGTCGCGGTCCTGCGGGCAGTCTGAACCGGGGCCGGCCGCAGGCGGCAACCTCTGCGCCAGCGACGACCGGCGGAGGTCGTCGGCGCTAAGCGATGACCTCCTGACGAACATTGCGACTCGCTTCGACGAGATGGCGGAGCGAGGTCACTGTCTCGTCGTATCCGCGGGTCTTCAAGCCGCAATCCGGATTGACCCAGATCTGGCGCAGCGGAAGCTCATCAGCCGCGCGACGCAGGAGCGCCTCGATCTCGGCGACGGCGGGCACCCGCGGCGAGTGGATGTCGTAGACGCCCGGGCCGATCCCGGCGGCGAAGCCGGATGCCGCAATATCGCCGATCACTTCACCGCGACTGCGCGCGGCCTCGATCGAGGTGACATCGGCATCCAACGCCGCGATCGCCTCGATGACCACTCCGAACTCGGAGTAGCACAGGTGCGTGTGCACCTGTGTCGACGGCGCCGCACCCGAAGTGGCGATGCGGAAGGCGCGGACCGACCAGTCGAGATAAGCAGCCTGGTCGGCCGTGCGCAGCGGAAGGAGCTCCCGGAGCGCGGGCTCGTCGACCTGGATGATCCGGATGCCTGCCTTCTCCAGATCGGCGATCTCGTCGCGCAACGCGAGCGCGACCTGGTCTGCGGTCTCACCCAGAGGCTGGTCGTCACGAACGAATGACCACGCAAGGATCGTGACGGGACCGGTGAGCATGCCCTTGACATGCTTGTCGGACAGCGACTGAGCGAACCGCGCCCAGTCCACCGTGATGGGCGCGGGTCGGGACACGTCACCCCACAGGATCGACGGGCGGGTCGCCCGCGAGCCGTAGGACTGCACCCAGCCCTGCTCGGTGACGGCGAATCCGTCGAGGTTCTCGGCGAAGTACTGCACCATGTCGTTGCGCTCGGCCTCGCCGTGCACGAGAACGTCGAGTCCGAGATCCTCCTGCAGCGCCACGACGCGCGAGATCTCCTCACGCAGGAATCCTTCGTATGCGGAGGTGGTCAGCTCTCCGCGCCCGTGCTGCGCCCGCGCCCGGCGGATCTCCGCAGTCTGCGGAAACGACCCGATCGTGGTCGTCGGCAAGAGGGGGAGTCCGAGCGACTCCTGCGCCCGCTCGCGTGTCGCCAGGTCGCCTCGATCGGCGTCCGCGGCGGAGAGACGGGCGACACGCGAGCGCACCTCTCCGTCGCGCACGCCCGCAGCCGTCGTGCGCGCCGCCAGCGCTGCGGTCGCGGCATCGAGCTCGTCGGCGATCGCGGCGCGGCCCTCCACGAGGCCGCGCGCGAGGGTGGCGACCTGGGCGACCTTCTGATCGGCGAAGGCGAGCCACGACAGCAACCGTGGGTCGAGCTTCGTCTCGTCGGCCGTGTCGTGCGGCACGTGCTGCAGCGATGCCGACGTCCCGGCGGCGACCGAAGCCGCGCCGATCGACTCGAGCTGAGCAAGACGGTCGGCCGCGCCGACCAGGTCGCCGCGCCAGACATTGCGCCCGTCGATCACGCCGCCGACGATCGTCTTCGTTTCCACGCCCGGGGCCCCGGCCGGCACTTCCCCGCGATGGAGATCGATCGCAAGGGCCTCCACGGGCGCCGCGGCCAGCGCGCGCCACGCGTCGTCGGACAGCGCACCGTAACCTGCTGCGACGAGGATCGCGGGCCGGTCGCTGGCCGCGCCCAGCACGGCATACGCGCGCGCGGCCGCCGCCGAGAGGGCGCCGGCATCCACATCGAGGCTCTCGCTCACGAGGGCGTGCTCGTCCAGCTGCACCCACTCGGCACCGGACGCACGGAGCGCCCCGATCAACTCGCAGTACACCGGGAGAAGGTCCTCGAGCCGATCGAGCGGGCGAAAACCCGTCGGGGCCTCGTCGGTGGGCTTCGCCAGCGCGAGCAGGGTCACCGGACCGACGAGCACCGGACGGACCGTGAATCCGTCCGCCTTCGCTTCCGCGACCTGTCGAGAGAATCGGTCGGTTGACAGCGCGAATGCCGTCTCGGGGCCGATCTCAGGAACCAGGTAGTGGTAGTTGGTGTCGAACCACTTCGTCATCTCGAGCGGCGCCGCCTCACCCGCACCGCGAGCCGCCGCGAAGTATGCCTCGAGCGGAATTGATCCGTCCGCGCAACGTAGGGACGCGAACCTCGCCGGAAGCGCACCCACGGCCAGTGTCGCGTCGAGCACCTGATCGTAGTAGGAGAACGACTCGGGTATCGACGAATCCGTCTGGCCCAGGCCGAGCGACGCCAGGCGTTCGCGGGTCGCGCGTCTCAGATCCGCCGCGATCGCCTCGAGCGCGGGCTCTTCGACCGCCCCGGCCCAGAACTGCTCGACGGCGCGTTTGAGCTCACGGCGCCGTCCGATGCGTGGGTAGCCGAGAATCGTGCCGGCGGGAAATGCGACAGTCATGCGGAGATCTCCTGAGTCGTGAGGTGCGGGGCAAGGCCGGCGTCGCGGAGGACCGCGAGTACCGTGTCGTGGTTGTTGAAGGCGTACAGGTGGATGCCGGGGGCACCCCCATCGACCACGTCTCTCGCGAGTGCGGCCGCGTGGGAGATGCCGATCCTGCGGGCGGCAGCGGCATCCGGTGCGTGCTCGAGCGCGTCGGCGAAGGCGTCCGGCCGGGGGTCTCCCGTGAGCTCCAAGACGCGCCGCAAGCGCGACGGGGACGTGACTGGCATGATCCCGGGAAGGATGGGGATCGTGACACCGGCCGCGCGAGCACGCGCGACGAAGTCGAGATACTCCCCGGCTCGGAAGAAGAGCTGTGTGATCGCCGATCGCGCCCCGGCCTCCTGTTTCGCCAACAGGGCATCGATGTCCTCGTAGCGGTGACGAGATCGCGGATGACCGTTCGGAAACGCCGCGGCCGACACCTCGACCGTGGCCGGCTCGCCGGCGCCCGCCGCTCCCGGCGCCGCGGAAACGCCGCGTTCGCGGTCTGCCGCGCTCTCAGCGTGCACGCGTCCGATGAGCTCGATGAGCTCAGCCGAGGTCTGGAGGTCGCCGAGATCGGGCTCGCCGTCGGCGGCACCGACCGGAGGGTCACCGCGCAGAGCGAGGAAACGTGTGATTCCGGCATCCAGGAATGTGCGGATCAGCCGCGTCGCGTCGGCATACGTCGATCCGACGCACGTGAGGTGGGCGAGTGGCGGGACATCCGTCGTGTGCAGAATGTGCGTGAGCACCTCGAGCGAACGATCCGTCGTCGATCCCCCCGCGCCGAAGGTCACCGAGATGAACTGCGGGCCGGCGGCCGCGAGGTGCTGGATCGTTTCGTGCAGCGCCGGCATCCCGTCGGGATGACGTGGCGGATAGATCTCGAACGAGAATGGCACCGCGGGTGCAGGGGTCTCGGGGGGCATGGCGCGCTTTCGGTCAGGGGATCAGATGGGCCGGCGGCCGCGGACACGCGCACGATGGCGTGTCATCACGGGCGGGTGCCGGGCTCGGCTGTCGCTCCTGCCCGGGCGTGAAGCCGACGGGCTGCCCGAACCCCTGTCGCGGGATCCGAGCGTCGATGCCACCACTCTACGACCCCCGCGACGCGACCGCACTCCTGTGACGCGATGTGACCCCGCAGCGAGCGGAGCGTACCGTGGTGCAATGGTCCCCGTCCTCCCCTTCGGCTCTTGGCCCTCCCCGCTGACCGCAGCCTGGGCGGCGAAGGCCGCGCCCCGCCTGGAGGGCGGAGCACTCGTCGCCGACGAGGTGTGGTGGGGCGCATCGGTTCCCGATGAGGGCGGACGCACGACCGTGCGGCGGCGGCGGCCGGACGGCCGGATCGATGAGATGCTGCCCGCACCGTGGAACGCGCGCTCGCGCGTGCACGAGTACGGTGGCGGTTCCTGGGTCGCCACCGAGAACGGCGATCTGTTCTTCGTCGCGTGGTCCGATCAGCGTGTGTGGATGCTGCGACCCGGCGCGGCTCCGCACGCACTCACGCCCGCCGATCCCGACGTCCGCTATGGAGGACTGCGCTGGCAAGGCGGGACGCTCCTCGCTGTGCAGGAACGCCACGGCCATGGGCCGAGACCGTCGCGCGCGATCGTGGCGATCGGCACCGAGGGGGACCTCGTCGTCACGGAGCTCGTCAGCGATAGCGCATTCGTCGCTCAGCCCGCTCTCTCCCCCGGCGGTGACCGCCTCGCGTGGGTCGCATGGGATCACCCGCACATGCCGTGGGACGCCACCGAACTGCGCGTCGGCCGCATCGAGAACGGCACCGTCTCAGAGTGGACGACAGTCACCTCGGGAGAATCGGCGGCGCTCCAACCGGAGTGGATCAGCGACGATGACCTGCGCTACCTCGATGACACGACCGGACGGTGGAATCTGTGGCAGGTGCGGCTCGACGCGGGCCTCCCCCGGACGCAGCTCGCTCCCGCCGACGCCGACACCGGAGGACCGCTCTGGATGCTCGGTGCGCGGTGGCACGCAGCCCTCGACGACGGTGCGGCCGTCGCTGTGCGCACCGACGGCGACGACGCGCTCGTACGAATCTCGGCGCACGGTGAGGTCATACCGGTCGATCTGCCGGCGCGATCGAGGCTCAACATCGAATCCACCGACGGGAAGCGGGTCCTCGTGTCGGGCTCGGCGCCGGGAACGAGCGGGCTCTGGCTCATCGAGGCCTCGGGCTCAGCCCACCAGGTCGTCGGCGAGCCCCCGCCTTCGGAAATCCTGCCCTACCTGCCGACCAGTCGCGCCGTCAGCTTCGACGGCGCGCACGGGCCGGTGCACGCGTTCGACTATCCGCCCACCCATCCGCACGTGCGGGCTCCGGAGGGCGAGCGGCCACCCTACGTCGTGCTCGTCCACGGCGGGCCGACGGCACACGTCGCTGGCGTGGCCGACAGCAAGACGGCCTTCTTCACGAGCCGCGGGATCGGCGTGCTCGACGTCAACTACGGAGGGTCCAGCGGGTACGGCCGCGCCTACCGGGAACGACTGCGCGGACAGTGGGGAATCGTCGACGTCGAGGATGTGGCGTCCGCCGCAGCGGGACTGGCCGCCGAAGGCCGCGCGGACCCCGCTCGTGTCGCGATCGAGGGCGGTTCGGCCGGCGGGTGGACGGTGCTCGCCGCCCTGGTCGGAACCGATGTGTTCGGCGCGGGGATCTCACGCTACGGAGTCGGTGACGCCCGCGCGCTGGCCGCGGACACCCACGACTTCGAGGCACACTACCTCGACGGCCTGATCGGACCGCTGCCGGAGTCTGACGCGGTATACCGGGCCCGATCGCCGCTCAGCAGACCGGAAGGCTTCCGTGTGCCGCTGCTCATCCTCCAGGGTGCGGAGGATGCCGTCGTCCCGCCCGCGCAGGCCGAGGTCATTCGCGATGCGCTTTCGGCCCGAGGCGTGCCTCATGCCTTCGTGCTCTATGAGGGGGAAGGTCACGGGTTCCGAAGAGCCGAGACGATCGTGCATGCGCTCGAGAGCGAACTGGCCTTTCTCGGCCAGGTCTTCGGCTTCGAAACCCCTGGAGTCGCTTCCCTCGAGCTCACCCGTCAGCGCGAGTAGGGCGCGAGCTCGGCGGCGAGACGCTCCCCGACGTGCGCGTGAACGGCGGTGCCACCCTCCTCGTGCGAGGTCGAGATGATGTGGCCACTCTCGTGCACAGCGCTGACCAGGTCGCCTCGATCGTAGGGGACGAGCGCGCGGACCTCGACAGCCGGCAGGGGCAGCGCCCGCTCGATGGCGGCTCGGAGTTCGTCGATCCCTTCGCCCGTTCGTGACGAGACGAACAGGGCATCCGGCTCGAGACCGCGCAGCACAAGCCGATCGTCGGCATCCATGAGATCAGCCTTGTTGAACACGACGATCTCGCGGATCGAACGCGCGCCGACGTCTCCCATGACATCGCGGACCGTGGCCAGCTGCGCGGCCGGATCCGGGTGCGAGCCATCGACGACGTGCACGAGCACGTCCGCCTGGCCGACCTCTTCCAGAGTCGAGCGGAACGCCTCCACGAGCTGGTGGGGAAGGTTGCGGACGAATCCGACCGTGTCCGTGAGCGTGTACACGCGGCCATCAGCGGCCTCAGCGCGACGAACCGTCGCATCGAGGGTCGCGAACAGCGCGTTCTCCACGAGCACTCCGGCACTCGTCAGGCGGTTCAGCAGACTCGACTTTCCTGCGTTGGTGTATCCGACGATCGCGACCGACGGGATCGTGTTGCGCCTGCGCTCAGAGCGCTTGGCGTCGCGCGCCGGAGCGAAGTCGCGCAGTTGTCTGCGCAGCTGCGCCATCTTCGTGCGGATGCGGCGCCGATCCAGTTCGATCTTCGTCTCACCCGGACCCCGCGAACCCATGCCCGCACCGCCGGCGCCGACCTGACCGCCCGCCTGGCGGCTCATCGATTCGCCCCACCCACGCAGGCGCGGGAGCAGGTACTCGAGCTGGGCGAGTTCGACCTGGGCCTTGCCCTCGCGGCTCTTGGCGTGCTGACTGAAGATATCGAGGATGACGGTCGTCCGATCGATGACCTTCACTTTCACGACGTCCTCGAGCGCGCGGCGCTGGCTGGGAGCGAGCTCCGCGTCCGCGATCACGGTGTCGGCGCCGACCGCAGCGACCAGGTCGCGGAGTTCTGCGGCCTTGCCGCGCCCGATGTAGGTGGCCGGATCCGGATGCGGACGCCGCTGCAGCACGCCGTCGAGGACCACGGCGCCCGCGGTCTCGGCGAGCGCAGCGAGCTCGCGGATCGAGTTCTCGGCATCGATCTGCGACCCCTGCGGGTACACACCGACGAGCACGACGTTTTCGAGCCGCAGCTGCCGGTACTCGACCTCGGAGACGTCTTCCAGCTCGGTGGACAACCCCGGAACGCGGCGAAGCGCAGCACGCTCCTCACGGTCCCATTGCTCGCCATCGGTGTCCCCATACGAAACAGTGGACTGATCCTGCAGCGCTTGGGCTGCGCCGAACACGCGCAGTCCTGAACGCGACTCTGCATGGGCGAGAACACGCTCCACCGGATCCGTCGGGGTCCCGTCGGCGCTCTCGGCGGGTGTCGTATCGATCATGCAGTCCTTTCGCGGTCAGCCCTGCAGTCTACCTCCCGCACGCCCGCCAGGACCGGTACGCTCACAGGATGGGGAGCGACCACTACTTCACCGCCTCCCCGTCCAGCGCCGAAAACCTCCGCCGCATCCGGGTGAGCCTTGCCGGGCGCACCGCTGAGGTCACGACTGCGGGCGGGATCTTCAGTCCAGATCACGTCGACGCGGGGACGTCGGTGCTCTTGGCGAACACTCCCCCGCCCCCGCCCGGGGGGCACCTGCTCGACCTGGGCTGCGGATGGGGCCCGATCGCTTTGAGCCTCGCGATCGCGTCTCCGCACGCGACCGTCTGGGCCGTCGATGTCAACGAGCGTGCGCTGGACCTCGTCCGCCGCAATGCTCAGGAGTGGGGCCTGTCGAACGTCCACGCGGTCCTGCCCGGCGAAGTTCCGAGCGACGTGATGTTCCGGACGATCCACTCCAATCCGCCGATTCGGGTCGGGAAGAACGAACTGCACAGCATGCTCGAGACGTGGATCCCGCGATTGGATGAGCGAAGCGACGCGTGGTTGGTCGTTCAGCGCAACCTCGGCTCCGACTCTCTGCAGCGGTGGCTGGCGGCGACGTTCGAACACGGGTACGTCGTGAGCAGGTCCTCGACCGGCCGCGGCTTCCGGGTGCTCAAGGTGCGTCGGCGCGGCACACCCCTCAGGGACACCGTCAGCCCGACCTGACCGGGCGCTCTCAGGCCAGTGTGATCTCGCCGGAGAAAGCGAGGGATGCCGGGCCCGAAAGCAGCACGTGCTCGCCGTCGGCGTGAGCGACGACGCGCACGCTCAGCCGACCGCCCGGGATACCGACCGTCCAGCGATCCGGGGCCCCCGCGCCGGCCCAGTGACGGACGGCGAGCGCCGCCGCCGCCACCCCGGTACCGCACGAGAGCGTCTCGCCGACGCCGCGTTCGAACACCCGCATCCGGATCGAGCCGACCCCGGCCTGCACGAGCGGATCGGCGGGGACGACGAACTCCACGTTCGCGCCGACCGCCGGTGGGGGATCGAGCGCGGGCAGCACCGTCAGATCGAGCCCGTCGAGCTCGGCGACGCTGGAGAGGGCCACGACGACATGGGGATTGCCGACATCGATGCCCTGCCCGGGTCGCGCGACCGCCAGCCCCTTCGCACGCACGAGGACCTCCGCGTCGTCCGGGCGCCACACGCCGAGGTCGACCTCGAAGCCGTGCTCGGAGCGCGTGAGCGTCCTGACCCCCGCGCGGGTGCCGATCCGGACCTCCGCGTCGCCGTCGAGCTGCAGCAGCCCGGAGCTGACGAGGTAGCGGGCGAACACGCGGATGCCGTTGCCGCACATCTCCGCCGCAGACCCGTCGGCGTTGCGGTAGTCCATGAACCACTCGGCGCCGGGCGTCGCGGCACCCTCCCGCAAAGCGTCGGAGCGAACCACCCGCAGAATCCCGTCACCACCGATGCCGAAACGCCGATCGCACAGCGCCGCGACCTGGTCGTCGGTCAAATCGAGCGCACCGTCGGGGTCGGGCACGATGACGAAGTCATTGCCCGTGCCCTGGCCCTTGGTGAATGCGATGGTCTGCGCCATGCCCTCAGTTTAGAGCGGCGCTACGACGCGGGCGTCTGTCTGTCATCAGGCCGGCGATTCCGCCAGGACGCCTGCGTCTGCCCCCGGATCGGTCCACCGCACGTCGGCGTAGCGGCGAAACCACGACACTTGCCGGCGCGCGTAGCGGCGCGTCAGCGCCTGCGTCTCGGCGATCGCCTGTGACTCGGGTAGTCCCCCATCGAGTTGGGCGAGTGCCTGAGCGTAGCCGATCGCGCGTGGAGCGGTGGTGCCCTCCTCGAGCCCACGGACACGCAGACGGCGCACCTCCTCGAGCAAGCCCCGCTCCCACATCCGCTCGACGCGCTCGTCCAGTTTCGCGACGAGCTCCGCGCGCCCCAGATGGACACCGATCAGCGTCGTCGGTACGTGCCACAGGACGGGCGCGCTCGGCAGCGCGGCCCCGTGCGTGGACTCCCCTTGACCGAGCACCTCGAGCGCGCGGAGCACTCGGCGGACGTTACGAGGATCGATCCGCTCCGCGGCAGCGGGATCGAGGCTCCGGAGACGGGAGTGCATGGCGTCGACACCGTCGCGCTCGAGCGCGGACTCAAGCCGCGCGCGCACGTCGTCGTCACGCGGAGGGAAGCGGAAATCGTAGATGACGCTGGAAACGTACAGTCCGGAACCTCCGACCAGGATCGCGTCGCCGCCGCGCTCAAGGATCCCCTCGATCGCGTGCCGCGCCTCGCGCTGGTACCAGGCGACTGCCGCCTCCTCCGTGACCTCGAGCTCGTCGAAGAGGTGGTGCGGAATGCCGCGGCGGTCAGCGAGCGGCAGCTTCGCCGTCCCGATGTCCATACCCCGGTACAGCTGCATGGCATCGGCGTTGACGATCTCCGCCGGACGACCGCGCGCAATCAGCGCCTCCGCGAGCCTCAGGGACACGTCAGTCTTGCCGGTGCCTGTGGCCCCGACCACGACCCACAGACGACAAACGTGTCGACGTGCGTCCGACTCGCTCAAGGTCCTGCGACGCGAAGCGCGGGGATGCCGAGGCCTACCGCCCGCGCGGAACCGTCACCGGCCGGCGAGGCGGGAACGCCGCAGGACTCGGCCTGTGTGCGGTCCCAGGCATCGCCCGCACTCGTTCGGCGGACGCGCAGAGGCGCACCGTCAGTGCTGTCGGCGAGCAGATGGAACGGCGCAGCGTGCGTGATGGTCACCGACACGATGTCTCCGGGTCGGGGACGCGCGCTCGATGCCGGCAGCTCGAAATGCACAAGGCGATTGTCTTCAGCGCGGCCGGTCAGACGGTGAGTAGCGGCATCCTTCTTGCCCTCGCCCGTCGATACCAGCACCCGAACCTCACGCCCCACCTGTTTCAGGTTCTCCTCGAGGCTGATGCGGTCCTGCAGGGCGGCGAGACGCTCGAATCGCTCCTGAACGATCGCCTTCGGGACCTGGTCCGGCATGATGGCTGCCGGTGTGCCCTCCCGGATGGAGTACTGAAAGGTGAACGCGCTCGCGAAGCGCGCCTGCTCCACGACCCGCAATGTATCTTCGAAGTCTTCGTCGGTCTCGCCCGGGAATCCGACGATGATGTCGGTGGAGATCGCGGCGTTCGGGATGCGCTCTCGGACGCGGTCGAGGATTCCCAGGAAGCGCTCGCTCCGGTAGGACCGCCGCATCGCCTTGAGGATGCGGTCAGAGCCCGACTGCAGCGGCATGTGCAGCTGTGGCATGACCTGCGGCGTCTCGGCCATCGCCTCGATCACGTCATCGGTGAAGGCGGCCGGGTGCGGACTGGTGAATCGGATGCGCTCGAGGCCCGAGATCTCCCCCGCCGCGCGCAGCAGCTTTCCGAACGCGTGCCGATCGCCGAACTCCACGCCGTAGCTGTTGACGTTCTGTCCGAGAAGCGTGACCTCGATCGCGCCGTCGTCCACGAGCAGTTTGATCTCGCTGAGGATGTCGCCGGGGCGGCGGTCCTTCTCTTTGCCGCGCAGGCTCGGCACGATGCAGAACGTGCAGGTGTTGTTGCACCCCACCGAGATCGACACCCAGCCGCTGTAGACCGATTCGCGCTTGGTCGGCAGGGTCGAAGGGAACACGTCGAGCGATTCGAGGATCTCCAGCTCAGCGTCGCCGTTGTGACGCGCGCGCTCCAGCAGACGCGGCAAGGACCCCATGTTGTGCGTGCCGAAGACAACATCGACCCACGGTGCCTTGACAAGGACGGCATCCTTGTCCATCTGCGCCAGGCACCCGCCGACCGCGATCTGCATGCCCGCACGCTGGTCCTTGCGGCTCTTGAGATAGCCGAGCGTGCCGTAGAGCTTCCCGGCGGCATTGTCGCGGACGGCGCACGTGTTGATGACGACGACATCGGCTTCGGCACCGGCATCGGCGCGCACGTAGCCCGCGCTCTCCATCGAGCCCGCGAGCCGTTCCGAGTCGTGCACGTTCATCTGGCAGCCGAACGTACGCACCTCGTAGGTGCGGGGGTTTCCGTCGGCGGCGGTGGCGGCGGACGACGGCGCGATGAGTGTGGGGGCGGCGGACGGCGAAGTCATGATGCCCTCATTCTACGAGGCATCGAACGGGTGGGGACCGGGGAACCTTCAGTCGAATCGAACGCCCCGTGCAGCGGGGCGTTCGAGCTCGGACAGGGCCTGACGCGCCACACTGAGCGCGGATCCGCCGTAGCCCCGGCGCGAGAGTTGCCCCACGAGGCGACGGACGGCAACCTCTCGATCGAGGCCACGCATCGCGCGCGCCTTCTGCCGGGCGAACTCCAGCGCGCGTTCCGCGTCGTCGTCGGCCAGTTCGGCCAGTGCGGCATCGGCGACGTCTCGAGGAACGCCGCGCTGCGCCAGAGCAAGGGAGATCGCCTGTCGACCCTGACCCTTGCGCGTGATCCCGGCATAGATCAGCTGCTCCGACAGCCGGACGTCGTCGAGATACCCGTGGCGCAGCAGAGCATCGATGACGTGCTCGATCCCCTCAGGAGACACGTCGTGCTCGCGCAGGAACGCACGCGCCTCGCGCTCGGAAAGGGAACGCACGCGAAGCTTCTTCATCAACCGTTTCTCGGCGAGCTCGCGATACTCCGCTTCGTCAGGCTCCACCGGCGACTCAGCGGCTCCCTCGGGCCCGGTCCACGTCGTATGCCACGCGCCATCGCTGGGGGCACCGGGCTCGAACTCACCGGGACTCCCCTGTTCGGGGGTCGCGGCCGGAGCCGACCCGCCGAACAGGGGAATCACCGGAGCGAGATGATCGTCAAAAGTCACGGATCACGCGGGACGGCGGGCAGCCAGATCGTCGGCCGGCTCTTCGACGACCTTGGGCTGGCCGATGCCGAGTTTCTGCTTGATCTTCGTTTCGATGTCGGCGGCGATATCCACGTTCTTCAGCAGGAAGCTCCGCGCATTCTCTTTACCCTGGCCGAGCTGCTCACCATCGTAGGTGTACCAGGCACCCGACTTCTTGACGATGCCGTGCTCAACGCCGAAGTCGATCAAGCTGCCTTCGCGAGAGATCCCGACGCCGTACAGAATGTCGAACTCGGCCTGTTTGAACGGTGGCGCCATCTTGTTCTTGACGACCTTGACGCGGGTGCGGTTGCCGACAGCATCCGTCCCCTCCTTCAGAGTCTCGATGCGCCGGATGTCCAGTCGCACCGACGCGTAGAACTTCAGTGCCTTGCCACCTGCGGTGGTCTCGGGCGACCCGAAGAACACACCGATCTTCTCGCGTAGCTGGTTGATGAAGATCATCGTCGTGTTGGTCTGGTTGAGTCCGCCCGTGAGTTTGCGCAGCGCCTGCGACATCAGCCGCGCCTGCAGACCCACGTGGGTGTCACCCATCTCACCCTCGATCTCTGCCTTGGGCACGAGCGCGGCGACGGAGTCGATGACGACGAGATCGACCGCGCCCGAGCGCACGAGCATGTCGGCGATCTCGAGCGCCTGCTCCCCTGTATCGGGCTGGGAGACGAGAAGCTGATCGATGTCGACGCCGAGCTTCTGTGCATAGTCGGGGTCGAGGGCGTGCTCGGCATCGATGAAGGCGGCGATGCCGCCGGCGCTCTGAACGTTGGCGATCGCGTGCAGCGTGAGCGTCGTCTTGCCCGAGGACTCGGGGCCGTAGATCTCGATGATGCGCCCGCGGGGCAGGCCGCCGACGCCGAGTGCGACGTCGAGAGCGATGGAGCCGGTCGGGATGACGGCGACGGGGGCGCGATCATCGCTGCCCAGTCGCATGACCGAGCCCTTTCCGAACTGACGGTCGATCTGAGCGAGGGCCGACTCGAGGGCCTTCTCGCGGTCTGCGGGTGAGGGCATGACGTGCTCCTTCGTGCTCGTGGTTCTGCCGCCTGTAGGCTGTCGCGTTCCGCCCCGACGGGGCGGATTCAGCGACAAGACGTGGGATGTCCGTTGACGCTGTCCACGCTACGAAAGGGTTCCGACATCGATCGGGATTCCCGTCCGAACAGTGGAGAACGTCTCGCAAACGCCTCTTGTGCAGGAGACTACGCGCGCGTCGAACAGAAATACGAAAGCGACACGCCGCGTCACGACCTCAGAGTGTGTTCTTGTTCGCGTCGATCAGACCGACGCCGTGCCGACGAGCGGGCGACACGTCCGTGGCGTCGCACAGCGCCATCCACACATCGCGCGGCGGAACACCATCGCTCAAGGCCCGCGCGGCTGTTCGGTACCCGAGCGGCGCCAAAGCCAGATCCTCGACCAGCGAATCCCCGCGCGGGCCGAACTCGTCGGCGACCGCTCGACCGAATTCGCTCAGGCGCACATCAGCGCAACGAGAGTTCGGGGTGGATGAGGTCTTCCTCGAGCGTCGCCAGATCGTCCGGCACGACATCCGGGAACACCTGGAGGCCTTCGAGCACGGAGAGCCGGTCGCCGACCTCGCGCATGATGATCGAGATAGGCACGTCCAACGCGTCGGCGACCGACGCGAGGATCTCGCTCGACGCTTCCTTCTGACCGCGCTCGACCTCGCTCAGATATCCGAGGGCCACGCTGGCGCGGCCGGCGACCTGGCGAAGGGTGCGCCCCTTCTGCAGGCGGAAGTCGCGCAGGACTTCACCGATTTCTTGACGAACCAGGATCATGTCGGGCCCCCTCCTCCGAGTGTGTCTCCGCGTCCCGGGTGGACAACAGTACCGGACTTGCTGGTCACAATATCCTCCGGGCGCTGTGGAATGGTTGGGAATCGCTCATACGTAACCCAGTTGTCACAGCCGGTATTCCCACTGACATCAAGGATCACAGCGCGTCCAGCGCCAAGCGGATGGCGCGACCGGCAGCCTCGGCGCGGATCGAGTCGCGATCCCCACCGAGCTCCAGCGATTCGACTCGTGAACCCAACGGCGTCGAGACGGCGAGATGAACGGTGCCGACGGGCTGTCCATCCGGCGAAAGAGGGCCGGCGATTCCCGTCGTCGCGATCCCGACATCCGCCGGCACGCCGTCGCGGCCGAGGACCCGACGCACGCCCTCCGCCATCTGTCTTGCGACGCGCGGATGAACCGGCCCGTGCGCCTCGAGCAGCGTGGGATCCACGCCGAGGACACCCTCCTTGACGTCGGTGGCGTACGCGACGACACCACCCCTGAGGACCTGCGACGCGCCCGCGACCGAAACGAGGGACGCCGTCACGAGTCCCCCGGTGAGGGACTCGGCGACGGCGACGGTCCAGCCCAGATCCTTCAGGCGGTCTACAAGGCGCTCAGGCTCGGTACGGCGGCTCGTGGAGACGAGAGTGTTCTCCAGCTCATCGGACAGCTCGGGCAGCCCCGGACGCGCGCTCACGAGACGCGTCCCCGTGACCGAGCGGCCCGCACCTCAGTGAGCACATAGTCGATACCACTGGCGATCGTCAAGATCACCGCGATCCACATCGCGACGGTGTTCACCGTGTGGATCCACTCCCCCACGACGATTCCGAAAGGCAACAGTGCGAGGGAGAGCGCGACGGCCTGCGCGACGGTCTTGAGCTTGCCCATCCACGCCGCCGCGACGACATGCGTACTGGCTACCAGGAGACGATGCACGGTGATGCCGATCTCGCGCACCAGCACGAGGATCGTGACCCACCAGGGCAGCTCGGCGAGGATCGACAGCCCGACGAAAGCGCACCCGGTGAGCACCTTGTCGGCGATCGGGTCCAGGAGCTTGCCGAGATCGGTGACGATGTGGTGCGCACGAGCGAGGTACCCGTCGATCCCGTCCGTCGCGATCGCGACGATGAACAGCACTGCCGCCCACCACCGGAGAGCGCCGCCGGCGCCATCGTCGGCGAGCAGCATCCAGAGGAAGACAGGGGCGCACAGGATGCGTGCGACCGTGATCGCGTTGGGGAGCTGTCTCGGGATCGCCACGCGTCGAGCCTACCTAGTCCCGGCCTGTCAGTCCCCAGGCGTCTTCGTCGCCGGAACCGCCGTCGACGACCTCATAGCCGTCGAACTGGGCGTCAACGGCATCCGTGCCGCCCTTGGGCGGGCTCGGGGCCCGGACATCCGCGACGGGCCCGTCCCCGCGCAAGCGCGCGAGCACCTCGGGCAGCTGATCGGGCGTCACGAGGACATCACGCGCCTTCGATCCCTCGGAGGGGCCGACGATCTCGCGCGACTCGAGCAGATCCATCAGGCGTCCCGCCTTGGCGAACCCGACGCGGAGCTTGCGCTGCAGCATCGACGTCGAACCGAACTGTGTCGAGATGATCTGCTCCGCCGCCGCGAGCAGGAGGTCGAGATCGTCGCCGATGTCCGCGTCGACCTCCTTCTTCTCGACCACGGCGGCCACATCCGTGCGGTAGTCGGGACGCGCCTGGTTCTTGACGTGGGTGACGACCTTCTCGATCTCACCCTCGGACACCCACGCGCCCTGCACGCGAATCGCCTTGGACGTGCCCATCGGCAGGAACAGCCCATCCCCCTGTCCGATCAGCCGATCGGCGCCCGGCTGGTCGAGGATGACGCGTGAATCGGTCACGCTGGTCACGGCGAATGCGAGACGCGACGGGACGTTCGCCTTGATGAGGCCCGTCACGACGTCGACCGACGGGCGCTGGGTCGCGAGCACCAGGTGGATGCCGCTCGCACGCGCGAGCTGCGTGATCCGGACGATCGAGTCTTCGACATCGCGGGGCGCCACCATCATCAGGTCGGCGAGCTCGTCGACGACGACGAGGAGGTAAGGATACGGCTTGAGCACTCTTTCGCTGCCGACGGGAAGATTGATCTCGCCGGCCACGACGGCACGGTTGAAATCGTCGATATGCCGGAAGCCGAACGAAGCGAGGTCGTCGTAGCGCATGTCCATCTCCTTCACGACCCACTGCAGCGCTTCGGCGGCCTTCTTCGGGTTCGTGATGATGGGGGTGATCAAATGCGGGACACCGGCATAGTTCGTGAGCTCGACCCGTTTGGGGTCGATCAGCACCATCCGCACTTCCGACGGCTTCGCGCGCATCAGAAGGCTCGTGATCATCGAGTTCACGAAGCTCGATTTGCCCGAGCCGGTCGACCCGGCCACGAGCAGGTGAGGCATCTTGGCGAGGTTGGCCGTCACGAACCCGCCGCCGACATCCTTGCCGACCCCGATCGTCATGGGGTGCGTCTGGGCAGCCGCGGCCGGAGAACGCAGCACGTCTCCGAGCGTCACGATTTCACGGTCGGCATTGGGGATCTCGACCCCGATCGCGCTCTTGCCGGGGATGGGGGCGAGGATGCGGACTTCGTTCGAGGCAACGGCATACGCGATGTTGTTGGTGAGCGCCGTGATGCGCTCCACCTTGACGCCCAGCCCCAGCGAGATCTCATACTGCGTGACGGTCGGACCGCGCGAGAAGCCGGTCACCCGCGCATCGACGGAGAACTGCTCGAAGACACTCATGATCGCCGCCACCACGCGATCGTTGGCTTCCGAGCGCGCCTTCGGCGGCGTGCCCTGCGCGAGCGCACCCACTGACGGCAACCGGTACGGAGCGATCGGCGGTCGCCCGTCGTGGTCGTCGCCGAGAGCGGAGAGTCCGGGGAGGACGCCGTCATCGAGAACGATCTCGCCGCTGTCTTCGCGGAGTGCGGTGTCGGTCCTGCGCGCAGCCTTCTTGGCGTTTGCGATGACCGCCGGGTCGATGATCTCCGTGGGCGCATCGAGGAGCGGCGCGGGAATCGCCGCGATCGCTTGATCGAACCCGCCCACGCCGTGGGGGTCGAGGAGTGCCGTCAGATCATCCGAGCCGAGAGCTCCGTCGGCGTCCTCCTCGCGACCGGTCTTGTTGCGTCGCCACCAGGGCAGTGCGGGTTCATGGGCCCCCGGTTCCCCCGGTTCCCCCGGAGCGAATCCGACCGTCCCGTCCGCGAAAGCGACCCCGCGCTCGGCGCCGAACATCCACGCGTACAGTTCGCCGAGTCGGCTCCCGATGCGACCGGGCGGGGTCTTGGTGATGATGAGAACGCTGAAGAACGTGACGACCGAAAGCACGATGTATGCACCGACGGGCGTCAGTAGCGCCGCGAGCGGCTCTCCTCCCATCCAGCCGAACAGTCCGCCGGCGTCGCTGAGGGCCGGCAGGCCGGTCTTCGGCTGCGGACGACCGCCGGCGAGGTGGCAGAAGCCCGCGATCGCGAGGACGAACAGCGCGACACCGATCCCGATGCGGCCGTTGTCGTGCACAGAGGGCGGATGCCGGAACAACCAGCCGGCCACAAGGAACAGCAGCACGGGGACGACGAACGCCTCGCGCCCGACGAGCGCGCCCACGGTGTAGGCGCTGATGCTGGTGCCGGCATCCGTGCCGATCAAGAACCACTCGACGATTCCACCGGCCACCGCCAAGAGGACCAGCAGAAACGGAAATCCGTCTCGTCGCTGATCCTTCTCGAGGTCTTCGAATCCGAACGCGCGGAACATCCCCCCGGTCACGTGGGCCAAGCCGAGCCACGCGCGGACGGCGACAGGCGGCTTGTCGACCTCGTCGACGTAGCGCTTCGGGGCCGGTTCGATCTTGCGGGCGCGCGACGCGGTTCCCTTCGCGGACCCGCGGGCGTTCGTGGGCGTGGGCGTGCTCCTGGCCATTACCCCACGGTAGGCGCAGAAGGCCGGGAATCCTCGGATTGACGCGGCCCTTCGTGGGCGAGCGGCTGGCCGCGGCCTCAACGCAAGCGCTTGACCATGGTGTCGCGGCCGACGCCGGGCTGAGTCACCGCGAAGCCTTCGGTGCGGTAGAGCGTGTAGGCGAAGTTGCCCCGCTCGACGGAAAGGCTGATGCGCGCGAAGCCTTGCGCTCGCGCGAGATCACACAGCCGCTGCAGGAGCGCCCGGCCCACGCCGTGCGCGCGCCAGATCGGCCGCACACCGATGATGAGCTCCGGCACTCCCGTGCCGACGTGGGCGAACCCGGGGTCGGTACGGGGCAGCATCCGGTACCAGGCGGCACCGACCGACTCGTCGTGTCCGTCAACCGCCACGAATCCGGCGTCGCTCGGGCGCATCCACCCGGCCAGGTAGCGGCGGTAATCGGGATCGGCGATCACATCGAACCGGGGGCGAGCGCCACCCTGACGCCAGTTGACAGCCTCCACGATCATGTCCGCGAGGAACGCGCCGTCCGCCTGCACGGCGGGGCGGATGCTGAACGAAGCGGGCATGCTCAGAGGCTACCGCGCCGGTGCTACGCCTCGATGACGAGAGGGACGATCATCGGCCGGCGACGGAGAGACTGGTTCACCCAGTGCCCGATCGTACGGCGCACGACCTGAGACAGCGCATGCGGGTCACGCACGCCCGACTGAGCCGCCTCGGTCAGCGCGGCGGCGATCTTGGGCTTGACCGCCTCGAAGACGTTGTCGTGTTCGGCGAATCCTCGTGCGTGGATCTCGGGTCCGGTGATGATGCGGCCGGTCGCGGAATCGACGACGACGATGACCGAGATGAACCCCTCCTCGCCGAGGATGCGGCGGTCCTTGAGGTCGGCATCCGTGATCTCGCCGACGGTCGAACCGTCGACATAGACGAAACCGAGGTCAAGCTGCCCCACGACCGCAGCGGTGCCGTCCTTGAGATCGATCACTGTGCCGTTCTCGGCCAGGATCGTCCGCTCGGGGGGGATGCCGGTGGCCTGCGCGAGCTTCGCGTTCGCGGTCAGGTGCCGGTACTCCCCATGAACGGGGAGTACGTTGCGGGGCTGGAGGATGTTGTAGCAGTACAGCAGCTCGCCGGCGGCGGCGTGACCGGACACGTGCACCTTCGCGTTGCCCTTGTGCACAACGTTCGCGCCCAGCTTCGTGAGTCCGTCGATCACGCGATAGACCGCATTCTCGTTGCCGGGGATCAGGCTCGACGCGAGGATCACGGTGTCGCCGATACCGACCTCGATCGCGTGGTCCATGTTCGCCATGCGGGAAAGCACCGCCATCGGCTCACCCTGGGAACCGGTCGACATATAGACGATCCGGTCGTCGGGTAGATCCTTGGCCTTTTTGTAGTCGATCAGCACCCCATCGGGCACCGTCAGATAGCCGAGGTCGGCGGCGATCGTCATGTTTCGCACCATGCTGCGCCCCAGGAAGGCGACACGGCGGCCGTTCGCAGCGGCCGCGTCGATGACCTGCTGGACGCGGTGGACGTGACTGGAGAAGCTCGCGACGATCACGCGGCGCGGAGCCTTCGCGATCACCTGGTCGAGCACCGGCCCGATCGCCCGCTCCAGCGGTGTGAAGCCCGGGACATCGGCGTTGGTCGAGTCGACCAGGAAGAGATCGACGCCCCGTTCACCCAGGCGGGCGAACGCGCGCAGGTCCGTGAGGCGTCCGTCGAGCGGCAGCTGATCCATCTTGAAGTCGCCCGTGGCCAGCGCGGTGCCGCCCGACGTGTGGATCGCGACGGCGAGCGCGTCGGGAATCGAGTGATTCACCGCGATGAACTCGAGGTCGAACGGGCCGAGCTGCTCCGTTTCGCCCTCAGCGACCGTGAGCGTGTAGGCCTTGATGCGGTGTTCCTTGAGCTTCGCCTCGACGAGGGCCAGCGTCAGCTGCGAGCCGATGAGCGGGATGTCGCTCTTGAGCTTGAGAAGGTAAGGCACCGCGCCGATGTGGTCTTCGTGGCCGTGCGTCAGCACGAGTCCGACGACGTCGTCGAGGCGCCCCTTGATCGGCTCGAAATCAGGAAGGATCAGGTCGACGCCGGGCTGGTGCTCTTCCGGGAAGAGCACGCCGCAGTCGACGATCAAGAGCTTGCCTTCGCTCTCGAAGACGGTCATGTTTCGGCCGATCTCGCCGAGGCCACCGAGCGGGATGACCCGCAGCGTTCCAGACTCGAGAGTGGGCGGATCGTACACAGTCGGGGGCATCGTATGCCTTTCGCGGAGGCGCACGGCATCCGCTCGTTCGTTCAGTGGATGGTCTCAGCGGGTCGTGCCGTGGACCTTGGGCAATGCGCCGCCGGCGGCGGCGTTGCGGTCGGGCCGGAAATTCGAGAAGTCTGCACCGTCGACGTTGGTCACGAGCGCCAGCTCATCCTCGATGAGTGCGGCTTCCCATTCCTCCGGTCCCACGAGGGGCAGACGGACGCGGGGGCTCGAAATGCGGCCGAGGCCGTGGAGGATGTACTTCACGCTCACGGTCGCCGGGACGTGGGTCATGACGGCACGGACGAGTGGTTCGACGCTCCGGTGCGCCGCCGTGGCCGCGGCGAGGTCGCCGCGATTCACGGCGTCGACCATCGCCCGATAGGGGGCCGCGGAGATGTTCCCGGTCACCCCGACGAGTCCGGTCGCACCGATCGCCATGTGCGGGAGCGCATTGGCATCGTCGCCGGAGAAGTACATGAGGTCGGTCTGGTTGAGCACCCGGCTGACCTCGCTGAAGTCACCCTTGGCATCCTTGATCGCCAGGATATTGGGGTGCTTCGCAAGGCGCAGGATCGTCTCGTACTTGATGGGGACGCCCGTGCGGCCCGGGATGTCATACAGGATGACGGGGAGGTCGGTCGCGTCGGCGACGAGCCGGAAGTGCGTCAGGATGCCGGCCTGGGTGGGCTTGTTGTAGTACGGCGTGACGATCATGATGCCGTCGGCGCCGGCTTTCTCGCTCGCCCGATAGAGCTCGATCGCGTGGGCCGTCTCGTTCGACCCGCCGCCCGTGATGATCTTCGCGCGACCGCCGGCGACCGCCTTGCCGACCTCGACGAGTCTGAGCTTCTCGGGGTCGGTGAGGGTCGAGGTCTCGCCGGTCGTGCCCGTGACCACGATGCCGTCCGCACCGGCGGTGATGACGTCGTCCATGTGCTTCTCAACGGCGGCCCAATCGACCTCGCCATCGGCCGTCATCGGGGTGACGAGCGCGACGAGAACCTGTCCGAATGGGTTTCCCGTATGCGTCATGATCCCAGGCTACCGGTTCCCGCCTACCCCGGTTCCGCGTCGTCAAGGGCGGACGAGCGTCAGGAAGCGGTACGTCACCCCGGTCCGGGAGAGCGCCCATTCGGTCGCCTCCACCGGTTCCCAGCCGTCACGCCTCGGCGCGTGGGTATCGCCGGCGACCTCGATATCCAACTCCGTGACCTCCAGCACATCGGCCCGACCGATCGCCGACTCATACAGCCGCCCACCGCCGATGACCCAGGCGGACTCGTCATCGGCCACGAGCGCCAGCGCCTCGTCGAGGGATGCCGTGCGCTCCGCGCCGTCGGACGCCCAGGAATCCGCGGAAGTCACCACGATGTTGCGGCGATGCGGCAGCGGCCGGAAATGCGGCGGAAACGATTCCCACGTGCGACGCCCCATGATCACGGGATGCCCGGTCGTCACGTCCTTGAAGTGGGCCATGTCCTCCGGGACATGCCACGGCATCCCGCCGCGCGCGCCGATGACGCCCCCGCGGGCTTCCGCCCAGATGAGACCGACCCGGGTCATACCGCGACGTCCCCGCGAATGGCGGGATGGTGCTGGTAGTCCTCGACGAGGATGTCCTCGAACGCGTAGTCGAAGATCGAATCCGGCGTCCGCGCGAACCGCAGCCGCGGGGAGGGGAACGCGTCCCGTGAGAGCTGTTCCCGCACCTGCTCGACGTGGTTGTCATAGATGTGGCAATCGCCACCGGTCCAGACGAACTCCCCCGGCTCGAGACCGGTCTGCTGCGCGATCATCAGCGTGAGCAGGGCGTAGGAGGCGATGTTGAAGGGCACGCCGAGGAACATGTCGGCACTGCGCTGATAGAGCTGGCACGAGAGCCTGCCACCCGAGACGTAGAACTGGAACAGGGCATGGCAGGGGGCGAGCGCCATGTGCGGAATGTCTGCCGGGTTCCACGCAGAGACGATGAGACGGCGTGAATCCGGGGTCGCACGGATCTGCGCGATCACATCGCTGATCTGATCGATCTGTCCCCCGGACGGCGTCGGCCAGGAACGCCACTGCACCCCATACACAGGTCCGAGCTCGCCGGCGTCATCGGCCCATTCGTCCCAGATCGTCACGCCGTGTTCCTGAAGCCAGGCGACGTTCGATTCGCCCCGGAGGAACCAGAGGAGCTCATACGCGATCGACTTCATGTGCACACGCTTGGTCGTGATGAGCGGGAAGCCGTCGGCCAGGTCGAAGCGGATCTGCCTGCCGAACACACTCGTGGTGCCCGTCCCGGTGCGGTCGTCCTTGTGCACACCGTGCTCAAGGACGTCGGCCAGCAGATCCTCGTAAGGGGTGGGGATGACCTCGACGGCGCTCACGCAGGTCAGACTACCCGCGCCACGCTTCTGCCAGAGGAAACGTGACGTCATCTAAGGCCGGGATCAGGGCCAGGCGCACCCGGGCGGATAGACTGCCACGCTATGACCCTGTCGGATGCCGTCCTCATCCTCGCTGCATTGCTCGTGGTCACGATCGGCATCGGCGCCTCCCTCCGCTGGCGGCAGAATCGTCCTCGTCACCAGGATCCGAGCGAAATCGTGCAACCGCAGCGGCTGGGCGCCGCGGCGCTCGGTGAGCGCGCAACCCTGCTGCAGTTCAGTACTGAGATGTGCGCGCGGTGCCCCGGCGTCCATCGCACGCTGAGTGCGATCGCCGACAACAACGACGGCGTGCTGCATCTCGACGTCGACCTGACCCACCGCCCGGACATCGCCCAGCACTTCCACGTGCTGCAGACGCCGACCACCCTCATCGTCGACGGCGACGGCGTCGTCCAGACCCGCTTCGGCGGCACGCCTCGGCGCGACGTCATCGAGCTCGAGCTCGCGCGCGTGACAGCCGTGCGCGCCCCGGTCTGATCGTCCTCACGACACCTGTTCCCCTGTCGGTGACTGCGGTCTAGGCTCAACGAGAGGCGAGCGCGCGCCGCCGTCGATTCCGCCGATCCGCACAGGAGGGCCCATGAGCGTCACGAGCGAAGCGAGCACGAGCTGGAAAGGCAACCTCGCCGACGGCGCGGGCGACGTCGCTCTCCGCGTCGACGCAGTCATGCCGGGCCTTGCGGCAGATGACTTCGCTCGGATCGCCGCGGAGGCCAAGACCGGCGGTCCCGTCTCGGCCGCCCCCAGCGGCATCGAGATCACGGTCGAGGCGACGCTTGCCTGAGACCCTCGTAGAGGTCACCGATCGAGTGGTCGTCGCCGGGGCATCCGGGTTGATCGGTCGCGCGCTCGTCGACTCTCTTCGCGCCGACGGGATCGCAGTCACCCGGCTCGTACGTCGACCGGCCGAAGCGGCTGACGAGCGGGCCTGGGATCCAGGCAACGCGCCCCTCAATCCGGCGATCCTGCGCGGCGCCCGAGCAGTCGTGGGTCTGAACGGAGCCAGCATCGGCCGCTTCCCATGGACAGCCCGGTACAAGCGCGAGCTGCTCTGGTCACGACTCACCCCGACCCAGACTCTCACCGCGGCGCTCGGCGAACTGGGCCCCGAGGGCCCCGCGTTCGTGTCGGCATCCGCCGTCGGCTACTACCCTTCCGCCCCCGGAGCGGTCCTCACCGAGGACTCGCCGCGCGGTGATGAGTTCCTCTCGGACCTCTGCGGTGAGTGGGAGTCCGCGGCGCAGCGCGCACCCGGCCGCGTCGCCCTCTTGCGCACCGCGCCGATCGTGCATCCCGAAGGTGTGCTGAAGCCGCTCATGCTTCTCACGAACCTCGGAGTCTCCGGCCCGATCGGCCGAGGCACGCAGGTATGGCCGTGGATCTCCCTCGCCGACGAGGTGCGCGCGATCCGGCACGTCATCGACTCTGACCTGGCAGGTCCGGTCAACCTCACGGGACCTGCCCGCGCCACCGCGAACGATCTCGGCTTCGCGCTTGCACGGCGGATGAACCGGCCCTATCTGTTGCGTGCGCCGGAGTGGGCGATCTCACTCGTCCTCGGTCGCGACGCGACACGATCCCTGCTGACGGGCGACATGAACGTGGTGCCGCTGGCCCTGCAGACATCCGGCTTCACGTTCACACACCCCACGGTCGAGGACGCCGTCGCTGCAGCGGTTGCCGCCTAGCGGCCGCGCTCGAGCGCGATCGCGGTGCGAATCGCCTGCCGCGCGCGGCGGCGGTCTCCCGCGCCGTCGTAGGCCAGTCCCACGCGAAACCACGCACGCCAATCATCCGGGTGAGCCTCGACGTCGGCGCGATACGCGGGGAAGAGCTCGTCGACCTGATCGCGCTGGGGACGGCCGCTCGGGCGGACATCGAGCTCGTCTGAGGGCAGGCCGCCCTCGTCTTCGAGGCGAGCCGCCAGGGCAGAGGCGCGCATACCGAAGCGGATCTCACGCCAGATCGCCCACGCGGCGATGAGCGGCAGAACGACGAGCGCGATCCCCATGACGATGCCGGCGGGCTGCTGTGAGCCGAGCAGCAGCCACGCCCGCTGCCCGACGAGCAGGATGTAGAGCGCCAGCAGTGCCGCCATGACGGCCACGCCGATCCGGGCGCTCATGCGCCCGTGGTGCGGGCGACCTGACCCGGCACGCCGCCTTCGTCGACCGGCGCCGAAGATCGCACGAGCGGAGTCCGCAGGCCGATGTCGATGAGTGAATCGAGGCCGACGATGACTCCCCGGGCGTCGCGGGCGGCGGCGAGCGCGACGCGGATGCCCGGCCCGTAGGCGGCGGCCGGGTCCACGGTGTCGTGGATGAGGGTGAGCGCCTCACCGGGTCCCGAGAGGATCGTCTCCTGCCGCGCGATGATCCCGGGGCGACGCAGCGAGTGCACGGGAATGCTCGCCACCTGCTGGCCGCGAGCCCGCTGGTCGGCATAGGGGGACTCGACGGGCCCGACGTCCCGTCGAGCAGCGGCGATGAGCTCGGCTGTGCGCACAGCAGTGCCGCTCGGCGAGTCGACTTTGGTCTCGCGGTGGGTTTCGACGATCTCGATCGATGGGAAGAACGGGGCGGCGGCGGCGGCGAGCGCCGAAGCGATCACCGAGCCGAGCGAGAAGTTGGGGATGAACACCGCGCCGGTGCCGGATGCCTCCACCAGGGGCCGCACGAGCGCGATGCGTTCGGCCGACCAGCCGGAGGTGCCGACGAGCACGTTCAGCCCGCGCTCGATCGCAGCCCGCACCACGCTGATCGACACGGCGGGAGTGGACGCATCGATGACGAGGTCGGCCCCGTCGATTTCGGTCAGGTCGCTGGACGATCCGAGCAGTGCCACCGTCTCGAACCCCTCGGTGCCCTCGACGACGGACGCGATGATCGCTCCCAGCTTGCCGGTTCCGCCCACGAGAGCCACGCGCGTCGTCGTCATGCTCCCAGCCTACGGGGCGGGCGCGCCGCGTTACGCTCGGACGCATGGTGAGCCTGCTGCCGATCCCGGCCGATGACCCACGCGCCCTCGCGCTGCTGACGGAATACTTCGAGATGCGCGGTGAGGTGTTCCCGAAGGGTCAGACCTATCGCCCGGTGTTCCCGGATGCGTCCGCCTTCAGCCCGCCCGCGGGTGTCTTTCTGATCGCCGTCGACGACGAGGGCAATGAGGTCGGATGCGGCGGCATCCGGCGCATCGCCGACGGTCCGGACGGCGTCCGCTACGAGGTGAAACACCTGTACCTCGCTCCCGAGACGCGGCGCCGCGGCTGGGGACGCGTGCTCCTCGAGGGCCTCGAAGCGCAGGCGCGTGAGTGGGGGGCCGTAGACCTCGTACTCGACACGCACCACACGCTCGAAGCGGCCGGGCGCCTCTACGCGCGAACCGGCTTCATCGCGATCGAGCCCTACAACGACAACCCGAACGCGACGCGCTGGTACGGGAAGTCGCTGCGCGCGTGACGCCGGAGCACGGTCGCACGGTCAGACCGGCGGGAGCTCCGGGAGACCGGTGCGCAGCTCGAACGGCAGGTGAGCCAGGTCGTTGTGTGAAACGAGCGTCCATGGCCGCCCGGGCCGCTGCGCGAGAACCGTGAGTCCGCAGTGCGCCTGGTTGATCGTCATCCATCGCCACGGTGGCGCGTCCAGCACCTCGCGGACGAACCAGGCGATGACGAAGTTGTGGGTGATCAGGAGCTCATGCGCCTCGGCCTTGCGCACGAGGAACTCCGAGACGGCATCGGCCATCTGCGCGCCGCCCGCGTCGACATCGGCGTCGCTGAACGACCCGAAGAACGACTCGTACACCGCGGGGGTGTCGGGCGTCATCCCGGTCGGAATGCAGTCGAACAGCAGCGGCGAGGGCCGCGGGTCGACGGCGGGCAGGCGATCGCCGACGGCACGGGCGGTCTCGGCTGCGCGGTCGAGCGGGGAATGCCACACGGCATCCAGCGGGACGCCGGACAGCCGGTCTGCAAGGAGCTCCGCCTGGCGCCGCCCCCGAGGCGACAGGGGGCCGTCCTCAAGCCCGTGTTCCGCGTCCAGGTGCTCGCCGTGCCGCACCAGGTAAAGATAGTGCGTCACGTCACGCTCATCTCGTCGCGGCCGGATCTGGGGCGGGTGGATTCCACCCTACGTCAGGCCCGGGCGGCCGCGCAGGACTATTGTGCGGCTCGGTCGATATCGGTCAGGTGTGTACGACTGAGCTGCGGGCCGACACCCTGGACGAGTTCTTCGACGTGAGCGACGGCGTAGGTGTTGACGATCGGCGCCACCACGGTGCGCTGCGCCAGCAGCCAGGCGATGGCCACCGCCGCAGTCGGAATCAACAGCTCTGCGCCCACCTTGTCGAGCGCCCGAAGAGTGCGCGTGCCGCGCCGATTCATCGCCGCGGCCAACTGTGCTCCGCGCACCGAGGGCGCCATCCCCGCGCGGGAACGGTGCGCTCCGGCGAGATAGCCGTGTTCGAGCGCCTGAGATGGTGTCACCGCGATTCCCTGCGCTCCGGCGACGAGCCTCAGATCGCCGTCGAACTCGTTGCGATGCAGGACGTTGTAGGGAACATCCGACACCGTCAGGCGTGGATATCCGGCCGATGCCAGAATTCGCGCCTCGACCAGCTGAGCCGCCGAATATCCGTGCGCACCGAGCGCCCTCACCTTACCGGTCTCGACGAGCCACGCGGCCGTCGCAAGAGTGTCCTCAAGCGCCGTGATCCTGTCTGCCGTGGCATCGAGGTACAAGACCTCGATCCGGTCCGTCTGCAGACGGGTGAGCGAGGCCTCGACCGACCGGACGAGGTTGACCGCACCGAGCCCGGGATGATCTGGATGGGCGCCGACGCGGACGGCCACGACAGTCTCGTCGCGCTCGCCGCGGTTCTTCATCCACTGCCCGATGATGTGCTCGCTGCGACCGGTCGAGTAGCTGTCGGAGGTGTGGATCGCGTTGCCCCCGCGGCTGCGGTAGACGTCCAGAATCGAGTGAGCCGCGCCGGAGTCGACGTGCCAGCCGAACTCGGCACCACCCAGCATGAGCGGAAAGACCTGCAGCCCGGTCTCCCCCAGAGGAACTCGCACGGTGGCGCCGATCGCAGCACCCTGAACCGGAACGGGGGACGATGGATGCGGCGCGGGCGCGATTTCGGGACCCTCCGAAGGAAGCGAAGTCCCCACTCCGCGCACGCCCATCTCACACCCCTCATCGCTGGGGCGCATCTACGTTTCCGCACCCCGATGCGTACCTCCGAGAGTAGAGCAGCCCTCCGTGAACATCGGGTCCTGCATCGATCGCGCGGTAAACATTCGATAACGCTTCGGGCCCACGGGAGACCCGGTCAGCTTCTCTGCGCCCACTCGGGCGACGCGCGCGTGAACGAACGGATGCCCGCCCCTCCGGAACGGGGGGAGGCGGGCATCCGTCATCTCACACCAACGCTGGGACAGGCCGGGCGGATCAGGCTTCGGCGAGGACGTCTCCGGAACCCGGGCCCGCCGCAACGGCGCTCTCGTGGCCGGCGACCTGTTCGAGCACGGGCTCGAGCGAAAGCTTGCCGCGATCGTCGATCTTGGTGATCTTCACGAGCATCTTCTGGCCGACCGAGAGCACGTCGTCGACGTTCTCAACACGCTTGCCTCCGGCGAGCTTGCGCACCTCGCTGATGTGGAGCAAGCCGTCCTTGCCGGGCAGGAGCGAGATGAACGCGCCGAACGCCGCCAGCTTGACGACCGTCCCGAGGAATTGCTCGCCGACCTCCGGGTTGGTCGGATTCGCGATCGCGTTGACCTGCGCGCGGGCGGCTTCGGCCGAAGGACCGTCGGTTGCGCCGATGTACACCGTGCCGTCGTCCTCGATCGAGATCTGCGCGCCGGTCTCATCCTGGATCGAGTTGATCGTCTTGCCCTTGGGACCGATGAGCTCGCCGATCTTGTCGACCGGGATCTGCACGCTGATCACGCGCGGTGCAGTGGGCGCCATCTCGTCCGGACCGTCGATCGCGGCGGTCAGGACGTTCAGGATCGTCAGACGGGCTTCCTTGGCCTGGGTCAGAGCGGCGGACAGCACGGAGGACGGGATGCCGTCGAGCTTGGTGTCGAGCTGGATCGCCGTGACGAACTCGCTCGTGCCGGCAACCTTGAAGTCCATGTCGCCCAGGGCGTCTTCGGCGCCGAGGATGTCTGTCAGCGCCGCGTAGCGCATCTGGCCGTTGACCTGGTCGGAGACCAGACCCATGGCGATACCGGCGACGGGAGCGCGCAGCGGCACACCCGCGTTCAGGAGCGACAGGGTGGACGCACACACGGAGCCCATCGACGTCGAGCCGTTGGAGCCCAGGGCCTCGGAGACCTGGCGGATCGCGTATGGGAACTCCTCGCGGCTCGGCAGCACGGGTACGAGCGCGCGCTCGGCGAGGAAGCCATGCCCGATCTCGCGACGCTTCGGCGAACCGACGCGGCCGGTCTCACCGGTCGAGTACGGCGGGAAGTTGTAGTGGTGCATGTAGCGCTTGTGTGTGACGGGCGACAGCGAGTCGATCTGCTGCTCCATCTTGAGCATGTTCAGCGTCGTGACACCCAGGATCTGGGTCTCACCGCGCTGGAAGATCGCGGAGCCGTGGACCCGCGGGATGACCTGGACCTCGGCATCCAACGGGCGGATGTCAGCCAGACCGCGACCGTCGATGCGGACCCCCTCGGCGAGGATCCGTCCGCGGACGATGGTCTTGGTGACCGACTTGTAGGCGGCGGAGAACTCCAGCGTCGCGGTGGCCGGGAGTTCTCCCGACTCCACGGCGGCGAGGACCTCGGCCTTGACGGCATCCTTGATGGCGTCGTCGGCATTCTGGCGCTCCACCTTGTCGGCGATCTGGTAGACCGGAACGAGCTTGTCGTAAGCGCGACCGGCGACGAAATCGTAGGTCTGCTGCGCATACGGCGGGAAGACCGGGTAGTTCTGGATCTCCTTGGCGGCGGTGCGGGCCACGGCGCTCTGAGCTTCGACGAGCTGCTTGATGAACGGCTTGGACGCTTCCAGACCCTGCGCGACGATCTCTTCGCTGGGCTTGACCGCGCCGGCCTTGATCAGATTCCAGCTGTGCTCGGTGGCTTCCGCCTCGACCATCATGATCGCGACATCGCCGTCGTCGAGAACGCGGCCCGCGACGATCAGGTCGAAGACGGCATCCTCCAACTGCGTGGCCGTCGGGAAGGCGACCCACTGGTCGGCGTGCTCGCCGTGACCGGGGATGAGCGCGAGGCGGACCCCGGCGATCGGGCCGGAGAACGGCAGCCCCGAGATCTGGGTGGACAGCGAAGCCGCGTTGATCGCGAGCGCGTCATAGAACTCGCCCGGAGCGATCGAGAGGACGGTGATGACGATCTGGACCTCGTTGCGGAGCCCGTCGACGAACGACGGGCGCAACGGGCGGTCGATCAGCCGGCAGACGAGGATCGCCTCGGTGGAGGGGCGGCCCTCGCGACGGAAGAAAGAACCGGGGATCTTGCCCGCGGCATAGGACCGCTCTTCGACATCGACGGTCAGCGGGAAGAAGTCAAAGCCTTCACGCGGGTGCTTTCCGGCGCTGGTGGCCGAGAGGAGCATCGTCTCCTCATCGAGATACGCGGCGACGGCACCCTGTGCCTGCTGCGCGAGTCTGCCGGTCTCGAACCGGACGGTGCGGGTGCCGAAGCGGCCGTTGTCGAGAACGGCTTCGGCTGCGGTGATTTCAGGACCTTCCAAGAGGTCTCTCCTTCTTTGTTTAGACTCGCGCGCGCGTTTCGCGCACGAGCATTCGAAGGAGCAGGAACAGGCAGATTTCAGCACGCCAGGATGATGCGCTTTCGCTGGCCACCAGTGGAAGTCCACCCGTCGCAGACGGCGAGATCGGCGACGGGGAGACCACCACAGGGGACCAGCATCCTGCCAGCCTGCTCCGTGAGCTCGTATTGAGTTCGTCGGATGCCGAGTGGGCAACCTCGCCGATCCTACCAGGGGGCGCGGCGCGTAGGCTGGGGGTATGAGCACCGAC
Organism: Microbacterium sp.; assembly: GCF_011620665.1. Classification (GTDB taxonomy): domain Bacteria; phylum Actinomycetota; class Actinomycetes; order Actinomycetales; family Microbacteriaceae; genus Microbacterium. The sequence continues at coordinate 62,300 of NZ_WOYQ01000049.1, forward strand.
GACAAGGCTGCAGCCTCTGCAGAGATGAAGCGCAAGTTCAAGGAGGCGCTCGACAAGAAGAACGCGAAGCACCGCAATGGCGAAGCGCATCTGGACGGCGACTCGGCCATCCAGGGCACGCACGGCGCGGTCACCAAGCGTGAGTTCCGCCGCAAGAGCGGCTAGGTCGGACACTGCCTGACGTGCTGCAGAGCGCGAGTCCGCTCTGACGGGCGACCCGCCGACTGCTCAGTGCGGAAGCACCGCGTAGGGCGCCTCGGCGGCACGGCCCTGGAATTGAAGGATCGCAGGGTTCTGCACATCGCCGTCGAGGACTTCGATCGCGCGTGAGACGGTGTCGCTTTCAGCCCAGGTGGGTGGGCCGGCCATGACGGTCGGGAGGAATCCGAGGAGCGCTTCGCTGATCTCCCAGCTGGCGGAGTTCCACAGGTACGACGGACTGTGGTCGACCGCGTAATAGTTCGTGCTCGCGCCGACCGTGAACATGGGCTCGGCGAAGCTCGTCGGGCGCGCCCACTCGAACCCCATGCCCTCGTCGCACGAGACGTCGACGATGAGGCTGCCGGGGCGGAAGGACGACAGATCAGACTCGCGCAGATAGAGCAGCGGGGCATTCGGGTCTTGGAGCGTGCAGTTGACGACGATGTCGCTCTCGGCCAAGAAGGGGGCGAGCGGCACACGGCCCTCGTCGGTGATGACTTCGCTCAGGTAGGGTCCGCTGTGGTCGAACTGGATCATCTGGGCGGCGTGGATCGGTGATGCCACGGACGCGGTCTGCCTGTTGGTCAGCACCCGGACATCGTGCACACCGTGTGCGCGCAGCGCCGTCACCGCTCCCCGCGCGGTGGCCCCGAAGCCGATGACCACCGCGGTGAGACGCCGCCCGTAGTCGCCTGTCGAGCCGCACAGCGCGAGCGCGTGCAGCACCGAGCAGTAGCCGGCGATCTCGTTGTTCTTGTGAAACACGTGAAGGCCGAAGGTGCCGTCGCTCCCCCAGTGGTTCATCGCCTCGAACGCGATCACCGTGAGTCTCTTGTCGAGTGCGATCTGAGTCATCACCGCGTCCTGCACGAGATGCGGCCACCCCCACAGCACCTGACCGACACGCATGTCACGCAGATCGGCGTGCTGCGGCTTGGGCAGCAGGAGTACGTCGGCTGTAGCGATGAGCTCACCGCGGTCGAGGATGCCGCCCACCAAGGGCCTCAGTTCCGCGTCCGAGACACCGAATCGCGCGCCGTAGCCCGTCTCGAGGAGCACGTTCGATCGCAGATCATCGGGAATCCGCTCGACGTGGCTCGGATGGATCGGCACGCGCCGTTCATCGGGCTTGCTCGAGGCGCCGACGACGCCCATGGTCAGCAGTGCCTGAGGCGTCATCTTGGTCTTCTTCCCCCACAGGGGCCGAGTTCGACTCCATTGCCTCGACGGTATCAGGACCCGATGGGATCGCCCCGCTCACGCTGCGGACTGCGGCGCCCTCGTCGCTTCGCCGCGGCGGATCAGCACATAGTCGTCGTGCTTGGCCGAGATGCCGTCGCCGGCCGTGCGTCCACGTGCCCGTCGCCACGCCCATGGCAAGGCATGACGGAGCAGCCAGCCCGACCGGGCGGGAAGATCATCGTCGGCGTGGAGCGCGGCATCAAGTCCACCCAGGGTCTCGGCGTCGGGCACCCCGAGCGCGTCGGCGGCACGGTAGGCGAGGAAGCGGTGGCCGCGCGAGCGCAGGTGCACTCGATCGTCGGCCCACATGTCGAGCTCTCCGATTGCGGGGAGTGCCTCGAGGTCCAGGAGGATCGCGCCGTGGGTGGCTGCGATCCGGCGCAGTTCGGATGCGAAGACGGCGAACCGGCGGGCGAAGATGAGCGCTGAGCGACGCCGAGGCAGAAACGGTGTGACCAGCAGGACGTCGCACTCGGCCGCGCGCAATCGCCGGACGCACTCCTCGACCTCGGCGGCCAGCACGATGGGGTCGGCGCCGTGGCTCACGAGGTCGTTCGCGCCCATGAGAATCGAGACGAGATCGGGCCGCAGTTCGAGCGCGCGAGGGAGTTGCTCGCCGACCAGGTCGCGCACTCGACGACTGCGCACCGCGAGGTTCGCATACCGCAACCCGTCCATCGGTCTCGCGTGAGCCATCAGCTCGGCCAGGCGATCCGCCCAACCCCGGTAGCCATGGTCCGGCACGCGCGCGCTGTCGGAAAGGCCCTCGGTGAGCGAGTCACCCAGCGCCACGAACCGCCCCCAGCGCGGCCGGGCTGCAACGGCGGGAGTCGCCGCCCATGGACGTGAGCCGGCGCGAGCGAGCAGTGCGTCGTCGAGCGGCCGCAGCATCCGCGCTTCTTCGTAGTGCGCGACGAGTTCGCGGCAGAGAGCCTCCCAGGTGCGGTCGCGTACGCTCTCGCGCGCGGCGGCGGCGAAGGCTCTGCGTTTGGACTCGTCGCCGACGAGGTCCTCGACGCGGGCACGAAGGTCACCGAGGTCACCGGGCCGGTACAGCCACCCGTCGACGCTGGAACGCACCAGGTCCACCGGCCCGCCCACGCCGGTCGCGACGACCGGAACCCCGCTTGCGAGCGCTTCCTGGATGGTCTGGCCGAACGTCTCGCTCTCTCCCGGATGCACGAACACGTCGAAGCTTGCCACGACCTCAGCGAGTTCGGTGCCACCGAGGTATCCGGTGAACACGGCGCCGGGGAGGGCGGCTTGCAGCGCTGGTCGAGAGGGGCCGTCGCCGACGATGACCAGGCGTATGCCGGGGATGCCGGCGAGCGCGCACAGGTCGCCGACCTGCTTCTCGGGAGCGAGCCGGCCGACATACCCGACGATGAGCTCGCCCGGCGCGGTCGTCGAGCGCCACTGGTCGTTTCGGCGTGTCGGGGAAAAACGCTCGGCATCGACGCCGCGCCCCCAGCGTCGCAGCCGATCGATCCCGAGCCTTTCGAGCTGCCGGATCGACGCCGTCGACGGAGCGAGAGTCAAGGTCGATCGCCGATGCAGGCGCGCGATGTGTCCCTCGACCATGGTGATCGCCCGCGGCATCCCATACTTCTGGGCGTAGGCGGCGACGTCCGTCTGATACACCGCTACCGAGGGGATGCGGAGGAGATCCGCCGCGGCCGCTCCTTGCCCGCCGAGGATGAACGGCGATGCGAGGTGCACGACATCAGGTTCGAACGAGCGCAGCACGCCCGCAAGCCGGGCGGCGCGCGCGAACACCACCCTCACCTCTGGATAGGACGGCAGCGGCACCGAACGCAGCAGAGCGGTCTGCGCGCCGTGCAGGTCGGCAATGACCTCACCCGACTTCGGCGCGATCACCAGGGTTTCGTGCCCATCGCGCGCGAGGTGACGCAAGACGTGCAGCACCGACCCGGTGACGCCGTTCATGTGAGGCAGGAAGGACTCTGCGAGGACCGCGACTCTCATGGCTCCAGCGTGCCGCGCTCACGGGACCCGGCAAGCGGGAAACGGTCACCGTGGCGGAGTGTTCATCCGATGCTCCGCCCGCCGTCACCGGCAGTCCTCGGTCCGGTCGACATCCACCGTCCGCACTGCCCGCGACGGCGCCGATCACCGTGCTCGGCGCGCCGGCGCACCGAGCGATCTTCCCCCGTTCGGCCCCCGTTCATCACGGAATGGTAGCCACGGTGACATGGCAGTCGAGGAATGGCTCACCGCACTGGCGGGGAGCCCCTGGGCTCTGCCGGTACTGTTCGTCGTCGTCGCCGCGGACGCGTTCCTGGTCGTCGTGCCCGGCGAGACGGCAGTGACCGCGCTCGGTGCGCTGGCGGTCTCTACCGGCGCGGTTCCGCTTGCGGCCGTGATCGCCGTCGGGGCCGCCGCCGCGTTCGTGGGCGACGCATGCTGTTACGCCGTCGGGCGCACGGTCGGACTGTCGCGATGGGCGTGGATGCGGCAGAGACGCGTGCAGGCGGTGTTCGGGTGGGCACGGGCCCAGCTCGGCAGCCGCACCGCGGTCGTCGTGTTCACCGCGCGCTTCATCCCCTTCGCGCGGCTCGCGGTGAACCTCGTCGCGGGATCCGTGCGCCTGCCCGCTCCGCGATATCTCGGGATCGCGGCGGTCGCCGCTCTGGGGTGGAGCGCGTATCAGGCGATCATCGGTGCCATCGTGGGTTCACTCCTCCCCGACGCACCCATCGTCGCGGTGATCGTCTCGATCGCCGTCGCGATCTTGTTCGGAGCGGTACTGGACGCGGTGGCAAGTCGCGTGACCGCGCGAACGCGAGAGGGAAGCCCAGACGGATGAACTGCCTGGCTCGGCTGGTCAGTCCCCCGCGGGTAAGGTGGCCCGAGACATGAGCAGCACCGCGCCGGACTCCGCCACGATCGCGGGCGCCAAGCGCCGCATCCCCCTGTGGGACAACGCGCGATTCGCCTGCATCGTGCTGGTCGTCCTCGGGCACGCGACACAGCGCCTCACCTACGACAGCGATGTCGCGCTTGCGCTGTATCTGGTCGTCTACGCCTTCCACATGCCGGCATTCGCGATCATCTCGGGCTACTTCTCCAAATCGGACTCCCCCAGCCGCCGTCAGATGGCTCGGGTCTTCACCGACATCATCGTGCCCTACGTGATCTTCGAGGGACTGTGGACCCTCACCAAATGGATCGTGGAAGGTGAGGCCAACGCGAACTTCACAAAGCCGTCATGGACCCTCTGGTTCTTGTTGGCCCTCGCGATCTTCCGTCTCGTTCTGCCCTACCTCGCGCTCCTGCGCTGGCCGCTGGTCTGGGCAGCAGCGGCTTCAATTCTCGTCGGGTACTGGCCGAACGTCGACTCGACGCTGTCGCTTTCGCGCACCCTGGGACTGCTCCCCTTCTTCACCCTGGGGTGGTGGCTGCGCCACCTCGGCATCTTGGAGAGGTTCGACCTGCTGCGACGCCGGCGGTGGTGGGTGCAGGGCGCGGCGCTCGCCGCGTTCGCCTGTGCCGGCTGGGTCGCCTGGTTCTTCATCGACACCTGGCGCGCGGTCAACCTTCGCGAGTGGCTCTTCTACGATGAGGGCTATGCCGCGCTCGGAGGGACGGCGTGGTGGGCCGGCGGCGTGCGGCTCGCTCTCATCGCGATCGCGCTCGCGCTCAGCGTCGCCTTCCTCGCACTCGTGCCGCGCGGCACGCAAGGCTGGACGCACTTCGGGCAGTACACGATGTACGTCTATCTTCTGCACTCGTTCGTCCTGTATCCCTTCCGTGAGACCGGAATCCTCCGCAACGCCGAACCGACGTGGCTGTGGCTGCCGGGCGTCATGGTGGGCTCTGTCGCGATCGCCCTGGCCCTGGCGACGAAGCCCGTGCGCCGGATCTTCCGCCCCTTTGTCGAACCGCGCCCGGCGTGGCTGTTCAGCGATCCGACGCTCGCGGGTCGTCACGACCGCCGCAACGACCCCACCGGCTCACGCCGACCGCGCGAGGAGCCTCGGGCGGGCCAGCGGCATCCGGACCCGCACCAGCAGGGCTGAGGCGCCCGAGCGCGCGCTGGACAAGCCGGCACTCGGTACGACGAGAGCCGAGCATCGGGTAATGATCGGCAACACGGAGGCGCTGGCCGCGGCATCCGCTCTAGCCTCGGATCATGAGCGACCTCTCTCTGCCGATCCTCGATCTCACTCAGCTCGACGATGGTCCCGCCGCCGCGGAGAAGTTCCGCGCCGACCTCCGGAGCGCCACGCACGACGTCGGATTCTTCTACCTCACCGGCACCGGCGTGACCGCCGAACTCGAGGCGCGCATGCATACCGCCGCTCGGGCGTTCTTCCGGCTGCCGGAGGCGGACAAACTGGCGATCGAGAACGTCCGCAGTCCGCACTTCCGCGGATACACACGCGTGGGCGGAGAGCGCACGCAGGGCAGGGTGGACTGGCGCGAGCAAATCGATATCGGTCCGGAGCAGGAAGCAGTGACGGATGCCGGTGCCCCCGACTTCACGCGCCTGATCGGCCCGAATCTGTGGCCCGCAGCCCAGCCCGGGCTGCGGGAGGTCGCGACTGCGTGGCAGGACCACCTCGCCGGTGTCGCCCGCGCGCTGCTGCGCGCATGGGCGCTCGCTCTGGGCGCAGAAGAGAGCTACTTCGATCGCCATTTCGGTGAGCCCTCGACACTCCTGAAGATCATCCGCTACCCCGGTACGGATGCTTCTGAGACTCAGCAGGGGGTCGGCGCTCACAAGGACTCCGGCGTGATCACTCTGCTCTGGGTCGAGCCGGGCAAAGAGGGCCTGCAGGTGCAGCGCGGCGGCCAGTGGTTAGACGCGCCCCCGGTGCCCGGCGCCTTCATCGTCAACATCGGAGAGATGCTCGAGCACGCAACCGGCGGCTACCTCCTTGCAACCAACCACCGCGTCGTGGCGCCGAGATATCCGGATGACCGGATCTCGATTCCGTTCTTCTTCAACCCGGCGCTCGATGCGCGTCTGCCCCAGATCGCGCTCCCCGCCGACCTCGCGGCACAAGCCCGCGGAGTCACACGCGACCCGGCGAACCCGATCCACACGCTCTACGGCGAGAACGCCCTGAAGTCCCGTCTGCGCGCACACCCCGATGTGGCGGCAATCCACCACGCCGACCTGGTCGCTGCTCGCCACTGAACCGCATCCGGATTCGCTCTGGTGAGACGAAGGCGCAGTACGGTCTCCACGCAAGTCATCCTCTCCAGGGAAAGCGAGGGGCCGCCCACACCGTGGACGGCCCTTCCCAAGAATGTTCTGCGCGATGGAACGCTGGCAGCGATGCTCTCAGCGACGAAGACCGAGGCGCTCGATGAGCGAGCGGTACCGGTTGATGTCGACGTCCTGCAGGTATCCCAGCAGGCGGCGGCGCTGACCGACGAGCAGGAACAGTCCACGACGCGAGTGGTGGTCGTGCTTGTGCTCCTTGAGGTGCTCGGTGAGGTCCTTGATGCGCTGCGTCAGCATCGCGACCTGCACCTCGGGGGATCCGGTGTCACCGGGGTGCGTCGCGTACTGTTCGATGATCGCCTTCTTGACGTCTGCTTCCAGTGCCATAGGTGATCCCCTTCCTCTTCGTTGCGCGGCGCCCGACACCTGATGTGGGGGCTCTCTTTATCCGCGGCCGATCCAACGGCAACCTCAAGATCCTACCAGCCTCGAAGGTCGAGCAATGCCCGGAGCGACGTGCAGGGCCGGATGCCGCAGCATCCGCCCCTGCACGTCGCGTCAGCTCAGGCCTGGAGCGCAGCCTGCACGTCGAGTGTGATCGTGACGTCCTTGCCGACGAGAACGCCACCCGTCTCCAGCGCAGCGTTCCAGACGAGGCCGAAGTCCTCGCGGTTGATGACCGTCTTGGCGGTCCCGCCGGCCTTGTAGTTGCCCCACGGGTCGGTACCGAACCCGCCGAACTCCACCTCGAAGGTCACGGGATTCGTGATCCCGCGAATCGTCAGGTCACCGTCGACGAGGAAGTCGCCACCCTTGGCGCGAACACCGGTGGAGACGAAGTCGAGCGTCGGGAAGTTCTCGGCGTCGAAGAAGTCCGCAGAACGCAAGTGAGCATCACGACCCTCGTCCTTGGTGTCAACCGACGCGACGTCGACCGACCCGGTCGCCGAGGCCTCGAGCGGGTTCTCGGGCGCGACGATCGTGGCGCTCTTGACACCGAAGACACCGCGCACCTTCGAGATCATCATGTGACGAACGGTGAACGTTACCTCGCTGTGACTGGGGTCGAGCACCCACGTGCCCGCCTTGTAGCCGGGGATCTCGAGGAGGGTGGTGTCGGTCATGGTTGCCCTTTCGGAAAGTGACGGGAAAGTACTGCAGGTGTCCAACGCCGAGCCACACCTTCTATTCCCGCGAATGGAAACATTCTCGAGAACGTGCGAGGAACGCAGGCAGGCCGAGAAGTGATGGAACGGGTCAGCCGACCTGAATCAGGTCGATGATGAAGATCAGTGTCTTTCCTCCGAGGAAGTGTCCACCAGCTGGGCCGTAGGCCAGGTGCGGGGGGATGACGAGTTCGCGACGTCCGCCGGCCTTCATCCCCGGAATGCCGTCCTGCCAACCCTGGATGAGTCCGCGCAGCGGGAACCGAATGGATTCCCCGCGTCCCCACGACGAATCGAACTCCTCGCCGGAGTCGTACTCGACGCCGGCGTAGTGGACAGTGACGGTGTCGCCGGGCTGAGCCTCGGCGCCGTCGCCGAGGATCAGGTCTCGGATGACGAGCTCCGCGGGTGCAGGCCCGTCGGGAGCGTCGAATTCGGGCTTGGTGCGGTCATCAGTCATACGTCCATCCAAGCACGGAGCATCCGGTCCGGGCGCCCTTGACAGGGTCCACATCGCGCGCACACAATGAGTTCAGGTCAACTCAGCGCCCGGGAGACACGCAGGCATCGCCGCGGCACCGGGCGCTGAGTCATTGAGCAGGTCAGGTGCTCGCTGAGCCCCCGCGCCCGCTCGCGTAGTCTGGCGGGATGCGTGTGGCTCATGTGATCGTGCCCGGAGACCCCGATCACCAGCTGGTGGTGGTGCGGGGCACCGAGGTCATCGCCGTCGCTCCCCTCTTCGAGGGCGCTCCGCGCCGACTGCAGCAACTCATCGACGGCGGCGACGAGTTGCGCCGACGCGTCGAAAACGCCGCCCGGGATGCCGCCGGCATTCCGCTGGAGGGTCTCCAGTTCGGCCCCGCTGTCGACGCACCGCCCGTGGTTCTGGCGATCGGGCTCAACTACGCAGCGCACTCCGACGAACTGGGACTCAAGACCGACTCCGCCCCGACGGTGTTCACCCTCTGGCCGGGATCATTGGCCGCGCACGAAGACACCACGTCGTGGCCGCGGACGCTCAGCGAATCGGTCGACTACGAGGCGGAGCTCGGGGTGGTCATGGGGCGTGCAGCCAAGGACGTCAGTGAGGCGGACGCGCTGTCGCACGTCTGGGGATACACCGTCGTCAACGACATCACAGCGCGGGACATCCAGTTCTCTGAGGCCCAGTGGTCGCGCTGCAAATCCTTCGACGGGTTCACGCCGAACGGACCGGTCGTCGTGACCGCAGACGAGATCAGCGACCCGCAGGACCTGCACATCTGGGCGGTGGTGGACGGGCAGACGGTCCAGGATGCATCTACCGGACAGATGGTCCGCTCGGTGGCCACCCTCATCTCGCACCTGTCGCGCTCGGCGACGATGCTCCCCGGCACCCTCATCTCGACGGGGAGCCCGGGCGGCGCGGGCTACTCCCGGGAGCCCCAGATATTCTTGCGGGATCGTTCCACCGTCACCGTCGGTGTCGATGGTGTCGGCAGCCTCACGACCCACTGCCGCATCATCGGCTGACGGCGCCGCTGACCCCCGGATTCCTCAGGGATTCGACTGCTCCAAGAGCTGTCGGCAGCTGATGGTCACGCCGTTGAATACGACCGAGCCGGACGGATCCATCTGACACTCCGCGACCTGGCTGACGATGTCGGACCCCTGCGTGGCCAACCAGGCGAACGCCGCGATCGCCGCTATGACGCCGAGCACGATCAAGACGGCACTGACGATGATGGCAGCCAGCGCGACGCCGTTCTTCCGACCGGCCTTGCGGCTCTGAACGAGCGCGACGATTCCCAGGATCAAGCCGACGATCTGCAGGCCGATCGGGATGATCGCGAGGATGAGCGCGACGATTCCCAGGGTTCGGCCCGGTGCGGGAGGCTCCGGGTAGCCGGCGGGATACGCGGAAGCCGCCGCGTAGGCGCTGTCGGGAGACTGGGGCGCGGCGTGTTCGCCGTAGGGTGGTGCGGGTGGTGCGGGTGGTGCGGGTGGTGCGGGTGGTGCGGGTGGTGCGGGCGGCGCGTACGCGGGGTCCGCGATCGGCGCCGTGTAGACGGGCGGTTCCACCGGTGGTTGCGCGCCGGGCGCCGGGGCGTTCGAGTCGGTCATTGAGGCCTCCGTGTCCATGGGCGGGCGCTCATCGCGCCGCCCTCCGACGCTAGCGGCAATGCGACCCCGACACCAGGGGCCGCGCCATCACCCCTCGACCAGGTTCTCTGCGGGCTGGATGACCGGGATCGCCCGGGTGATCGCCTCGAGTCCGGACAATCGCGCCGGGGAGAGCTGCTTGTCGACGTCTTCGCGCGACATCAGCCCGGCCTCGACGACGAGGTCGCCCACGCTCCGATGGGTGAGAAGCGCCGTCTTGGCGAGGGCTGCCGATGCCGCGTACCCGATGAATGGCGTGAGCGCCGTCACGACTCCCACCGACGAGCCCACCATCGCGCCGAGCCGTTCGCGGTTCGCGGTGATCCCGTCGACACAGTTGACGCGGAAGGTCCGCATGGCGCGCCGCATCCACGTGATCGACTGGAAGATGGAGTGCGCGATGATCGGCTCGAACGCGTTGAGCTGCAGCTGGCCGGCCTCCGCGGCCATCGTGACGGTCAGATCGGATCCGGCCACGGCGAAGGCGACCTGATTGACGACCTCGGGCACGACGGGATTGACCTTGCCGGGCATGATGCTCGATCCCGCTTGGCGCGCGGGCAGATTGATCTCGCCCAAGCCCGCCTGCGGTCCGCTCGAGAGCAGCCTCAAGTCGTTGGCGATCTTCGACAGCTTGATCGCGTTGCGTTTGAGCGTCGATGAGAAGGACATGAACGAGCCGGTGTCGCTCGTGGCCTCGACGAGGTCGTCGGCCGTGGCGAGGTCGAGTCCCGTGATCTCGCGAAGGTGGCCCAGCACCGCCGCGGCGTAATCGGGATGGGTGGTGATTCCGGTGCCGATCGCGGTTGCGCCCATGTTGATCTCGAAGAGGAGGTTCGCGTTCTCGGTGAGGCGCTGGTGGTCGTACCCGAGCGTCGTCGCGAATCCGTGGAACTCCTGACCAAGGGTCATGGGCACGGCATCCTGCAACTGAGTGCGGCCGATCTTGAGGATGTCATGGAACTCCATCGCCTTCGACAGGAAGGACTGCCGCAGCAGATCGAGCTCCTCGAGAAGCGACTTGAGGTCGAGACTGAGTCCGACCTTCACGGCCGTCGGGTAGACATCGTTGGTGGACTGCGAGCGGTTGGTGTGGTCGATCGGCGAGAGGAACGCGTAGTCGCCCTTGGCGCGACCCGCCATCTCGAGCGCGATGTTGGTGATGACCTCGTTCGCGTTCATATTGGTCGAGGTGCCCGCGCCGCCCTGGACGACCCCGACGACGAACTGATCGTGGAACTCACCGTCGATCACGCGCTGCGCCGCGCGGTCGATGAGGTCGGCCTTCTCGACGTCGAGAACACCGATCTCGGCATTGGCGCGAGCGGATGCCTGCTTGACCATCGCGAGGCCGTTCACGAGGTCCCGATACACCGAGATCGGCCGCATCGAAATGGGAAAATTCTCGAGCGCCCGCGCCGTGTGGATGCCCCAGTAGGCATCGGCAGGGATCTCGAGGGAGCCGAGCGAATCAGTTTCGGTGCGCGTCGCTGCATCCAGTGCCATGGTGGTGTCCTTGTGGGTCACGTCTGCGGAGGTGTGCCTTCGAGCCTAGTCGCGCGGTGTCCGCACGGCACCGAGGCGGACGCGCTCAGCGGTTCAACGGAGACATGTCGGCGTAGCGTTCGCCCACCGGCGCGCCGATTGCTCCGAGTGCGTCAAGGTGTGCGTCGGTGAGGACGAGGACGTCCGCGCCGATGTTCTCCTCCAGCCGCTCGAGCTTGCGCGTGCCCGGGATCGGGGCGATGTCGTCCCCCTGCGCGAGCAGCCAGGCGAGAGCCACCTGGGCGGGCGTGCCGCCCGCATCCACGGCGATCCTTTCGATCCTGTCGACGAGCGCGAGATTGGCATCCAGGGCTCCCGCGGCGAACCGCGGGTTCGCACGACGGAAGTCCTTCTCATCGAGGGAGTCGACCGAGCGGATTGCGCCGGTGAGGAACCCGCGCCCGAGCGGCGAGTACGGAACGAAGCCGATGCCGAGCTCCCGCAGCGCCGGCAGCAGCTCGCGCTCGGGATCGCGCGACCACAGCGAGTACTCGGTCTGCACGGCCGTCACGGGGTGGACGGCATGAGCGCGGCGGACCGTGGCAACGGATGCCTCGGAAAGTCCGTAACCGCGGATCTTGCCCTCCGCGACCAGCTCGGCGAGCGCGCCGACAGTTTCTTCGATGGGTGTCCCCGGGTCCATTCGGTGCTGATAGTAGATGTCGATGCGGTCGGTGCGCAGGCGCCGCAACGAGCCCTCCACTGCGAGCCGCACGTTGGCCGGAGACCCGTCGAGGCCCGGAACGTCACCCTCGATATGACGGATGGTGCCGAACTTCGTCGCGATGATGGCTTCATCTCGACGTCCGGATTGTTCGAGAGTGCGGCCGAGCAGCTCTTCGTTCGCGTAGGGACCGTAGATCTCCGCCGTGTCGAGGAAGGTGACGCCGCGGTCGAGCGCGCCCAGAATCGTTCGGGCACCTCCCGCATCATCGGCGCCCGCGCCCGTGTAGAAGGCGCTGATGCCCATCAGGCCGAGCCCGAGTCGACTGACTTCGAGCGGGCTGGGCGTCATCGAGCCGAGAGTGATCGTCTTCATGAGCGTGTGGTCTCCTCGTCGCCGTCACATGCGCTTGCGCGAGAACGTCTCGAGCCGCTCCTCCGGGCTGAGCGCCGCCATCTTCGCGAGCCATTCGCTCGAGAAGAAGTCAGCGGTCGGCGCCTCGGCGACGGGGACGACGGCATGCGTGATGGTCTCATCGTAGACATGGACGAGGTGGAAGGACTGCCCGGCATCCATGCCGTTGACCTCCGCCGGAGGTCGCTGCAGGTTCATCGTGTAACACGTCGCCGAGGCGACACTCACCGGGATACCGGCGAATGTGCCGGTCGTGGAGTAGTGCAGGTGCCCGGCAAGGATGCCGCGAACATCGCTGCCCGCGATCGCCGCGGCGAAATCGTCCTGGTGCCGCAATTCGAGGATGTCGAAGACCGGGAGGTGGCTCGGCAACGGCGGATGGTGCAGCGCGATGATGGTCCCGAGCGGTGCCGGCTCCGCAAGGATCGTCCGGAGCCAGTCGAGCTGTGCCGCGTCGAGGTCACCGTGGTGCCAACCGGGGACCGTCGAGTCCAGCGCGACCAGGCGCAGACCACCGAGATCCCACACTCCGTTCACCGGCTCCTGCGTCGGAGCGGCGTCGAGCAGTCCCTCCCGCAGCGCCGGCCGCTCATCGTGATTTCCCGCGACCCACACGACGGGTGCTCCCAGCCGCGCCGCCACGGGCTCGACGGCGCCGCGCAACGCCTTATAGGCACCAGGCTCGCCGAGGTCGGTCAGATCCCCCGTGAAGACGATCGCATCGGGCCGGATGCCGAGCCGTTCGACCGCGGCGAGTGCGCGTGACAGGTTCGCGGCGGTGTCATAGCGGTCGCCGAGGAGGCGTCCGCCGCCGAGCAGGTGCGTGTCGGAGATGTGGACGATCGTGCGCCTGGCAGGTGCATAACGGCCGAACTGCACGACTTCAGGGAGCGTGGCGACCATGCTGACAGCCTAGAACCCTCCCCGGGCGCTCGGCCCACGGCACCGGATCGATCCGCCGCGAGACGAAGACCGCCGTGAGAGTGTCGGCTACCGTTGCAGAGTGACCACGACCCCGCCGCCCGTCGCTCCCGCCCGCCCGATCACTCGGATCCATCACGGCGATGAGGTCGTCGACGACTACGAATGGCTGCGCGCGAAAGACGATCCCGAGGTGATCGACTACCTCAACGCGGAAAACGCGTACACCGACGCCCGGACGGCGGCCCTGGCACCGCTGAGGGGCCGCATCTTCCGGGAGATCAAGTCACGCACACTCGAAACCGACCTGTCGGTGCCGACTCGGGAGGGCGCTTGGTGGTACTACGGGCGCTCCGTCGAGGGGCAGCAGTACGGCATCCACTGTCGCGCGCCGCTGGCCGATCACAGCGACTGGACGCCGCCGGAGCTCTCGCCCGGGATCGACGTGCCCGGCGAACAGGTTCTTCTGGATGGCAACGTCGAAGCCGAAGGGCTGGAGTTCTTCTCACTCGGCAGCTTCGACGTGTCCGCCGACGGCGCCCTCCTGCTCTACGGCGTCGACAGCGAGGGCGACGAGCGGTACACGCTGCGCATGCGTGACCTCACCACCGGTGAGGACCTGCCCGATGTCATCGAACAGACCTCCTCAGGCGCCGTGTTCTCCCCCGACGGAGGCTTCGTCGTCTATACCACGGTCGACGAGGCCTGGCGCCCCGATACGGTGTGGCTGCACGAAATCGGAACGGCGGCATCCGAGGACGCGAGGCTGTTCCACGAGCCCGATGAGCGCTACTGGGTCGGCGCGGGATTCACGCGCAGCCGGCGCTACCTCGTGATCGAGGTGGGCTCGTCGATCACGTCGGAGGAGTACCTCGTCGATTCCGCAGACCTCCTCAGCACACCGCGCACGATCTGGCCGCGCCGCGAGGGAGTCGAGTATTCCGCGACGCACGCGGTCGTCGAGGGCGAAGACGTCCTCTACATCCTGCACAACGATGATGCACTCGACTTCGAGCTGGTCCGGGTGCCGGCTGCCGACCCCGGCGGCGCACGCGACGTCGTGCTCGCTCACGAACCCGGACGCAGGCTGCTGGACGTCTCGGCCTTCCGGGATTGGGGTGTCGTTTCTTACCGGCGTGACGGACTCGCGCGCGTGGGGATGCTCGATTACGCGAGCGGACGCGTCGATGAACTCGACTTCGCCGAGGAGCTGTATTCCGCCGGCGCCGCCGACAATCCGGAGTGGGCTCCGCCGGTCCTGCGGCTCGGCTACGGCTCGTTCGTGACGCCGGGCACGGTGTACGACTATGCGGTCGCCACGGGCGAGCTGCTCCTGCGCAAGCGCCAGCCGGTGCTGGGCGGCTACGACCCCGCCGACTACGCGCAGACGCGCGCGTGGGCTACGGCATCCGACGGCGTGCGTGTGCCCATCTCGCTCGTCTGGAAGACCTCGTTCGGCACGCCCGGCGACGCTCCCCGTCCGCTTCACCTGTACGGCTACGGCTCGTATGAGCACTCGATCGAGCCGGGCTTCTCGGTTGCGCGGCTGTCGATGCTCGACCGAGGTGTGGTGTTCGCGATCGCGCATGTCCGCGGAGGCGGGGAGATGGGCCGGCGCTGGTACGAGGAGGGCAAACTCGGGCGCAAGCGCAACACTTTCACGGATTTCGTCGCGTGCGCGCAGATGCTGGTGGATGACGGCTTCACGACCCCCGCGCAGATGGTCGCCGAGGGTGGCTCAGCGGGTGGGCTGCTGATGGGCGCCATCGCGAACCTCGCACCGGAGCTGTTCGCCGGCATCCTCGCAGACGTGCCCTTCGTCGACGCGCTGACCACGATCCTCGACCCCTCGCTGCCGCTGACCGTGATCGAGTGGGATGAATGGGGCGACCCGCTGCACGACCCCGACGTCTACGCCTACATGAAGAGCTACACGCCGTATGAGAACGTGCGGCCGGGAGTGGAGTATCCCCGCATCCTGGCGATGACCTCGCTCAACGACACCCGCGTGTACTACGTCGAGCCGGCCAAATGGGTCGCGCGGCTGCGGTCGGTCGGCGCAGACGCGCTCCTGAAGTGCGAGATGGTCGCCGGCCACGGCGGCGTCAGCGGTCGCTACAACGCCTGGCATCAGCGCGCCTTCGAGCTCGCCTGGCTGCTGGACGTGCTGAACCTCGCCGACTGAGGCGGACACCGGAGCCGCAGCCCCCCGCGAGTCGTCCCAGTTTCGGCGCGGGTCGTCCCAGTTTCGGCGCGGGTCGTCCCACTTTCGGCCGCCCACGGAGTGCTGAAGCGACTGAAAGTGGGACATGCATCCCCGCCGAAAGTGGGACATACATCCCCGCCGAGGTTCTTCGCCGACGCTGTCCACCACTTCAGCGTCCAGGCGTCCACCCCGCGCGTCGCAGCGCCTCCCGTGCGAGTGCGATCGCGGGCCGGCCGTCATCAGCCAGGTGATGGCTGAGGATGCGCTCATGATCCCAGCCTTGCGCCCGAATCGCCGACCATCGGTCCGCGTCACGCGCGAACTGCCGCTCGTCCTCGGCGTGCACGCGACCGTCATACTCGACCGCGACACGGTAACGCGGGTATACGAGGTCGAGTTCGGCGACGAAGATACCACGCGAGTCGAACAGGTTCCACGCGACCTCGGGTTCCGGTAAGCCTGCCCGCAGGAGGAGCAGGCGAAGCCGAGTCTCGCGCGCTGATCGGACGCC
>NZ_WOYQ01000043.1:0-11901 GCF_011620665.1 Microbacterium sp.
CGTCTCGCGCCAAATCGTCGGCAAGCGCTGACCGGACGGGGCTGACCGCCGGCGTGAGCGCCGGTGTCTCAGGCCGACTCACCTCCGCAGACGCGCGTCAACTTCGCAGGATCTGCGGTGCTCGGTGCGCGGAAGGCGACACTCTGCGGAGTTGAGTGTGCCGGGTGGGGGTTCAGCGGAGGGTCCAGGGAAAGAAGAAGATGAGGATGCCGGCCGACACCGCCCAGAAGGCCACGACGAAGACGGTGTCCCGCCTGCGCCAGGGGACCAGGTGGCGCTCGGTGCGCTCCGGGGCGGCGCCGAAGGCCCGGGCATCCATCGCCAGCGCGACCCGCTCGGCATGCCGGATGGAACCGGCCAGCAGCGGCACGATGTATCCCCACCATCGTGCAAGCGCGGCGAGGGGTCCGCGCCCGTCGTGCGCGCCGCGCACGCGGTGGGCTTGGCGGATCACCTCGAGCTCGTATCCGAACCGTGGGACGAAGCGGAACGCAGCCAGCGCCGTGTAGCCGAAGCGGTAGGGCACCCGCAGGTGCTGCACGGCCGCACGCACGAGGTCGGGGCCCGTGGTGGTGAGCCCCGCCATCAGCCCCAGCGCGATGATCGCGGCGAGTCGCACGCCGGTCGCCATTCCGATCTCGACGGCGCCGCCGTAGAGGGTCCAGCCGCCGATGGTGAGCACGGCGACAGAGGTGTCCACGCGGGAAGCGTCGGCCCACAGCGTCATGCCCAGCCCCACGAACGTCGCCGCGAATGGCAGCACCACGAACAGCAGCAACATGGCCCGCGCGGTCGGTTGCGCTCCGATCAGCGCCACGAGATAGGCCAGAGCGATGAAGGTGAGCGGAGTGGCGAGGTCGCGTGAAAAGACCAGCAACGCCATCGCCGGAACGGGCGCGGCGAGCTTCGCGAGCGGGTTCAGGCCGTAGAGGAATCTCCGGGACGGTGGCGCCGCGACCCACGGATCGATCGTCGCGTCGCTCACGAAGCGGTCCTGCTCGGGTCCAGGGGGCGCGGCAGATCGGCCAGCCGTGTCACCGAAGAGAGCGCGGGATGCCGCAGATCCGCGAACGCGCGCCGCAGGGGAGGTCGGCGGAGCCCCGCCGAACGCAGCAGGGTGTCATCGTCGAAGATCGCGGCGGTCGCCGCGTCGGCTACGACGCGTCCGCTGCTCACGACGATCGTGCGGTGCGCATACTCGGTGACCAACTGCATGTCGTGCGTGACGACGAGGATTGTCGTGCCGGCCTCGCTCAGCTCGCGCAGCAGGTGCATGAGTTCGTCCGCGCGCGCTCGGTCCTGGCCGAACGTGGGTTCATCGAGCGCCAATACCGGGGCTCCCGTGACCAGTGCCGTGGCGACCGAGAGGCGGCGCTTCTGTCCTCCGGAGAGCAGAAAGGGGTGCGTGTCCGCCTTCTCGTGCAGGCCGAAGCGCTCGAGCATCTGCTCGGTCCGGGTGCGCACGGCGGGTTCGTCGAGCTTCTGCCGTCGCAACCCGTGCGCCAGCTCATCGAAGACGGTCTGCGCGATGAACTGGTGCTCGGGGTTCTGGAACACGAAGCCGATCTGCCTCGACAGGGTGCGGAGGTCCGTGCGCGCGACGTCGCGCCCGTTGACCAGCACGTGGCCGCGCGGCGGCGGGACGACTCCGGCGATCGCTTGCAGCAGTGTGGTCTTGCCCGCGCCGTTCGCGCCGACGATCGCGATGAAGTCCCCCGCGTGCACGGTCAGATCCACACCGTGGAGCACCTCGGCCGCACCGCGGCGAACGGTGAGGTCACGCACCTCGATCTGCGCGGGATTTCTCGGAGAGGACGAATGCACTCCGGGGGAGCGCTCTGCAGAATCGGCGGCGGATGCCGGGGCTTCGACGGCGTCGAGCGCCGTCCGCAGTTCTAGGGGATCGAGCGGCAGCGGGTCGAGGTTCCATCCGGCTTCCCTGAGCCGCAGAGCCGCAAGGGTCGCGACGGGCAGCCACACTCCGATGGCATCGAGCTCCGCCGCGCGCGCGCGGAGCACGGCATCCACAGTGCCGTCGGCGATCGTGCGTCCGGCGTGATCGAGCACCACGACCCGGTCGGTGATCGCGATCGCGGCGTCGAGGTTGTGCTCCACCAGCAGGATCGCACGATCGCCCGCTGCCACCAGTTCGCCCAGCGCGGCGTAGACCTCCTCGATCCCCTGGGGGTCGAGGTTCGCCGTGGGCTCGTCGAGCACCAGCAGCGGCGATCCCATGGCGAGCGCGCACGCGATCGCGAGGCGCTGACGTCCGCCGCCGCTCAGGCGATCGGGGTTGTCGTGGCGGCGCTCCCACAGGCCGACACGGCGCAGCGCGACCTCCGTGCGGGCGAGCACCTCCTCGAGGGGGAGCCGCAGATTCTCCGGACCGAACGCGACCTCGTCCAGCAGCGTGCCGGTCACCAGCTGGGCATCGGGGTCCTGGAAGACCATGGCCACCTGCGTGCTGAGCTCAGCCACCGGCGTGGACGCGGTGTCGCTGCCCGCGACGGTGACCGTGCCCGTCATCTCGGCGGGCACGGCGTGCGGGATGAGGCCGTTCAGGGAGAGCGCGAGCGTGGACTTGCCGGCTCCGCTCGGGCCGAGGAGCAGCACGACCTCGCCTCGGGCGATCTCGAACGTCGCCGAGGACGGTGCCGCGACGGCAGCTCCGTCGTGACGGATGCCGAGATCTTCGACGCGCAGCAGTGGCACGGGCGCGGATATCACTTCCCCAACTTAGCCTGCCCTAACTTCGCTCGGCGTATCGCTTACGCCCGGGCGACCCCGGCGCGACGCAGGGACGCACCGATGCCGAGCCCGAGGGCGGTCCAGGCGATCGGACCGAGAACCGAGATCGCGAGATACGCGACTTGCGCCCAGGGCGCGAGTGCGCCCAGATCGGCGGCGAAGAAGACGGCGACCGCGACGAGAACGCCGATGATCACCGCTGAGACGAAGAAGCGCCAGGGGCCCCACACCCGGTAGCGCGTCAGCGCGGCGACACCCTCCTGGATCGCGCCGAACAGCAGTGCCGTCCCGAGGAAGCGAAAGATCCACGCGGGGTTGAACGCGCTCGCGACGAGTGCCGCCATCAGGTGTGCGATCAGGGCGACCAGCGGTCGACGCAAGACCTCCTGGGCGACGATGCCCGGCAGCACGTGTGCGCCGAGGACGAGGCCGTATGCGAACGGCGCGCCGACCAGCACCAGGGGCGTCACGGCCCCTGCGACCCCGCCCACCATCCCCGTCGCGACACCGATCGCCGCGCATACGAGAAGAACGCGCGTCGGCAGGAGTGTGCTTCGGGTCACAGGCTCACCCTACCGGCGCGCCCCGAGGGCCCGGCCGTGACAAATAGGCCCTGCGGTCACGCGTCCGGAGAATCCACCTGGTTGCTTCCGGCCTCGTCGGCCGTCGGCCGCCAGGCGATGTCGAGTCCCGGCACCTCCGTCGAGTGCAGGTACTTCACGACGAACGGGCAGACCGGTACGACGGTTTCTCCGCGGGCGGCGACATCGGCCATCGCCTGCCCGACGAGCGTCCCACCGAGCCCGCGGCCGCCGAACGCCGGGTCGACTTCGGTGTGCGGGAAGGCGAGACGCCCGTGGTCGTCCGCCTCGAACTCCGTGAAACCGGCGACGGTGTCGTCGAGGTGGATCTCATAGCGATTCTTGTCGTCATTGCGGACGACGATCGGCGTGGGTTCGCTCATGGCTGTCTCCTTTGAGGGGTGGAGTCTTCTTCGGGTCCAACGTAGGCGCGGTCCACGGTGTTCCGCCAGAGAGCGGGCCGGTGGTGGCGCCGAACGGCCCGAACCGAGAGGATGGCCGCATGCGACACACGTGGGCGGTTCTCGCGGTCGGCGTGCTCGCACTGTCCGGGTGCACCTCCGCGGCGCCCGCTCCGTCGCCGACCGCGTCCCACGCGCCGACCTCGGCTCGGACCCCGACGCCGACTCCGGATCCCGTCTCAGCGCTGACCCTCGAGCAGGAGGTCGGACAGCTCTTCATGGTCGGCACGGGCGTGACTTCCGCGATGCCGGAGACCCTTTCGGCCGTGTCGGATCGACACGTCGGCAGTATCTTCCTGCATGGGCGCACGCGCGGCGGGGCCGGTGCCGTGGCTCCTGTCGTCGCACAGTTCAGCGCCCTCGTCGCGCCGCAGACGACCGGGGGAATCCCGCTGTGGGTCGCGACCGATCAGGAAGGCGGAGAAGTGCAGGTGATCCGCGGCCCCGGGGTCGATGACATCCCGTATGCGATCCGGCAGGCGGATGATCCGGCATCCGTCCTGCAGCGGAACGCGCGGCACTGGGGCGAGCAGCTCGCCGCGGCGAGCGTCGACATGAACCTCGCCCCCGTCGCCGACATCGTCACGAGCCACGACACCCGGTTCGACAATCCGCCGATCGGCGCTCTCGGACGCCAGTACGGCTATGACGCGCGGACCGTCAGCACCGCAGCGGGCGCGTTCGCCGACGGGATGAGGGCCGCCGGCATCCTTCCGACCTTCAAGCACTTTCCCGGGCTCGGGCGCGTGAGCGCCAACACCGACACCGCCGCGAACGTCGTCGACGATGTCATCGGCGTCGATTCGCCCGACGTCGCTGCGTACCGGGGGCTCATTGCGGCCGGACCCTGCGTCGTGATGATCAGCACGGCGGTCTACTCGCGGATCGACGGCGCGAGCCCGGCCGCGCTTTCTTCGGCGGTCGTGACGGGGCTCCTGCGCGAGCAGGTGGGGTTCACAGGGGTCGTCATGACCGACGATCTGTCGGCTGCCGCGCAGGTGCAGGCGATCCCGCCGGGCGATCGCGCGGTGCGGGCGATCGAGGCCGGGGTCGACCTGGTGCTCGTGTCGGCCGATCCGTCCGTGCTGCCGGCGATGTACGACGCCGCGCTTGCCCGGGCGCAATCCGATCCGGCCTTCGCGCTGCAGGTCGAAGCCGCCGCCGCCCGGGTGTTGGCGGCGAAGTCCTGGCGCGACTGAGCCGTCGCGCGGGCGGGTGCACAGCGGGTGGCAGACTCGGGTCATGACCGCGCCGACGCTGACCGAGGGCCTGTCACCCGCATCCTCGGCCGACGAGGTCTATGACGCGTTCGTGCGGTGGAGCGCCGGGCGCGGCATCACGCTGTACCCCGCGCAGGATGAAGCGATCATGGAACTCGTCTCGGGCGCCCACGTGATCCTGTCGACTCCGACCGGCACCGGGAAGTCGCTGGTGGCGATCGCCGCGCACGCCGCGTGTCTGGCGGCGGGCGGACGCTCGTACTACACGGCGCCGATCAAGGCTCTCGTCAGTGAGAAGTTCTTCGCGCTGGTGGAGATCTTCGGCGCCGGGAGCGTCGGGATGGTGACGGGGGATTCGGCGGTGAATCCGGATGCCGCGATCATCTGCTGCACGGCCGAGATCCTCGCCAACATGGCTCTGCGACAGGGGGAGGATGCCGCCGTCGACCAGGTCGTCATGGACGAGTTCCACTTCTACGGCGACCCCGACCGGGGATGGGCGTGGCAGGTGCCGCTCCTGATGCTCCCGCGCGCGCAGTTCCTGCTGATGTCCGCCACGCTCGGCGATGTCACCGATCTGGCCGCCGACCTCGAGCGTCGCACGGATCGTCCGGTGGCCGAGATCACCGGCGTCGACCGACCCGTGCCGCTGCACTTCTCCTACGAGCGCCGACCCGTGCACGAGGTCCTCGAAGCGCTGCTCGAGCGGGGCGAAGCGCCCGTCTACATCGTGCACTTCTCACAGGCGGCGGCCCTCGAGCGTGCTCAGGCCCTCGCCTCGGTGAAGATCACGACGCGCGAGCAGCGCGACGCCATCGCCGAAGCCATCGGCGACTTCCGCTTCACGACCGGCTTCGGCAAGACGCTGTCGCGTCTTGTGAGAGCGGGGATCGGCGTTCACCACGCGGGGATGCTGCCCCGTTATCGCCGCCTGGTCGAGACCCTTGCCCAGCGCGGGCTGCTCCGGGTGATCTGCGGCACCGACACGCTCGGGGTCGGGATCAACGTGCCGATTCGCACGGTGCTCATCACCGCCCTCTCGAAGTACGACGGCACCAGGATGCGGCAGCTGAGCGCCCGCGAGTTCCAGCAGGTCGCGGGCCGTGCCGGCCGGCCGGGCTACGATCCCTACGGCAACGTCGTCGTGATGGCGCCGGACTGGGAGATCGAGAACGCGGCCGCGCTGGCCAAAGCCGGCGATGACCCTGCCAAGCGCAAGAAGATCGTCCGCAAGAAGGCGCCCACCGGTGTCGTCAACTGGGGCGAGGGATCGTTCGAGCGGCTCGTCGCGGCGCAGCCCGAGCCGCTCGCGCCGCAGCTGAAGCTCACCGCCGCGATGCTCATCAACGTCATCGGTCGCGGGGGAGACGTTTTCGGTCATGTCCGCTCGCTCGTGTTCGACAACCACGAGCCCCGCACGCGGCAGTTTGCCCTCGCTCGACGCGCGATCGCCATCTTCCGCACACTCGTGGTGGCTGGGATCGTCGAGGTGTCCCGGGCATCCACCCCCCGGATCCGTCTCACGGTCGACCTGCAGCCGAACTTCGCCCTGAACCAGCCTCTGTCGCCCTTCGCGCTCGCCGCGATCGGGCTGCTCTCGCCGGACAGCGACCTCACCGCCGCAGAACGTCAGGAACTCCGCAGAGATGACTCCGAATCCAGCGGAGCTGGCGACATCCTGCGGGCTTCGCGCGGCACCGGCACCGGCACCGGCACCGGGCACTATGCGCTCGATGTCGTCAGTGTCATCGAAGCGACCCTCGATGACCCCCGCGCGATTCTCGCTCAGCAGGAGTACAAGGCGCGGGGAGAGGCCGTCGCCGCGATGAAGCGCGACGGGATCGAGTATGACGAGCGCATGGCGCTGCTCGAGGAGGTCACCTGGCCCAAGCCGCTCGACGCCCTCCTTGCGCAGGCGTTCGAGACGTTCGCGTCGAGCCAGCCCTGGGTGCGCGACTTCGAGCTGAGCCCGAAATCCGTCGTCCGCGACATGTTCGAGCGGGCGATGTCCTTCGGCGAGTTCGTGTCGTTCTATCAACTCGCTCGTAGCGAGGGACTGGTCCTGCGCTACCTCAGCGACGCCTACCGCGCGATCCGCCAGACCGTGCCGGCCGATGCGCGCACCGACGAGCTGCTGGATGTCATCGAGTGGCTCGGCGAGCTCGTCCGCCAGGTGGATTCGAGCCTCGTGGACGAGTGGTCGGCGCTCGTGAACCCGGCTGTCGATCCAGATGCCCCCATCGTTCCGCCCGCGCCGCCGTCGGTGCTCACGAATCGGCGGGCATTCAGGGTGCTCGTGCGCAACGAGCTGTTCCGCCGGGTGCAGCTCGCGGCGCTGCAGGCGGATGATGCGCTGGAGGAACTCGACCCGGCGGTCGATTGGCCAGGCGTGCTCGACGCCTACTACGACGAGCACGACGAGCTGCTGACGGGTGGTCCGGCGCGCTCGCCGCACTTGTGCGAGATCACGGAGGAGACGGACCGCTGGCGCGTCGAGCAGACCCTCGACGACCCCGACGGAAACCACGACTGGCGCATCCGCGCCGAGGTGGATCTGGCGGCATCCGTCCTCGAGGGCACGGCCGTCGTGCGCGTGACCGAGGTCGTCCGCCTCTGACCGCGACCGGCGGCGGGACCTACTCGCTTCCTGCCCGCGATCGATCCGGGCTGAGGCGCGTGTTCGCGGTGGACGCGGGTGTCGGATGCCGCGGTTAGCCTGGACTGGTGAGTGAACGCGGCGCCAGGCACTCGGACCACGACGATCCGTACGCCGATGTGCCGTGGGATGTCGACGGGCTGACTCCGCCCGATGACCACGACGCGCCGCCGCCGCCCGAGTTCGACGGCTATGGCGCCGCGCTCGCCCACGCGGTGCGTGCTCAGGGAGACACCCCGCGACCGTCGCTCCACACCCCCGTCGAGGCGCACACGGCATCCGTCCTGCAGCTGGACGGGCGTGAGCACACCGGCGCGGATCCGGTCACGGTGCTGAAAGAGGTCTTCGGCTACGACGCCTTCCGTGGCGATCAGGGCGACATCGTCCGGCACGTGATCGCCGGGGGTGATGCGGTCGTGCTCATGCCGACCGGTGGCGGAAAGTCGATCACGTACCAGGTGCCCGCGCTCGTGCGCCCCGGCACGGGGCTCGTCATCAGCCCGCTGATCGCCCTCATGCACGATCAGGTCGCCGCGCTCATCGCCAACGGCGTGCGTGCCGCGTACCTGAACTCGACGCAGTCCGCCCCCGAGCGGGAGGGGATCGAGCGGGCCTACCTCGCCGGTGAGCTCGATCTGATCTACGTCGCGCCCGAGCGCCTCAGCTCAGCGGCCACCACCCGCCTGCTGCAGCAGGGCCGGCTGAGCGTCATCGCGATCGACGAAGCGCACTGCGTGAGCCAATGGGGCCACGACTTCCGCCCCGACTATCTCGCGCTCGGCGACGTGGCCGAGCGCTTCCCGGGCGTCCCGCGCATGGCGCTCACCGCCACGGCGACGCGGGAGACGCACTCCGAGTTGACCGAACGGCTCCGCCTGCCGGATGCCCGCCACTTCGTCGCAAGCTTCGACCGGCCGAACATCCAGTACCGCATCGAGCCGAAGGTCGATCCGCGCCGGCAGCTCGTGCAGTTCATCCGCACGGCGGGCGTGGGTGCGTGCGGCATCGTGTACGCGCTCAGCCGCAAGTCGGTCGAGCAGACGGCGGAACACCTGCGCGCGCAGGGCATCGACGCCCTTCCCTACCACGCGGGGCTGGATACCGGCATCCGCGCGCGCAATCAGGACCGCTTCCTGCGGGAGGACGGCGTCGTGATGGTGGCGACGATCGCCTTCGGGATGGGCATCGACAAGCCCGATGTCCGCTTCGTCGCGCACATCGACCTGCCGAAATCCGTCGAGGGCTATTACCAGGAGACCGGCCGCGCGGGACGCGACGGCGAGCCCGCTGTCGCCTGGATGGCCTACGGCCTGGGCGACGTCGTCCAGCAGCGGCGCCTGATCGAGCAGTCGCCGGGCGATCGCGCCTACAAGCTGCGGATGGGGCAGCACCTCGATGCGATGCTCGCCCTGTGCGAGACGGTCGCCTGCCGGCGCCAGAACCTTCTCGGCTATTTCGGGCAGCCTTCCGATCCGTGCGGCAACTGCGACACCTGTCTGACCCCGGCCGACACCTGGGACGGCCTCATCCCGGCGCAGAAGCTGCTCTCCACGATCATCCGGCTGCAGCGCGAGCGCAATCAGGCATTCGGTGCAGGGCACCTCGTCGACATCCTGCGGGGCGCGTCGACCGAGCGCATCCGGCAGCAGGGCCACGATGGGCTCAGCACCTACGGCCTCGGCGCGGATCTGAGCGATCAGGATTGGCGCAGTGTCATCCGGCAGCTGCTGGCGCGCGGCATCGTCGTGGCGCAGGGCGACTACGGCGTCCTGGCCGTCGGCGAAGAGGGGGCCGCCGTACTGCGCGGTGAGACGGCGGTGCCGTTGCGGCGCGACGTGCTCGGGCGCAGCGGTGGAGCGCCGCGGGCGCGCAAGGCCCCGGCATCCGCCGATGTCGCAGATGGGGATCGCGACCTGTTCGAAGCCCTCCGCGCGTGGCGCGCGGGCGTCGCGAAGGAGCAGGGGATGCCGGCGTACATCATCTTCGGCGATGCGACGCTGCGGGCGCTCGCGGATGTCCGCCCGCGGTCGCTCGAAGACCTCGACGGCATCACCGGCATCGGGGCGAAGAAGCGCGAAGCCTATGGTGAGGCGGTCCTGGCGGTCGTCGCCGCCGCATGAAGTCCGCAGCTGTGCGCCGAGTCCGCAGGATCCCGGGTGCCTGGTGCGGAGAAGGTGACGATCTGCGGAGTCCGCGTGTCGCACGCCGCGGCTAGCCTGGCGGAGTGAGCGACCTGCGGATCGGACCCGACGGACTCGCCCGCTGCGGATGGGTGGGTGGAGACCCCGAGTATCGCCGCTATCACGACGAGGAATGGGGCCGGCCGCTCCACGGCGACCGCGCGCTGTTCGAGAAGATGTCTCTTGAGGGCTTCCAGGCGGGACTGTCGTGGATCACGATCCTGCGTAAGCGTCCGCGCTTCCGTGAGGTGTTCGCCGGCTTCGAGCCGGCGGCGGTCTCGGCGTTCGGCGACGACGACGTGGAACGGCTGATGGCGGATGCCGGGATCATCCGCAACCGCGCGAAGATCCTCGCGACGATCGGCAACGCCCAGCTCCTCCTGCAGATGTCTCCGGGCGAGCTGGACGCATGGATGTGGTCGTTCGCACCGCCCGCGCATCGCCGACCGGCGTTGCTCGCCGAGGTGCCGGGGACCACGGCGGCGTCGGACGCCATGAGCAGAGCGCTTCGGAAGGCGGGGTTCCGCTTCGTCGGTCCGACGACGATGTATGCGCTGATGCAGTCGGCCGGTATGGTCGACGACCACCTGACCGGTTGCCATCGGGCGATGTGAAGGCAGACCGGGTGCCGGCCCCCGGTCGTGTGGGGACGGTTGCGCCGGGCAGACTGTGCGGGAGTCGAGGCGCAGCTGGGGAGTCAAGGCGCAGCTGGTGGCCCCACCGGTGGTAGCCAATCCCGTTGGTGCCGAGGCGGGTCCTCACAGCCTGCCTCGACTCCTCATCAGCTTCAGAAGGCGCCGTTCCGGGCCTGCGCCGGGGTCGCGCGATACGGTGAGCGCATGACTTACAACGATATTGCCGGCGTGGGGGGCAGCGGCGCGAAGAGGCGCGGACCCGTCGGGGATGGCTGCGGTGCCCTCGCCATCTCAGGGAGGAAGCTGTGACCGTTGCTGATCTGGACGGCATCCTCTACCCCGAGATCGCGCCCTACGAAACCGGATTCCTCCTCGTCGGTGACGGTCAGCGCGTCTACTGGGAGCAGTCCGGCAACCCCTCGGGAAAGCCCGTGGTGTTCCTTCACGGCGGCCCGGGCGGGGGCACTTCGCCATGGCACCGCCGCTTCTTCGATCCGGAGGTCTACCGCATCGTCTTGTTCGACCAACGCGGCTGCGGCAAGTCCACGCCCCACATGAGCGAACC
Source organism: Microbacterium sp. (assembly GCF_011620665.1). Classification (GTDB taxonomy): domain Bacteria; phylum Actinomycetota; class Actinomycetes; order Actinomycetales; family Microbacteriaceae; genus Microbacterium. The sequence goes on from NZ_WOYQ01000043.1 coordinate 11,047, forward strand.
GGATGCCGACCTGCGCTTCAACACGACGTGGCACCTCGTCGCCGACATCGAACTGCTGCGCCGGAACCTCGGGATCGAGCGGTGGCAGGTGTTCGGCGGCTCTTGGGGCTCGGCTCTCGCCCTCGCCTATGCGCAGAGCTATCCGTCGGCGGTGACCGAGCTCGTCCTGCGCGGAATCTTCACGCTGCGCCGCCACGAACTCGAATGGTTCTACGAGGGGGGCGCGGCGGCGATCTTCCCCGATCTGTGGGAGGACTTCGTCGCGCAGATCCCCGTGCTCGAGCGCTCGCGCATGATCGAGGCTTACCACCGGCAGCTCACCGACCCCGATCCGGCCGTGCACCGACCGGCCGGGGTGGCGTGGACGACGTGGGAGGCATCGACGCTGACGCTTCGCCCTGACCCGGACCTCGTCGCAGCGATGGCCGAGCCCGAGGCGGCGGTCGCGTTCGCGCGCATCGAGAACCATTACTTCATGCACGACGCCTGGCTGCGCCCCGGGCAGCTGATCGAGGATGTCGCGGCGATCCGCGGCATCCCGGCAGTCATCGTTCAGGGCCGATACGATGTGTGCACGCCGATCATGACGGCGTGGGAGCTGCACCGCGCCTGGCCCGAGGCGGACTTCGTCGTGGTTCCGGATGCCGGTCACTCCGCCAGCGAGCCGGGCATCGCCGCGGCGCTGCGCGCGGCCACCGACCGCTTCGCCTGAGCATCCCCGCGTCCCCTTCCTCCCGCAGTCCGTCCCCATTTCCGCACACCGTGTCCCACTTCGAGCGGGGTGCGTCCCAGATTGTGTCGACCTGAGGGTCTGCGAGCGACCGAAAGTGGGACACGCAGGTGGAGCGGATGCCG
>NZ_WOYQ01000043.1:12001-19965 GCF_011620665.1 Microbacterium sp.
GTGGAGCGGATGCCGCAGGTGGAGCGGATGCCGGGGGCGCGGCCGGCATCCAGACTGCCCTGCTAGGCTGAACTCACTTGCCGCGCAGATTCTGGCGCGCTTGCGTCGTAGAACGCTTCCCTCGCCGCCCGGCTCCGCCCGGATGATCGGCTGAAATTCTTCGTACGGCGACCCTGTGCGCATCCGCGCAGAGGCCACCGATCCGGGCGATCACGCCCAGAAACATCTCATGACTGATACTTCTTTCCGCACGCTCGGCGTGCCCGCCCCGCTGCTCGACGTCCTCGCGAAGGACGGCAAGACCGAGGCCTTCCCCATTCAGGTCGACACCCTGCCCGACACCCTCGCCGGCCGCGACGTCCTCGGCCGCGGCAAGACCGGATCGGGCAAGACCCTCGCGTTCGCGCTCCCGATGGTTGCTCGCCTCGGCGGCGCGCTCGCCGGCGGTGCTCGTCGTCAGGGCCGCGTCCTCGGCCTCATCCTCGCGCCGACGCGTGAACTGGCCACCCAGATCAACGCGACGCTCGAGCCGCTGGCGTCGGCTTACGGACTGAAGACCACCACGATCTTCGGGGGCGTCAGCCAGGTGCGTCAGGTGCAGGCGCTCAACGCGGGCGTCGACATCGTCGTGGCCTGCCCCGGCCGACTCGAAGACCTCATCAAACAGGGTTACGCGAAGCTGGATGCCGTGGAGATCACGGTCATCGACGAGGCCGACCACATGGCCGACCTGGGCTTCCTGCCGTCGGTCACCCGCATTCTCGACAAGACGCCCCGCGACGGTCAGCGCATGCTCTTCAGTGCGACACTGGACAACGGTGTCGACAAGCTCGTGAGCCGTTTTCTGCAGAACGAGGTCTTGCACTCGGTCGACGAGGCCAACTCTCCGGTGGCCGCCATGACCCATCACGTGTTCCACGTCGAGGGCATCGAGGCCAAGAACGAGCTCGTCCGCACGCTCGCATCGGGCACCGGCCGCCGCATCCTCTTCATGCGGACCAAGCACCACGCCAAGAAGCTCGCCCAGCAGCTGACGTCGCAGGGCATCCCCTCGGTCGATCTGCACGGCAACCTGTCGCAGCCGCAGCGTGATCGCAACCTCGCGGCGTTCTCGGCCGGCACCGCGAAGGTCCTGGTCGCGACCGACGTCGCTGCGCGCGGTGTGCACGTCGATGACGTCGAGCTGGTCATCCACGTCGATCCGCCCACCGAGCACAAGGCGTACCTGCATCGCTCCGGTCGCACGGCGCGTGCGGGTGCCGAGGGGTCGGTCGTCACGCTCGTTCTCCCCGGTCAGGAGAAGGATGTGAAGGACCTGCTTCGAAAGGCCGCGATCACCGTGACGCCCACGCGCGTCAGCGCCACCTCGCCCGAGGTCGCCCAGCTGGTCGGCGAGGTCGCCGCCTACGTCAAGCCCGAGCCCAGGGTCGAGCAGCCCCGTGGCGGCGGCCGCAGCCAGGGTGCGAACGCGCAGCGCAAGCGCACGGCGCGCGACGAGCCGAGTCGCTCCGACGGCCAGGGCCGCTCGGGGCAGGGCCGCTCGGGCCAGGGCCGCTCTGGTGCACAGCCGAGCCGCGGCGATGCGGGCGCTCGGTCGGCCGAGTCGCAGGGTCGCCCGTCCGCAGACCGCGGGCACGGTTCGGATCGTGCGACGCAGCAGCCCGCGGCATCCGGCAATGCGCGCACGTCGGGCCGGCGCGCCTCGCACAGCGGCGGCGGAAAGCTCACGGTCGGGTCGGTCGTCCGCACCAACGGAGGCGGCCAGCGCCGCGGGCGCTGACGGAAGACGGATACACCCCCGTAGCCGGCTCGGAGTCATCCGGCCGGCTACCGGGTTTGGGCTGTGCGTGCACAAACTCCTGATGACCGCGGGCTGAGTACGCCCGCGCACGCGATCTCGCGGCCGGAACGCGCGGCCCCGCCGGTTCGTCCGTGCCGGGTACGCGCTCCGGCAGATCCCCGTCTCGATCCGGCGGCCGGAGGGCCTCGCGACGTCAGATCAGCGCGAGCTCGCGCAGCTTCGCTTCGACATCGGCGTTGGACGGCTCGACGTGGTGCGAAGCATCGGGATATACGACGACGGGGATATTCGTGCGCCCCGAGATTTCGCGCGCGACATCGGCGGCATCCGGCTCGGCGACGAGGTCTACGTAGGTGTAGGCGACACCGAGCGCGTCGAGCTGCGCCTTGGTGCGCACGCAGTCGCGGCACCAGTCGGCGCCGAACATGGTGATGGTGGGCTCAGAAGGGGTCATGCGTCCATTGTCCCCCTGTTTCACGACTCTGGCGCTGCGCCGATGAGTTCGATCAGATCGGCGACGTCCATCCCGAAATTGATGCGGATGCAGGGGAGGGCGAGCTTGTCGGTGCCGACCGAGACGTAGCCCTGCTCGATCGTGCGCGCCATCGCGTACCCCGCCGCGCGCAGGCCCTCTTTCGACCGCTCGTCGTGGTGTCCGTAGGGATAGGCCACGACTTCCTTGACACCGCCGAGCGCGGCGGCCGAGGCTTCCATGTCCGCTGCGATCTCCGCCGGCGTCAGGTTGACCATCTGCCCCTGGCCGCTGGCGCCGGCCGTGTGCATCGTGTGCGTGTGCGAGCGCGGCAGGATGAACCGGTTCTGCTCCGCGACACCATCCCCGGTGATGTCGAACGAGGTCGCCATCACCTGCAGCTGTTCGTTGATGGGGGCGGCCATCGTGAGCCACGTCGGATCGGCGTCGTCATCGGTGACGATCGCCGCGTGGTCGGGCAGGAACAGCGCGCCGTCGATGAACGCGTCGAGCTCGTCCCACGTGGGCAGATAGAACGCGCCGGCGCTGATGTGCTGCATCTGCGCGCGGTAGTCCTCGATGTAGGCGTAGTTGCCGCGCAACCAGCCGCTCTCGCCCTCGGCTTTCGCCGTGAACTGGTGGTACATGAGGATCGGAATGCGGGCGTTCTCCGTCGCGACGGCGTCAGCGGTCGTCCACGCGCCGTAGAGCGTGGTCTGCTGCGCGCTGCAGGAGACGAGCTTGGAGCCGTTGACGCGTGTGGCGGGGCTTCCGGCGTTCGCAGCCGCGTTGGCGGAAGCCGCGGCCGCGGAGTCTGCGTTCGCATACCAGCCTGCGAACACCCGCCCCTCCGCGCGGGGAATCGGCAGAACCCGATACAGGGTGTGCTGCGTCTGCAACTGAGGATCGAGGGTCGCGCCGTCGATGACGAACGAGACGGCGCACGCTGTCGGGTCGGCGGCGTCCGCAAGAAGCTGCTCCACGACACTCAGCGGCGTCGGCGTTCTCGCGGAGGCCGTGGTCTCGGCCTCTGCGGCGGGTGCGGAAGTGCCTGCGCTCGAACACCCGGTCAGGGCCAGTGTGAACAACGCGACGCCCGCCAGCGTGACCCTCGCCATCGCGCGCCTTGTCGCCTTCACGCCGTGCCCCTTCGCAGTCCCTGCCTGACACTATCGCGAGGGCGATCCTTACCTGTGAAATTCGTAAGGGAAGCGACAGGTCGCCGTGCGACGATAGACGGGTTCGTCACCACTACACGGCGGGCGACCTCGTATTCTCAGGGGGACATCATCGACCTGTCGATCATCGTGCCGACGTTCAACGAGGCTCCGAATGTCGCGGAGCTCGTCCGCCGGACCGCCGCAGCGGTCGCCGATATCGAGGCGGAGATCATCTTCGTCGACGACAGCACCGACGACACTCCCGCCGTGATCCGCGCCGTCGCCTCATCGGCTGCCCTCCCGGTGCGCGTCATCCATCGCGAGCACGGGCTCGGCGGGCTCGGCGGTGCGGTGCTCGAGGGCTATCGTGCGGCAGCGGCCGACGTCTGCGTCGTGATCGATGGGGATCTGCAGCATCCGCCCGAGAGCATCCCGTCTCTGTATGCCCGCCACCGCCAGGGTGAGGTGGATGTCGTCGTCGCCTCTCGCTATGCCGCGGGCGGCGCATCGAAGGGATTGGCCGACAAGAGCCGCGTGTTCGTGTCGAAGGCAGCCACCGCGCTCACGAAGGCGATGTTCCCGATCCGGCTCAAGGAAACGACCGACCCGATGACAGGGTTTTTCCTGGTCGACCGCACGACGATCGATCTCGACGGGCTGCAGCCGAGAGGGTTCAAGATCCTGCTCGAGATCCTCGCCCGCAAGACGCTGCGGGTCGCCGAGGTGCCCTTCGCGTTCGCTCCCCGCTTCGCCGGTGAGTCGAAGGCGTCGATGCGACAGGGGTTGCACTTCCTCATGCAGCTGACCGCGCTGCGCTTCGGCAAGATGTCGCTGTTCGCCGTCGTCGGCGGGCTCGGCGCCGTAGCGAACGTGCTGATCGTGTGGGCGCTGACGCAGGCGGGTGTGGGCTACATCGCGTCGGCGATCGTCGCCGCCGAAGTCACGATCATCGCCAATTTCCTGCTGATCGAACGGTTCGTCTTCCAAGATATGCGAGGGCAGGCATCCGGCGTCTCATCGCGTTTTGCCAAGTCGTTCCTGTTCAACAATGCCGAGGCGGTCATCCGCATTCCGATCGTCGCGTTCATGGTCAGCGCGAGTCATATCTCGGTCGTCGTCGCCACCGCCATCACGCTCGTCGTCGCGTTCTTCGTGCGGTTCGTCTTCCACTCGCTGGTCGTCTACGCACCGAAGAAGCGGGGCGCGGCGACCTCGCCGGTCCGCTCGGCTATCGAGGACTTCGACAAGCAGGCCATGCAGCCGGGTGAGCTCTGAGCCCGGCGGGCGGAGCCGAGCCTGAACCTGATCGTCGCACGGCGCCGAAGCCCGCCGTGTGCACGGTTCGGTTCTAGCGATCCAGGATCGTCCGGGTGCTGACTTCGGGAGTGAGGTTCAGCCGTCTGAGAAGCTGCGCATTGAGGGCGACGACAATCGTGGACAGCGACATCAGGATCGCACCGACCGACATCGGCAGCACGAAGCCGATGGGTGCGAGGATGCCGGCCGCGAGCGGAACGGAAATGAGGTTGTAGCCGGCCGCCCACCAGAGGTTCTGCGTCATCTTGCGATAGCTCGCGCGAGACAGCTCGATGACCGACAGTACGGATCGCGGGTCGGAGCTGGCAAGGATCACTCCGGCGGATGCGATCGCGACATCGGTGCCCGCGCCGATCGCGATGCCGACGTCGGCTTGCGCAAGGGCGGGTGCATCGTTGACGCCGTCACCGATCATCGCGACCTTCTTTCCTTGCGCCTGCAGCTCGGTGATCTTCGCGGACTTGTCTTCGGGTCGGACCCCGGCGAAAACCCGGTCCACGCCGAGCGCGCCTCCCACGGCATCGGCCACGGCTTCGGCATCCCCGGTGATCATCATGACCTCGATGCCGAGCGCGTGCAGTGCATCGACGGCATCGCGGGACTCCGCGCGGACTTCGTCGGCCAGTTTCAGCGCGCCGATCACGGCGCCGCCCTGGAGGACGTGGAGGATGATCGCCCCCTCGCGGCGCCATGCCTCCACCGCGTCGATTTCGTCTGCTCCCACCTCCTCGAGCAGACGGGGACCGCCCACGCGGACCTCGCTGCCGTGGATGGTCGCCGTTACGCCGACGGCGGGTGAGGAGGAGAATCCGCTCGCGGCGGCGAGAGTCAACTCGCGGTCGCGCGCGGCGCGCACAATGGCTTTGGCGAGGGGGTGCTCACTGTCAGCCTCGGCTGCCGCCGCGATGGCGAGAACGTCGTCGGCATCGTGATCGCCTACGGGAGCGACGTCGGTGAGGGTGGGTTCACCCTTGGTGAGGGTGCCCGTCTTGTCGAACAGCACTGTGTCGATCTTGCGCATGCTCTCCAACGCCAGCCGGTCCTTGATCAGAACCCCGCCACGAGCGGCGCGTTCTGTGGAGATCGACACCACCAGAGGAATCGCCAGACCGAGGGCGTGCGGACACGCGATGACCAGCACGGTGATCGTGCGAACGACGGCGGAATCGGGCCGGCCGGCCAGGGCCCACGCGAACGCAGTGATCACCGCGGAACCGAGGGCGAACCAGAACAGCCAACCGGCGGCTCGGTCCGCGATCCGCTGCGCGCGGGAGCTCGAGGCCTGCGCCTCTGTGACCAGCTTCTGGATGCCGGCGAGCACGGTGTCATCGCCGGTGGCGGTGATTTCGATCCGCAGGCCGGAATCGGTCACCACCGTGCCCGCGGTGACGGAATCGCCCGTCCCGCGTGAGACCGCGCGGGATTCGCCGGTGACCATCGACTCGTCCACATCGGCTCGCCCGTCGATGATCCGGCCGTCGGCGGGGACCCGGCCGCCGGGCCGCACCACGACGACATCGCCGACGTTCAGATCGGCCGGTGCCACCGTGACGATCTGGTCGCCTTCGACTCGTTCGGCTTCGTCGGGGAGCAGTTCGGCGAGCGAGTCGAGCGCGGACGTGGTCTGGGCGAGGGAGCGCATCTCCACCCAGTGCCCGAGGAGCATGATCACGATGAGCAACGCCAGTTCCCACCAGAACTCCAGCTGGTGATCCAGCAGACCCAGGCTCGCGCCCCAGGACGCGAGGAACGCGACGGTGATGGCCAGGCCGATCAACAGCATCATCCCTGGGGTGCGGGAACGCAGCTCATTGACCGCGCCGGTCAAGAACGGCCGGCCACCCCAGAAGTACATCACGGTGCCGATGACGGGGGCGATCAGGTGTGCGCCGGCGAAATCGGGCAGGGGATAGCCGATGAGCATTGCGAACATGCTCGAAAACGACACCACCGGGATCGCGAGCACCAGGTTTATCCAGAACAGTCTGCGGAACTGTGCGACGTGATCCCCATGGCCGCCGTGGGCGCCGTGACCGTCGCCTCCACCGGGGCGCGCACGTACGTGATCGTGCGCGATGCGCTCGCTCGGCGTCGTCATGGCGGATTCGTCCGGGGTGCTGACTCCGGTGTGCTGATCAGTCATCGAATCCTCCGGGCTGCGGGTGCTGCTTCTCTTCCTCAACTGTACATACCCCCCGGGGGTATTGGGCCGTCGGTTCCACCGGACTACGCGACGCCGGAGGTGCATACGACATCACCGTCAAGCAGACGCCTTGTTTGCCGCATGATTCTGCGGAAGCAGTTCTCATTGGGGATGGCTGGTTCTCGATGGTTTCAGCCGAGTTCTCGGCCCAGGACCGGCCCGAGGATCACTCGTCGGTGTGACTCATCGGCAGGTCGATGACCTCGTAGATGGCTGGTGAGTACCAGCGTTCGCGACCTCCGCGCCCGTGTGTCAAGCGACCGAAGCCATCCACGCGTCTCTGCGTTCTTGATGAGGTTCCGAGCGCCCTGGTTTGTGAGCTCGAGCTCGACCTCGACCTGCACGGACTTTACCGTTGCGAACGGGTTGCGCATGATGATGTCGACGAGTCGGGGCAGGCTCGACCGTCCCTTGATCGCCTCGGAGTGGTATCGCTCGCGAACGGCGCTGAGTCGTCGAGAGCGGGTGACGGCGTCGTCGGCTTGAGCGCGGACGGCCTCGAGGAAGAAGATGAGCCAGCCCTCGATGTCGGCGCTTTCGCGAACGGCCTGCAGGCGCTCGTAGTACTTGTCGCGGTGCTTTGTGATCGCCTCCCGGGTCCGGTTCGCGTCCAGCGATGCGGAGACGGCGATCTTCGTCCCGTCCACCGCGATGGTGCCGACCTTCACGAGGCCGGCCTCCGCGCACATCGCCAGCACCTGGGTGAACAGGCCCGCCAACGCGTCCGCGTGGGTGGCGCGGAACCGCGCGATCGTGGTGTGGTCAGGGAGCAGGTTGCCCGCCACGACCCGGAACGCGACATCGACCTCCGCTGTCGACGTCCTCGATCAGCTGTGCGCCTTCGCCCAAGTTCTCGCGTCACCTCATCACGGACGCTGTAGGGGCGCTCATCGGTCCTCGCCAACCCGCCATCCGGCGTCGCCCTTCGCATCATCGAAGCCATTTCTGGACCAGACCCCTCTTTGCCAGGCTGGTTGTGAGTCATTCCACGATCGGTGAGGGAGCAGGGTG
>NZ_WOYQ01000050.1 GCF_011620665.1 Microbacterium sp.
CGAGGGAGAAGTGCATGCCCTCGTGGCCCATCGAGATGCCGTCGGAGACCGAGATCGTGCCGAACTGCAGCGGGTAGCCGCCCCCGGAGTGCACGCCTTCCTTGGCTCCCTGCGCAAGACGATCCAGGCTCAGGTTGCAGGGGGTGATCTCGTTCCAGCTCGACGCGATGCCGATCTGGGGTTTCTCCCAGTCTTCGTCGCCCATGCCCACCGCGCGGAGCATTCCGCGGGAGGTCGTGGCTTCGATGCCGTCCGTGACCACGCGACTGCGTGGCTTGATGTCGATGGGGTCGTTGCTCGCGGGCATTCTCTAACTCTATTCCTGGAGCAGGGCCCGCTCACGCGCCAGTCGCACAAGCATCGCAGCAAGTTCTGTGATGTCGGCCACACGCATCGCGGCCGCCGTCTCGCCGGGTCCGACGCGCACGCCGAGGTCATTCGCGCCGAGGGTGCGCAGCGCATCCTCATCGGTGACGTCGTCGCCGGCGAACAGCACGGCGGTGGCGCCCGTGATCTGTCGCAACCGGGCGACGGCGGCATCTTTACCCTCGTCGCGGAAGGAGAACTCGACGATGTCATGGCCGGTCCGGCGGCGCCAGCCGGGTGCGCACTCCGCCATCAGCTGGTCGACCGCGGCGACGGCGGCCCGGGCTGCGGCGGGAGCTGCGAGGCGGGTGTGGAGGGCGAACCCGAAACGCTTGCGTTCGATCCAGGCGCCCTCGTTCCCCGCGACGACCGACTCCGCGCGTGCGAACAGGTCGTCCCGCAGCGCCAGAGTCGCAGCATCCGGCACGTCGCCTGTAGGCGTCGGCCAGTGCTCGGCGCCGTGGGATCCCGCCAGAAGGATCGGTGAGCGATCGTCGTGCTCGGCGATCACGCGCAGGTCAGGCAAGGCCCGTCCCGACACGAACGCGACGGTCGTGGCGGGCACGGCCACCAGGGCCGCGACCGCGGCCGCCGCATCCGAAGTCATGCGCGCTTCCATCGGACGGTCTTGCAGCGGAGCGAGGGTGCCGTCGAAGTCGAGAGCGACGAGGAGGTGCTCCGTCGCCGCGAGCGATCTCACGACGTCGAACGGGGTCACGTGGCGCTCCCCCGCGAGCGCGCGTGGCTGAGATCGGTGAGGAACTCTCGCGACCAGTCGGCGACATCATGGTCACGCACCCTGCGCCGGAGCGCACGCATCCGCCGGGACTGCTCCGCGGGCGGCATCCGCGCCGCCTGAACGATGGCGTCCTTCATCCCCTCGATGTCGTGCGGGTTGACCTTCACCGCCTGAGTGAGCTCGTCCGCCGCGCCGGTGAACTCGCTCAGCACCAGAACGCCACGGTTGTCCACCCGGCTGGCGATGTACTCCTTGGCGACCAGGTTCATGCCGTCGCGGAGCGCGGTGACGAGCATCACGTCGGCGGCGAGATAGAGCGCGACCATCTCTTCGCGCGGGTAGGAGTGGTGCAGATATCGAATCGCGCTGTGCCCCACCGTGTCGCGGTCTCCGTTGATGCGTCCGACGGCCAGTTCGATCTCGTCCCGCAGCTGCATGTACGCTGCGACCCGTTCGCGGCTCGGGCTCGCAACCTGCACGAGAGTGACCGTCTCGACGTCGAGACGGTGCTCGGCGAGGAGCTCCCCATAGGCTTTCAGCCGGTGCGTGATTCCCTTGGTGTAGTCGAGACGATCGACCCCGAACAGGATGGTTCTGGGCGACCCGAGGCTCTCCCGGATCTCTCTCGCGCGCGCCTGCACCTCGGGCCGTCGCGCCAGTTCGTCGTACACGCCCACGTCGATCGAAATCGGATAGGCCTTCGAGACGGCGATGCGGTCGGGAGCGCCGTCGACCGGCACGCGTATCGACCCGGCCTTCGTCTCGAATCCGAGCTGACGCCTGACGGCGCGGGCGAAATTGCCGGCATCCTGCACCCGCTGAAAGCCGATGACATCTGCGCCGAGCAGCCCTTGGAGCACCTGGCGTCGCCACGGCAGCTGCGCGTAGATGCCATATGCCGGAAAGGGAATGTGGTGGAAGTAGCCGATGACGAGGTCGGGACGCAACTCACGCAGGATGCGCGGTACCAACTGCAGCTGGTAATCGTGGACCCAGACGGTAGCTTGCGGTGCAGCGACGGACGCTGCGGCCTCCGCGAACGCGAGATTGACCCGCTCGTACGCGTCCCACCACTCCCGGTGGTACGCGGGCGGCGAGATGACGTCATGGTAGAGGGGCCAGATCGTGTCGTTGGCGAATCCCTCGTAGTAGAGCTCGACATCCTCCGCCGTCAGCGCGACGGGGACGAGCGACATTCCATCGAACCGAAACGGGTCGACCTCGATGTCGGGCTGACCCGGCCATCCCACCCAGGCGCCCCCTGAGGCATGCACGACGGGTTCGAGCGCGGCGACCAAGCCGCCCGGTGACCGTCGCCACGGCTCGCCCTCATCGTCGGAGCGATCGACGGGAAGCCTATTGGAGACCACGACGAACTCGGCAGCGGGAGGAAGGGTGTTCACAGGGCTCCTTTCGGCAGACCTGACCCCAGGCTAACAAGCGCGCACCAGCCTCCGGGGCCGGGTAGCGTGGTGGACATGCGCAAGTACCTCTTCGGCACCGGGATCATCTCTGCACTGACCAGCGGAATGTCACTGCTCCGCGGGTTGCGCGGCGATGCGCCGTTCACGTGGCGTCAGGCACTGGCATGGCTCAGCTGGGGAATCACTCTGGCGCTGTCGATCGGCACGATCGTCGACACCTACCGCGCGGGCCGTGGCAAGCTCGCTGCGCCCGACTCTCCGGTTTCGGGCAAGGAGCAGAAGCTCATGAAGCGTCGTTACGACGCCTGACCCTCACTTCAGGGTGCGCAGGTGCAGCGCGCGTCGGCCGGCACGCCCGCGAGCGCACTCTCGATGTGCTGGCCGCAGCCGGTCCACGTGGTCTTGCCGCAGGTGGTACAGGTCATGGGTGAACACATGGGGTCTCCTCGGATCGAACGCTCACCGAGTAAGGATAAGCGCTTCACCCTGACCGCCGCCGCCGCAGAGCCCGACGGCGGCCGTGCCGGCCCCACGCCGAACGAGCTCGTGGACGGCGTGGACGACGAGCCGGCATCCCGACGCGCCGATCGGGTGCCCCAGCGCGATACCGCCGCCGTGGACGTTCACGACGTCGGCATCGAGACCCAGCTCGCGCTGAGACACGGCCACCACAGCGCCGAACGCCTCATTGATCTCGACGAGATCCAGGTCGTGGGGTGTGATCCCGTGCTTCTGGAGGGCGCGCTCGATCGCGCGCGCCGGCTGAGCGTGCAGGGAGTTGTCCGGCCCCGCGACCTGGCCGTTCGCACCGACGAGCGCGAGGACCCGCCATCCGTTCGCGTCGGCATGGGCGCGCGTCGTCAGCACGACGGCCGAGGCACCGTCGGAGATGGGCGAGGAGTTTCCTGCCGTGATGGTGCCGTCCTTCGCGAAGGCGGGCCGCAGGGCCGCGAGGCTTTCGACGGTGGAGTCGGGCCGGATGCCCTCATCCATCGCCACCAGCAGTGCGGGGCCGCGGCGCTGCGCGACCTCGACCGGGACGATCTCCGCGTCGAAGAGACCTCCGTCCCGGGCGGCCGCCGCGCGCTGGTGCGACCGCGCGGCGACGGCATCCTGCTGCGTGCGGTCGATGTCGTACTCGGGATTCCGGCGCTCGGTGGAGGCGCCCATGCTCTCGCCGTCATACGCGTCGGTGAGCCCGTCGTACGCCATGTGATCAAGCACCTCGATCGAGCCGTACGCCCACCCTTCGCGAGAACCCATCAGCAGGTGCGGCGCGCGTGACATCGATTCCATGCCACCGGCGACCACAACCGTCGCGTCGCCCGCGGAGATCATGCGCTCCGCGTCGATGATGGCCGTCAGCCCCGACAGGCAGACCTTGTTGACGGAGGATGCAGGAACGTCCCACCCGATGCCCGCCGCAATCGCGGCCTGGCGTGCGGGATTCTGCCCCGAGCCTGCGGCGAGCACATGGCCCATGACCACGGCATCCACTCCGTCGGACGGGATTGATCCCTGTGCGAGCGCCCCGGCGATCGCGAAACCGCCCAGCTGCGGCGCCGTGAACGACGACAACCGCCCGTTCAGGCGCCCCTGCGGTGTGCGGGCCGCCGCGACGATGACGATGTCGTGCGTGCTCACGTGGTCTCCTTCGCCCGCGGGTTGTTGCCAAGGGGACCAGGGTATCCGACGCGGCGCGACCGAACCATGCCGTGGCGACGAGAAGCCCGGTCTCTCGGTTCACGACGAGATTCCGGGCTTCTGTGCGGTGCACCCCCAGGGACTTGAACCCTGAACCCATTGATTAAGAGTCAATTGCTCTGCCGATTGAGCTAGAGGTGCGCTCTGCCCGCCACCAGGCGAACGAGGGTCAACGTTACCATCCCGATGCCGTGCATCGCCAATCCGCGTGGCTGCGGCACCGTATCCTGAGGGGGTGAGCTCCCCCGCCTTCCGATCGTCCTGGAACACGCCCTTCGAGGGCGACCTCTCCGGCGAATTGGAACTCGCACTGCGGCTGGCCGACTCGGCCGACGAGATCGCGATGGCGCGTTTCGACGCTCCGGACCTGGACGTGCGCGCGAAGGCCGATGCGTCGCCCGTCACCGAAGCCGACCTCGCCACCGAGCGCGCCATCCGGGACATGCTCGCCGAGGAACGCCCGAGCGACGGGGTTTTCGGTGAGGAGTTCGGCTCGAGCGGCGACACCGGCCGGCAGTGGATCATCGACCCGATCGACGGGACGGCGAACTACCTCAAGGGGATCCCGATGTGGACCACTCTGATCGCACTGGCGATCGAGGGGGTCCCGCGCGTCGGCGTCGCCAGCCAACCCGCACTCGGCCGTCGCTGGTGGGCTGCGAGCGGACTCGGCTCGTGGACGAACACCCCCTCCGGCGCACCCCGGCGCCTGGCCGTGTCGCGGATCCCGGACATCGCAGCATCCAGCGTCAGCTTTCAGAGCATCGCGCAGTGGGACGAGGCGGGCCACACCGACGCGCTGCTGCGGCTCAGTCGGGCAGTCTGGCGCGACCGCGGTTACGGTGACACCTGGCCCTACATGCTGTTGGCCGAGGGTCGCCTGGAATGCGTCGCGGAATTCGGCGTTCAGGAGTACGACATCGCCGCGCTCGTGCCCATCATCCGCGAGGCAGGCGGCACCTTCACCGACTTCGACGGCCACGAGTCCGTTTCATCACGGTCGTCTCTGGCAACCAACGGCGTGTTGCACGAATCCTTCCTGTCCCTCCTCCATTCCCCATCCTGAACGATCCGGACGCACACCATGCCGCACACCCGCTTCCTTTCCACCGCTGTGCTCTCCGGCCTGGGGGCACTGTCTTTGCTGCTCGTCGGATGCGGCGCGCCCGCTCAGCCGACGCCGACCGAGGCGACGATGACGACCACGCCGAGCCCCGTCAACACCGAGCTCGGAGGGGCGACGCCGACCGCGAGCGCCACTGCATCGGTGTCGGATGCCACCTGCGACACGCTCGTATCGGAGGGAATCCTCGCCGACCTCACGGCACAGGAGTGGACGTACCGGGAAGACCCGTTCACGATCGGCGACATCACGCTCGACGACGGACTGCAGTGCATGTGGGCGGACTTCACGACAGCGAGCGGCAATCTGTTCCTCTTCGGCTGGGCGCCGATCACGAGCGACGAGGCGGCGCAGGCGCAGAGCCAGCTCATCGCCCAGGGATGGACGGTCGAACAGGCGCCCGACGGCGTGTACGTGACGGAGGACGGCTCTCAGGCGCCCACCGTGGATGAGAACGGCTACGGCATGACCTACCAGTTCGGCGACGGCTGGGTCATCGTCGCGGACACGAAGCAGAATCTGCTTCTGATCGAGCGGCCGGCCGGCTGAGTACCGCTGCGCCTGAGCGGACGGTTCACGCCCGCGTTGCGGAGCGTGCCCAGGCGCAGAACGCGCAAAGCGTCGCGAGCCGGTGGCCTACTCCGTCGAGGGACCGGCTCCGCTCCACGGAATCGCCATGATGCGTTCCACGAAACGCTCAGCCAGATACCGTTGACCCTGATAGCCCGGGTGGCTCGTATCCGTACCTGGCACATCACCGATGTAGGTGTCCTGGTTGCCGTCCCCCTGCGGGTCGGAAACGGACCCCGTACCTGTCAGCCAGTCCTCACCGCGCCAGTCGATGACGGCGATGACGTTCGGTGCGGCGTCCGCGGCAGCGATGATCTCGGCGTTCACGGCGTCCCAGTCGGAGTAGGTGGGGTCGTCGGCTGCATACACAGGCTCGACGCCCGCCACGATCACGGGGCGCGGTGCGAGGGCTTCGTAGTAGGCCGCCGCGGCCGACTTGACAACCGCGGTCGCAGCAGCGCCGTCGTTGACCGACCCGATGACGAGGACCACGTCCGGGTCCTGCGCCTCAAGGGCGGCCAGGCGCTGGGGAGATCCGAACACGCTCTTCGATGCGTCGCCACTGGACGCCCCGTCATTGGTATATCCCGTGGAGCCCTGACCGAGCTGGATCGGAGTCCACCCGGTGAGACGGTGGATCTCGCGAGAGAGGCCGGCGTAATAGGGAGCGAGCCCGGAGTCGGCGAAGGAGTCGCCCGTGATACCGATCGTGAACGTCGGAGCGGGGCCGGGAGTCACCCTCGCGGAGGGCGCGGCCACGACCTGCATGAAGTTCGCCCCCCAACCAAGGATGAACTCCACGAGGTGACTGCCTGCGCCGAGATCGTCAGCGACGACGAAGTACTGTCCCTCCGGTACGAGGTAGGGATCGACGGTCAGCGGTTTCCGGTCCACGTAGATCGTGATGTCCGTCGATGCCCAGGCCGTCACCATCAGGGCGAACTTCTCTGCCGTGATCCGGAAGCTTCCGTAGAGCGACTGCGGGTTGTCGCCACCAGTGCCGGTCAGCTTGCAGCCGTACAGGTGCGGGTTGCCGGCGACGGCGGAAACCGGTGTGCCGGCGGGGTAGCGGATCTTCGAGAAGTCGTCCCACAAAACAGCGGTTGGCGAGCCCGTGAAATCAGGGGTCACGTCGATCTGGTGCGTCAGAGTCGCCCCGGCGTACAGCGACGTCTCGTAAGGGTTCATCTTGGACTGGAGAGTTTCCACGACAGGAGCCGACGTGCATCCAGCGAGAAGAAGTACCAGCAACACGAAGACACTCGAGAACTTCCTCATATCCCGATCCTACGGGCGCCCGATGGGCGGTGCAGTGGTGCGCCAAGTGTCGACCCTTGTTCCGGAAACACGACAAGCCCCTCGATCCCGGTGTTTCGCAGGGATCGAGGGGCTTCCTCGTGTGACAGTGGCGTCGTGGAGCTGGGGGGAATCGAACCCCCGTCCAGCGCTGAGATACTGCGTCTTCTCCGGGCGCAGTCTGTGGAGACGTTCTGCTCGGCTCCGACCTTTGTCACAGACACCTAAGTCGACGAGCCCAGTCCCAGAAGAGTCCCATGTGACGTCGAGACCCCGTCACACAGCAAGATCCCTAGATGACGCCAGGGTCCGTAGCGGGATCGCCTACGGTCTGACGGAGTTCAGGCTCGCTTAGGCAGCGAGGGCGAACTCAGTGCGCTTGGTTTCGGCACTTATTGGTGTGCAGAGATCGTTTACGAGATAACCCTGCATCCTCGGCCCGCTTCTCGCAGATTCGCAGGCGCTGTCGAAACCGATCAGCCCCGTGAGCCATGCGGCGAATGAGCCACTGTCACGCTGTGGAGTTGTGCTGGGATGCCGTAACACCCGAGCATTACAGGATATCACCGTGCGGCGAAGGTTCGCACCCACGGACGATGTCACTCCCCGAGACGGTTGCGGCTGCGCATCGCCCGCTCGGCTTCGCGCTTGTCCTCGCGCTCGCGGATGGTCTGACGCTTTTCGTACTCGCGCATGCCTTTCGCCACCGCGATCTCGACCTTGGCTCGACCGTCCGAGAAGTAGAGCTTCAAAGGGATCAGCGTGTAGCCGCCGGCCGCGACGGCGTGCGAAAGCTTGACGATCTCGTCCTTGTGCAGCAGCAGCTTGCGCGTGCGCTTGGAGGAGTGGTTCGTCCAATGGCCCTGCGCATACTCGGGGATGTGGACGGCATCGAGGTAGGCCTGGCCGCCGTCGATGTACGCATAGCCGTCGGTCAGGTTGGCGCGCCCCTCGCGAAGCGACTTCACCTCGGTGCCCGTGAGGACGAGCCCTGCTTCGTAGGTCTTCTCGATCGCGTACTCGTGGCGCGCGCGACGGTTGGTCGCGACCACCTTTTCCCCGCGTTCCCTGGGCATGTCCTCGTCCTCCTTTCGATGCCGGTTGCCGCCCGAGCGTGTCGACGAACGGCAGCCCGTCAGTCTACCCCGCCACGGGCTCAGCGACCTTCGAGGGGTCAGATGCGCAACCACCGCCGGATCGCGAATCCCGCCGACAGCGCCGCCAACACCAATCCGATCAGAACGATGACAGGGATGACGAGGGCGGCATCCGACATGTCGACCCAGTTGGTGATGAAGTCGATCCGGGCCTGCAGATACCCGTTCACGCCGAAATGAACCCCGGCGAGGATGGCACCGCCGGCGAGCAGTGAACCGAGGAACGCGGCGAACACGCCCTCGAGAATGAACGGCGTCTGGATGAACCGGTTGGATGCGCCGACAAGTCGCATGATCCCGAGTTCTTTCCGTCGCGCGAATGCCGACAGACGGATCGTCGTGGAGATGAGCAGCACCGCGGCGATCAGCATGAGCCCGGCGACCCCGACCGCGATGTATGTCGCAATGGTCAGAGCCGAGAACAGCGGCTCGAGGTACTGCAGTTGATTGCGGACGTTGTCCACTCCCGCGGTGCCGTTGAATGCCTCGGTGATGATGTCGGATTGATTCGGATCGATGAGGTTGACCCAGTAGGTCTCGCCCAGCTGCTCCGGCGTGACGTAGTCGGCGTATTCCTGTCCGTAGAGGTCCAGGAGGTTCTGATACGCCTGATCGGCGGACTCGAACCGCACGTCGCTGACGACGTCAGCGAGTGCCGGGCTGTCAAGCTGAGCGGCCACGGCATCCAGCTGCTCCTGCGTGGCCGCCCCGTCCACGCACGTCGTGACCGTCGAGTCCGCGCGACACATGAACACGGCGACCTGCGCCCGCTCGGCCCAATAGTCCTGCATCTTGCTGATCTGGATCTGCATGAGCATCGCCGCGCCCACGAAGGTCAGCGAAACGAACGTGACCAGCACGACGGAGACCACCATCGACGCGTTCCGGCGAAGCCCGCTGAGGGCTTCGCCGAGGATCAGCTGCAGCCTCATGAGGTCGGACCCACCTCGTCCTCGTCGCCGCCCAGCCCCAATCGATCGGCAACACCGCGGCCTTCGGCATCCCACCCGCCGACTCCCAGCCCATCGAGGTCGACGGTCGGCGCGTCGATGCGGATGGGTCGAGTCCCTGGCGCGGGATCCACGACCGGCTCTGCAGCGGTCTGGGATGCCCGAGAATCCACGCCGTTCGGAGTGCCGGGCCCCGGCTGGGCGGCGATCTCCCGCTGAAGCTGGAGGACCGCAGTGAGTGCAGCGGTCGCCGCGGCGCCCCGCTCGGCCTGCGGCATGAGACTGGGGATCGCGGATGTGTCGCCGTATCCGCCGTGGCGATCGTCGCGGACCACGATTCCGTCGCGCAGCTCGATCACACGGCGCTTCATCTGGTCGACGAAGCCGGCTTCGTGGGTCGCCATCACGACCGTGGTCCCGCGGGCGTTGATCCGCGCGAGCAGCTGCATGATGTCGACAGACGTGGCAGGGTCGAGGTTGCCGGTGGGCTCGTCGGCCAGGAGGATCTGGGGTCGATTCACCAGCGCGCGCGCGATCGCGACGCGCTGCTGCTCTCCACCGGACAGCTCATGCGGTAGTCGCTTGTCCTTCCCCTCGAGTCCGACCAGCGCGAGCACCTCGGGAACCGCCTGATGGATGAACGCCCGCGAGGATCCGATCACCTGGAGCGTGAAGGCGACGTTCTGGAACACCGTCTTGTTGGGCAGCAGGCGGAAATCCTGGAACACCGACCCGATGTGCCGGCGAAAATACGGGACCTTGCGGCTCGACAGAGTGTCGAGATCACGCCCGAGCACGACGGTGCGGCCCTCGGTCGGCGACTCCTCGCGCAGGATCAGTCGCAGGCACGACGACTTGCCCGAGCCGGATGCTCCCACGAGGAACACGAACTCACCGCGCTGCACCTCGAAGTCAAGGTCGCTCAGCGCGGGTTTGCTGGTCCCGCGGAATCGCTTGGTGACGTGCTCGAAGCGGATCATGACCTGACGAGCCTATGCGGGTCACGGATGGATGCCGGATGCGACACCCCGCGGGTCACGACCTCGTGAGCTGACCCCGCACGATCGAATCTCCCGAGTGCTCAGCCCCGCCGTCGATCGGTTCCTGAGAGACGTCGACCACCGAGAACTGACTCGTATCGACGTCGGCCGGCACCGCGAACGATCCGGTTCGGCCGTCGAGCACACCGAGACTGACCAAGGCCGACCCGTCCGCGGTGAGCAGCCACACTTCGCGGAATCCGTCGTCCGGGACGAGTGCATCGAGCTCAACGCGCACCCGTTCGGTTCCGTCGGGCTCCCGCTCGAGTTCGGCGGTCCCGCGCGCACCGGGGTGCGCGGGGAACGCATCGAGAGTCGCGGTGGCGATATCCACCGGACGCGGCACGAGGATCACGACGGCGATCGCCACCGCCGCGGCCACCGAGGTCAATGTGCTGAGCAGGACAGCTGTGCGCGGCCACCGGCGCCGACGCGGTGCAAGGTGTCTCGGCACACGGTTTTCCGGCACGACAGAATTTTCCGGCACGACAGGGTTTTCCGGCACGACAGGGTTTCCCGGCGCGACAGGGTTTTCCGGAAAGACAGGGCTTTCCGGCGGCGAAGTCTGTTCCGGCGCGGGGTGCTCCGCGGTGGGGGATGCTGTCCACACGACGTCGCTCTCTGCGGAAATCTCTGCGACGATCGCGTCCCAGACGCGAGGATTCGGAGTCGACAGGCCGTCAGGCGACCCGGACCGGCCCGCTCGTACGGCGCGCCCGAGGGCGCGCAGGTCGTCCTGGCAGAGTCCGCACTGCGCGAGATGGGAGCGGTCGACGCTGCCGAGGCCGTCCTCCTCGAGGGCCTCGAGCGCGAGACGTTCGGGATCAATGTGCGACACGGGTTCCCTCCAATCTGATCCGCATCCGGTGCAGACTCCGCCGCAGATGACTCTTCACGGTGCCGAGCGGCATGCCGAGATGCTCCGAGATCTGCGCGTGCGTCAGATCATCGTAGAAAGCGAGCCGGACGACCGTGCGGGCGTCGGGTTCGAGCAGCTCGAGCTCGTGGGCGACAAGGATGGCGTCGGCGACGTCCGGCTCTTCTTCAATAGCCGGCTCCGCAGATTGCTGCAGAGCGTCCATGACACGGGCGCTGTGCGCACGAGCACGGTGTGCGTCGGCGATCCGTCGGCGTGCGATGGCGATCAGCCATGTGGAAAGCGATGCACGCTCGTCGTCGTACGTCGCCCGAGCCTTCCACGCCGAGACGAACGTCGCCTGTGTGACATCCTCGGCCTCGCTGTGATCGCCGAGCGAACGAAGGGCCAGCGTGTACACCAGCCGCGACCACCGGTCGTAGACGCGCTTGAGGGCCGCAGTGTCGCCTCGGGCGAATGCCCGCGCGATCTCGCGGTCTTCCTCGTCGTCGATGACGTCTCCCTCCGTCCGGGCCGCCGAAGACGGCCACCATAATCATCATGCATCCAGGGGACGTGCCACGGCCACGACGTTGTCGCTGTATGTGCGGGTCGCCTCATCGAAGGAGCCTCCGCAGGTGATGATCACCAGCTTCCGTTCGCCCGTGCGCGAGAAGAAATCCGAGACCGGAAGTTCCGCGCGCGGGATGTAGGTCACAGAGATCACCTCGAAGCTGCGCGCGACACCCTCCGCGTCTGCGACCTGCACGATCGAACCGAGCGGAAGCTCGCGCAACCGTCCCAACGGGCCCACGCCGTACACCCGAGAGTCCACGTGCGCAGCCAGGACCGACGACCCTTCCGGTGCGCCGGGGGTCGGGCCATAGCGGTACCACCCCGCCTCGGACGGAAGAGTGGGGATGTCCATCGAACCGTCGCTCTTCACTCCGACCGGCTCGACGGGCAGAACGGCGTCGATCGCGTCGATCCTCAGTTCTACCGGTTCGACCGGAGCCACGATGGGCGGGGCGGTCGCCGGCGCCACCGGCACGTCGAGCACGGCCGTCGGCCGCGGTGAGGGAGTCACCGCGGCCGACGGACCGACACCGCTCGGGGTGGCGGGAGAGCATCCCGTGAGGAGCGACACGGCCACGACGACGGCAGGAATCGAGCTTCCGCCGAGGAGACCGCGACCGCTCATCATCACGACTGCGCGTGCGCGGCGCGACGTCGAACGACCACCGTGATTCCGCCGGCCAGAAGCAGTCCGCCCGCGAGCAACAGGGCAGGCATGGATCCCGCGCCGGTTTCCTCGGCGACGAGACCGGCCGAGCCGGTGTTGACCCCGTTGGGGTTCCCGTGCAGGCCGTCGACCGTCTGCACAGCGAGCGCGAGGTTGCTGTCGGCGGCGCTGCCCCACGCGTAGACGATCGTCAAGGTGCCCTCGGCGACGTTCACGTCTGTCGGGCCGAGGACCGGATCAGTGGTCCCGGCCAGCGCAACCGCTGCAGACACGGTGCCGGCCGGCAGGTTGAGAGTCGCCTCGTTCGGGTTGGTCAGCCCCTCGATGACGGCAGCCCCCCCGGCGAGGACATCTACGGCTGGTGCCGCCGCCACGTGACGCACGGTCAGTCGTCCCTCGCCGGCGGTGGTCGTCGAGGTGTCGTTGGTGAAGAGCTTCGCCGTGGGCGCACCGGCCTCGGTGAGGTGTGCGACGGCGGTGTAGGACGTGTTGGCCGCCAGACTCAGCGTGATCGGTCCGAGAACCGGCGCCGACGCGTCGGCGGCATCGGGAGCCGTCAGGGCGACCTGGTAGTCGCCCGCGGGAAGCGCGAGCGGTCCAGCGAGGTCACCAGGCTGGAAGTCGTCGATCGTGAGCGCACCGTTCACGTAGACATCGACGGGGGTATCGGGAATGCCGTGCAGGACGGACAGCGAGGCCTCGTCGGCCGCCGAAGCGGGCGCCGCGAAGCCGACCGTGGCGAGCGCCGCGGCCGCGAGGCCGACAGCGATCCTAGATCGCATCATGATGTTCTCCTTCCGCGCGGCGCGCTGTTCGCGCCGTCACAGATGTATTCGCCCATCTCGGTGGATACGGATGCACCTGGAGGAGAATTTCTTTGCGGAGATGTCGCGCGCGGACGCAGCGGTCCGCGCGGATTCAGTCGTCGTCTTTGCGCTTGCGCCAGCGGATGCCGGCAGCGATCAGGCCGTCGAGATCGCCATCGAAGACGGCCGCGGGGTTGCCCACTTCGTAGCCGGTGCGGAGGTCCTTGACCAACTGCTGCCCGTACAGGAAATAGGAGCGCATCTGGTCACCCCAGCTGGCGGTGATCGTGCCGGCGAGTTCCTTCTTGGTCGCCGCCTCCTGCTCCTTCTGCAGCAGCATCAAGCGAGTCTGCAGCACGCGCATGGCAGCGGCGCGGTTCTGGATCTGCGACTTCTCGTTCTGCATCGACACGACGATGCCGGACGGAAGGTGCGTGATCCGCACGGCGGAGTCGGTGGTGTTGACCGACTGCCCGCCAGGACCCGACGAGCGGAACACGTCGACGCGGATGTCGCCTTCCGGGACCTCCACTTCCTTCGCCTCTTCCATCACCGGGATCACCTCGACGGCGGCGAAGCTCGTCTGACGCTTGTCGGCCCCGCCGAACGGGCTGATCCGGGCGAGACGATGCGTTCCGGCCTCGACCGACAGCGTGCCGTAGGCGTAAGGAGCATCCACTTCGAACGTGGTCGATTTGATTCCGGCGCCCTCGGCGTAAGAGGTGTCCATGACCTTGACGGGATACTTGTGGCGCTCGGCCCAGCGCAGATACATGCGCAACAGCATCTCTGCGAAGTCCGTGGCGTCGTCGCCGCCCGCGCCGGAGCGGATCGTGACCACCGCCGCGCGCGCGTCGTACTCTCCGTCGAGCAGGGTCTGCACCTCGAGCTGGCCGATCACGTCCTGCAGGTCTGCGATCTCTCTGCGGGCCTCGGCGGCGGTGTCCTCGTCATCCATCTCGATGGCCATCTCGATCAGCACATCGAGGTCGTCGAGCCGCTGCTCGACGTCGGTCAGGCGCTTGAGCTCCGACTGGCGGTGGCTCAGGGCGCTGGTGACCTTCTGTGCCTTCTCGACATCGTCCCAGAGGTCAGGAGCGCCTGCGTCTTCGGAGAGCCGGGCGATCTCCGCGCGCAGGGAATCGACGTCGACCACCGCCGCGATATCGGAGAACGTGGAACGCAGGGCCTGGATCTCGGCAGAAGGATCGAATTCAAGCATGACAGTCCAGACTACCGTGAAGAGAGTGACCACGACCGCCTCCTCACCCTCGATGGGCAGGATGCTGTGGCGCCTGGCGCCGATGATCTACGGGCCCACCGTGCTGTTCGCGCTCGGAGAGGGCGCCGTCATCCCCCTGCTGCCGGTGTTCGCGGCGCGACTGGGCGCGGACCTCCCCACGGCGGCGCTGGTCGCTTCGGCGCTCGTCGTCGGCCAGCTCTGTGGCAATATCCCGGCCGGCGCGGTGGTGGCCCGCATCGGCGAACGCCTCACGATGGCGGCCGGCGGGGTCCTCGCACTCGGGGGTGTCGCGGGAGTTCTGGTCGCGCCGAGCCTGCCTGCTCTGGCCGGCGGGGTCTTCCTGATCGGATTCTGCGCGGCGACGTTCGGGCTCGCTCGGCACTCCTTCATGACGACGCGCGTGCCGCTGGCGTTTCGGGCGCGCTCACTTTCGCTTCTGGGAGGCACCTTCCGTCTGGGGATGTTTCTCGGGCCCTTCACCGCGGCACTGCTGCTGGCGATCTTCCACGACGAGCACGTGACGTTGTGGTTCTTCGGAACGTGCCTGGTCGCGACGGTGTTCCTGGTGGTTGTCGGGCCCGACCCCGAGGTCATCGCCGCGTCATCGGCGGAGACCTCCCGCGATGCGGACGCGGCCGACACCGGCGAGCCGGTCACCGGACCCGTTCCGGTGGGGCGCCGCGCGGGCGTGTTCCGCACGATGTGGCAGCACCGCGGGGTGCTTTCACGGCTGGGACTCGCCGCAGCATCCCTCTCGGCGGTGCGCTCCGCGCGGCAGGTCGTGCTGCCACTGTGGGGCCTGTCGATCGGGCTTGACGCGCAGACCGTCGCGCTCGTCGTCGGGGTGTCCGGTGCGATCGACTTCGCCCTGTTCTACGCGAGCGGTCAGGTCATGGACCGCTTCGGACGCCTCTGGGCGGCGCTGCCCGCGATGCTGCTGATGGGCTCGGGATTCCTGGCCCTCGCGTTCACCCACGATGTCACCCGGTCCGCGCTGTGGTTCGCGCTGTTCGCCGCCGTGCTGGGCGTCGGCAACGGGCTGTCCAGCGGCATCCTGCTGACCCTCGGCGCCGACGCTGCTCCGCAGTCGGACCCGGCTCCGTTTCTCGGATCGTGGCGGACGCTGACGGATGCCGGCGGCGCGGCCGCGCCGCTCGCGGTCTCGGGACTGGCGGCGGCGTTCTCACTGTCGATCGCGGCGGCGGCGATGGGTGCGATCGGACTCATCGGCGCGCTGGCCTTCCTGCGCTGGGTGCCGCGTTACGTGCCGCGCGAGCGCTGAGCCTCCTCAGCGCAGCGCCGTTCGACTCGTGGCGGTGGCATCGAGCGCCACGCCCCCGGGAACGAAGACAGCGAGCACCGGCGGCCGCCAGAGCGCGGAGACCGTGACGCGGGCCGAGACACCGTCATCGGTGCCGGCGTCCACGAGCGTGGTGTCGACATAGACCGCGAGGATGTCCTCCACCTGGGCGCGGACGCCGGCATCCGTCAGTGTCGCCACCGGCTGCCCTCCGGCGATCGTCAGGGTGAAGCCGTCGGCACCGGCCAATGCCGCCGCGTCGGCGGCGGCATCCACCCGCTTCTGCGCCAGGTAGAGACTCGTCGCGTCGACGCACACGAGGACCAGCGCGATCGCGAGCAGTGCGTAGCCGAGGGAAAGCAGCAGGACGCTGCCCTCGTCATCCGCGAGGACATCGCGCGTCATCACGGTGACACCCAATACCGCGAGACCTTCTGCGCCCCCGTGGCCTGAACGGGAACCCGGACGAAGTTCTGCATGCCGAGCACCGCGGGCACCAGGGGAAGCGGGACGCTCGCCGACACCGTCACGAGCAGCGTGGCCCCCGCCTCGGGACACGGGGATCCCCCTCCGGCGCAACTGACATCGACAGTCAAGCTACCGCGATCGATGCCATACTCCTCCACTATGGCGGCGATCACACGCTCCGCCCGCGCATCGGACGTCGCTGCGTCGTCGGACGTCGCGATCGTGCGCGCCAGCTGCCGTGCACCGGATTCGACGCCCAGGGCCTGTCCCTGGATCGCGCCCAGCGCGACGATCAGGTAGACGATCGGAACCAGCAGTATGAGACCGACGAGGATGAACTCCAGGGCCGCCGAACCCTCCTCTTGGCGTGCATCAGTCGAAAGATTCCCGCGGCGCATGCGCACTCACCTCCATCCCCGCCGGGACGCCGAGAAGACCCACCAGGGGCAGCGTCGCAATGACCGTCACCTCAACGGCGGGCACACCGAGCGCGGTCGTGTCGTGCGCGCTGACCGTCGCATCCAACCCGCTGACAGCCGTCTGAATGAGGCGCAGTGCGCGCGCAGCACCGTCGGCGGGAGAGGTGTCGGCGAGCGCACCGTGATAGGCGCCCTCGACGGCGGCATCGTGAACGACGTTGCGGACGTACACCGCGAGCGCCAGCTGCACGACGGCCAGCGTGAGGATCGTGAGCAGCGTCCCGACGAGGACGAACTCGACGGGGCTGGAGCCCCGGTCATCCTCGCGCAGCGCGATCATGACGATCAGAAGCCCGAGACACGACTGATGGCATCGGTGAAGAGGCCTGCCAGAGCGGGCCCCGCGAGCGCCCAGATCGCCACGACAAGTCCTGCGGTCATCAGGGTGACCAGAACCCAGCCGGGAACGTCTCCCCGCTCGTCGTCCACCGTCGCACGCCAGGCAGAACGCAAGGTGCCCCATACTGTGCGGATCATGTCCGCCTCCTTTCGACCGTTGCCGGTCATCCGATTCCGAGTTTGAGCAGGACGATCCCGGGGAAGACGGCGAAGAGCACCGACAACGGAAGGATCAGGAAGACAAGCGGCAGGAGCATCAGGATCTCTTTTCGGCCCGCGGCTTCGATGAGCCCGCGTTTCGCGTCTTCGCGGGCATCGACGGCCTGATCCTGCAGCACACCGGCGAGGGGCGCCCCGCGATCGATCGCGGCGACGATGTGCTCGATCGACCGTGAGAGCGCGGGAACGTCAACGCCTTTGGCCATGTCGAGGAGCGCATCGGACAAACTCGAGCCGGTGCCGCTCGCCAGAACCGCACGGCGGAACTCGGCGGTCAGCTCGCCGGTGCCGATCTCGCCCACGCGGCGCAGCGCATCGCGCAGGCCTTCGCCGGCCGAGAGGCACAGCGCCAGGAACTCCAGCACAGTGGGCAGCTCGTCCTCGATCCGCGCGGCGCGAGAATGCGCGGCCATGGTCAGGCGGTAGTCGCTGCCGACGATGCCCGCAACAGCGAGCAGCGGCGGGAGCAGCACCGCGACCGGCCCGCCGCGCCCGGCGAGCGTCACCGCGACGGCGAGCGCAGCGCCGACGGCGAGTCCGGCGAGGGCCCACCCGAGCTGAGCGGTGCGGAACGAAACGACAGTCTGCGACCGGTCCGCCTGGCGCAGGCGGACCGCGAGGGCCTCTCCCCCACCCCAGGCCGACATGATGCGATCGCGCAGCGAGCGCCACCCGGCGCTCGACCCCGGTGCTGCGAGCGGTGTCAGCCCGCGCGGATCCGCCACATCGCGGAGGTAGGGCGCAATGCGCCGCTCGAGGCTCGGCGCCGACCATCGCGGCACGCGCACAGCGGCCAGCAGCAAGCCCGCCGCCATCCCGGCGCCCAACACGACGGCGAAGGCGAGCTCGGTCGCCGCACTCATGCGAACCACCTCTGCGGCTCGGGAAGCCGCCCCAATCGCAGCGTCAGCCGGTAGGCGAACACAGAGACCGCCGCCCCCACCAAGACGACCAGGACCCCGGCCGGGCTTCCGTACGCCGCGGCGCCCTCGGGTCGCAGCGAGAGCATTCCCAGAATGATCCACGGCGCGACGACGCCGACGACGGCAGCGCCGCGCACCCACGACTGACGGGCTTCGACCTCGGCTCGCAGCGTCGCGTCAGCCCGGACCGACGCGGACAGTGCCCGCAGAACGGCGATGAGTTCGGTGCCGCCCACCTGCCGGGCCATCCGGAGAGTCTCGACGATCCGATCGGCGACCGGATCTGCGAGCGCGGCTTTCAGACGCAGCGCGCTCGAGTCGAAATGACCGGATGCCGCCATGTCCCCCGCGAATCCGGCGAAGGCGGCGCGGAGCGGCGGAGGTCCGCTCGTGGCGAGGGCCGACACCGCGTCGGGCAGAGACATGCCGGCGCGAGCGGACGCGATGAGCAGATCGCAGACATCCGACCACAGTGCGCGTCGAGAGCTACGCAGCCGCCGCGCCCGCTGTCGCAACCAGACGAACGGGGCCACAAGCCCGGCGACGCCCGCGATCAGCGCGACAGCAGCCAGTCCCGTTGCGAGTAGAACGACAGACGCCGACACCACGCCGCACGCGGCGCCGATGAAGACAGGGCGAGCTACGGGCGCGTGCGCGTACCCGGCCTCCTGGAGTATGCGGGCGATCGTGCCATCGGCGGCGGTGGCCTGCTCGGCGCTCCCCCGAGAAGGCCACAGCCAGGGTGACGCGGCCAGCAGAAGCCCGGCAGCGAGGAGAGCACCCCAGAGGATCGTCATGTCGGCTCCACCCGGGCAAGAGTCT
The DNA here is from genome assembly GCF_011620665.1 of Microbacterium sp. Classification (GTDB taxonomy): domain Bacteria; phylum Actinomycetota; class Actinomycetes; order Actinomycetales; family Microbacteriaceae; genus Microbacterium. The sequence goes on from NZ_WOYQ01000050.1 coordinate 19,068, forward strand.
GAGTCTCGATGTGTCCGCTCTGCACATCGCCCGTGGTGCGCAGCACCTCTTCCACGAAGCGGTGTCCGTTGGCCTCGCGACGACAGTGCACGACGAGATCCACCGACGCGGCGATCGCCGGGAGGACGAACCCGGCGTCGATGTTCTGACCCGCCAGAAGGGGCAGCGCGGCAAGCTTGCGCAGGGCGTCGTCGGCGGAGTTGGCGTGGATGGTCGCGGCTCCCGGAACGCCGGTGTTGAGGGCGAGGAGGAGGTCGAGCGCCTCAGCATCGCGGACCTCACCGACGACGAGCCGGTCGGGGCGCATGCGCAGCGCCTCCTTGACGAGCCGCCGCAGGTTCACCGAACCGGTGCCCTCGAGACTGGGCTGACGTCCTTGCAGAGCGACGATGTCCGGAGCCTGCACAGCCAGTTCGAACGTCTCCTCGACCGTGATAATGCGGTGATCCGGCGGGCACGCCCCGATCATCGCGGCGAGCAGAGTGGTCTTC
>NZ_WOYQ01000045.1 GCF_011620665.1 Microbacterium sp.
CTAGTCACCGGATTATCCACCGGATAACCATTGAGTCGTTGCCCGTCAGGCGGCGACTGCTGGACGAAAGAAGATCCGTGCAGATGCAGGCCGCCGTTCCCGTGCGACCGGGTGCCACCCGATGACGTTTTACATCATCCGACGGTTCATCAACTACGCGATTCTCTCGCTGGTGGCGACGTGCATGGCCTACATCCTCGCGAGCGTGATCCTCGACCCGGCCGAGCGGTTCTACGGCATGAACCCCCGGCCGCCGCAGTCGTCCATTGATGCCTCGTTGAATGCGATGGGCGTGAACCCGGACGTTCCCGTTCTGGTCCGACTGTGGGAATGGCTCGTCAACCTCTTCACGCAGTTCTCGCTCGGTACGACAGTGGGCGGCCAGTCGGTGACCGCGGAAATCGTCGCCCGCTCGGGTGCGAGCCTGCGATTGCTGCTCATCGGTTCGGTCATCGGGGCGATTCTCGGCGTCGTGCTCGGCGTCTGGGGTGCGGTTCGTCAGTACCGCGTGAGCGACCAGATCGTGACGTACACGTCCTTTCTCGTGTTCGCGATGCCCACCTTCGTCATCGGTGTGCTTTTGATGATCGCCGCGACGGCATTCAACAACATGATCGGATCGCAGGCGATCCGCTTCACCGGCGAGTACACGGCCGGAATTTCTGGCTCGTGGTGGGATCTCGCCCTCGACCGCGCCGTCCACCTCCTGCTGCCCACCATCGCCCTGGCGCTCATCGGAGCGGCTTCGTACTCGCGCTACCAGCGCAGCGTCATGCTTGACGTTCTGGGGGCGGATTACATCCGCACCGCTCGTTCGAAGGGTCTTCAACGCAACACTGCACTCGTGCGACACGGCGTGCGTATCGCGCTCATCCCCATGACCACGTTCTTCGCGTACAGCTTCGGCACGTTGATCGCTGGATCGGCCATGCTTGAGATCGTCTTCAGCTGGCGCGGGATGGGCCAGTTCACGCTCGAGGCAGTATCCAAAAACGACATCAATGTGATGGCCGGCTCGACTCTGTACATCGCGGTTCTCGTGCTGCTGTCATCCACGCTCTCCGAGATTCTCTATGCCGCGCTCGACCCGAGAGTCAGGAGCTGAGATGACCACCACTCAGGAAGAGGCCGTCGAACGCTCCCTGCATTCAGACCTGGCCGTCGGACCAGCTCGTCGCCCGATGTCGCGCAACCGGCTGGTCTGGCTACGTGTGAGCGGGATGCCGAGGTTCTGGGTCGGCGCCTCCGTCATCGCCTTCGTCATTCTCTGGGCCTTCATCGGCCCCGCACTCTACGCATGGTCGCCGACGACCCGGGACCCCCTCAACATGAACATGGGCCCGACGCTTCTACACTGGTTCGGCACCAACGCGATCGGTCAGGATCTCTACGCGCAGACCCTTTCTGGATTGCAGAAGTCGCTCGTGATCGGTCTCATCGCGGGTCCCGCGGCGACGCTCATCGCCGCCGTCGTCGGCTCCACCGCGGGATATCTCAGTGGATGGGTGGACAACGTCATCGGCTGGTTCGTGCACCTGCTCTTGGTGATCCCCTCGTTCTTCATCCTGGTTCTGCTCAGCCCCATCTACAAGGGGCTCTCATGGGTCGCTCTGACGATCTTCCTCGCGATTTTCAGCTGGATGATCATGGCCCAGGTTGTCCGCAGTCAGACGCGCTCGTTGCGCAATCGGGACTTCGTGCGCGCTGCGCGTTACATGGGTATGCCGACGGGACAGATCCTGCGGCGCCACATCATCCCGAACATCGCATCGCTGTTGATCATCGATGCGACGCTGGGTGTTGTCTCGGCGATCATGGCCGAGACTTCGCTGAGCTACTTCGGCTTCGGTGTGCAGAAGCCCGATGTCTCCCTCGGCACCCTCCTGGCCGACGGGACGTCGGCCGCCCTCACTCGGCCATGGTTGTTCGTCTTCCCCGCTCTGGTGCTCATCATCTTGCTCTTCGCAATCAGTCTCATAGGCGACGCCCTGCGCGACGCGATCGACCCGACATCCGGAGCGAACCGTGGCTGAGCTCATCTCCCGCGGTGGACGGCCGCACGGCACCCCACTCCTCTCCGTGCGCGAACTGAGCGTCACTTTTCCGCAGCGCGGCGGCGATCCGGTCAAGGCTGTCCGCGGCATCTCTTACGACGTCTTCCCTGGGGAGTTCCTCGGCATCGTTGGAGAGTCGGGTTCGGGCAAATCGGTCTCGTCTCTTGCAGTGATGGGCTTGCTGCCCTCCACTGCGCAGGTCGAGGGTGCCATCGAGCTGGAAGGCCGCTCGCTACTCGATATGAACGACGCTCAACTCTCCCGCGTCCGTGGCAAGGAGTTGGCGATGGTCTTCCAAGACCCGCTGTCGGCGCTCACGCCGGTCTACACGGTTGGTCAGCAGATCGCGGAGGCGCTCCGCGTGCACGACTCGAAGCTCTCCATGCAGGCGGCAGAAGCACGCGCGATCGAACTTCTCAAGGTGGTCGGCATTCCAGACGCGCCTCGTCGCGCCCGTGCGTTCCCGCATGAATACTCCGGCGGTATGCGACAGCGCGCCATGATCGCGATGGCGATCGCGAACGACCCGAAGGTCATTCTCGCGGACGAGCCGACCACGGCCCTCGACGTGACGATTCAAGCTCAGATCCTCGACGTGCTCGAGAAGGCCAAGGAGATCACCGGAGCTGCCGTCGTGCTCATCACGCACGATCTCGGGGTCGTGGCCGGACATGCCGATCGAGTGGGCGTCATGTACGCCGGAAAGCTCGTAGAAATCGGCAGTACCGATCAGATCTTCCACAATCCGCACATGCCATACTCGATCGGGCTTCTCCGCTCCGTGCCGAATATGCTCACCGCCGGCAGCCACCGGCTTGTGCCGCTCGAGGGGCGTCCGCCGTCTCTGAACGGCCTGCCGACCGGATGCCCGTTCGCGCCCCGTTGTCCGATCGCTGTGGACGAATGTCGCTCGGTCGAACCTGCCCTTGCGGCACACGACCGGGGAGCCGAGCCTCTGCACCTGGCGGCTTGTATCCGCGCTGACGAGATCGTTCGCGGCGAGCTGAATCGCGCCGAAGTGTTCCCTCGGCCCGAGCCCTTGCCGTCCGAGAACATCGCCGATGCCGGCGATGAGGCCGTGATCGTTGTCGAGGATCTCAAGAGGCATTTCCCGTTGATGAAGGGCGCGATCTTCCCTCGCCGAATCGGCACGGTCCGCGCGGTCGATGGTGTCAGCTTCTCGCTGCATCCGGGGCGCACCCTCGGTCTCGTCGGGGAGTCGGGCTGTGGCAAGACCACCGCCATCCTCGAGATCATGGAGATGACCAAGCCACAGCACGGGAAGATCACTATCCAGGGCAAGGACGTCGCGACGCTGTCCCGCAACGAGCGGCACGATTTGCGCAAGGACGTTCAGATCGTCTTCCAAGACCCGATGGGTGCGATCGACCCGCGCCTTCCGATCGGTGAGGTGATCAGCGAGCCGCTCCTCGTTCAGGGAGCCTCAAAGCAGGACCGGGACCAACGGGTTGTGGAGCTTCTCGAACTCGTCGGACTCGACCCCGCGATGGCCGATCGCTACCCTCATGAGTTCTCCGGTGGGCAGCGACAGCGCATCGGCATTGCCCGTGCGCTCGCAACCGACCCTTCGGTCATCGTGCTCGATGAGCCGCTGTCCGCGCTGGACGTGTCGATCCAGGCTGGCATCATCAACCTTCTCGAGGACCTCAAGCACCGGCTCGGTCTCTCGTACGTCTTCGTCGCGCACGATCTTGCGGTCGTCCGCCAGATGGCCGACGATGTCGCCGTCATGTATCTGGGTGCCGTCGTCGAGCAGGGGCCCATCGGTGACGTCTTCGGGAACTCCCGGCATCCGTACACGAAGGCGCTCACCTCCTCGGCGCCGATCCCGGATCCACGCATTGAGCGTGGTCGAGCGCGGATTCTTCTGCATGGCGATCTTCCGAGCCCGACGCAGGAGATCAGCGGCTGCCGGTTCCGAACCCGGTGCCCGCTCTACACGATGCTCGACTCGTCGCGGCAGGAGCGGTGCCGCGACAACGAGCCCGCACTGTTGCCGCACGGCAGCGTGCGCGTGGCCTGCCACCACGTCGACCAGTCGGCGCTCGTCGATATCGTGGCTTCGTCCGAGACGGCCACCACACTGTGAACTCCCTCGTCGCGGCACCGCGCAACGAAGGGCCCCAAAAAAAATCGAGAGGAACGATCACATGAGAAATCAGAGTGCGAGGGCGCTCGGCTCTTTGGCGATGCTCGGCGCTGCGGCGCTCATCGTCACGGGCTGCGCAGCCGGAAACACCGGCAGCAGCTCAGGCTCGGCGACGGACACCGACGAACTTCCCGCCACCGCTTGGGTGCGAGCAGACGCCGCCGATGTTCAGGACGGCGGGACACTGACCCTGGCGGTGAGTTCCCTTCCCGTCCAGTTCAACATCAACGAGGTCGACGGCAACGAGTCCGACACCGTGGACATCGTCGCTGCCACAACCGGTGGCCCGATCATGGTCGAGGAAGATGGCACTCCCGTAGTCGATGAGAACTACGCGAGCTCCGCCGAAGTTACGAGCGACGACCCTCAGGTCGTGGAGATCAAGCTCAATCCGGACGCAGTGTGGGAAGACGGCACGCCGATCACGGTCGCCGACTACCAGGCCTTCTGGGCTGCACAGAACGGCTCCAACGAGGCGTACACGCCCGCATCCACCGCGGGATTTGAGGACATCTCGTCGATCGAGCAGGGCACCGACGAGTTCGATATGCAGGTCACCTTCTCGTCTGTCTACGCCGACTGGCAAGCCCTGTTCACCGGCGGCCTCCTGCCCGCAGAGATTTCCAGCGACCCTGAAGCGTACAACAACGGCTACCGCGAGACGGCTGTTCCATCATCCGGACCGTTCCGCATCTCGAACATCGATGTCACGGGCCAGGTCGTGACGCTCGAGCGCAACCCTGCGTGGTGGGGCGAGACACCCAAGCTCGAGACAGTCCTCTACAAGGCCGTGAGCCAGGACCAGCAGGGCGCGTCCTTTGCGAACAGCGAGATCGACGCACTGTACATCTCGGCCAACGCTGACCTCTACCAGACCGCACAGACTCGCTCGGATGCCGAAATCCAGACCTCAGGCGGTCTCACCTGGACCCACGTGACCATGAACGCGAAGTCGGGCCCCCTTGCAGACGTAAACGTCCGCAAGGCCGTCGCCTCGATCGTGAACCGAGAGGGCATTGCCGCTTCGGCGAACACGCCCGTCGACGCCCCGCCGGTGACCCAGGGCGACTACATCTTCATGCCCGGCCAGAACGGGTACGAGGACAAGGCGCTGCCGTACGACCCCGAGGCAGGCAAGCAGTTCCTCGAAGACGCCGGTTACACCCAGGAAGGCGACACCTGGACCAAGGACGGCGAGCAGCTCAAGCTCAGCATCACGGTTCCAGCTGACACGGCTACGAACATCCAGCGTTCTGAGCAGGTCCAGGCCGACCTGGGCGACTTCGGCATCCCCGTTGAGCTGACAACCGTGCCGGCGCAGCAGTACTTCAGCGACTATGTCATCCCGGGCAACTTCGAGATGGTGTCGTTCTCATGGGTCGGTACGCCGTTCCCGATCTCGTCGTCTGAGGCGCTGTTCTACCCACTGGACTCGGAGTCGAACTTCACGGGCACCACCGACGATCGACTGGGTGATCTGTACGACCAGGTCAACTCGGAGCTTGACCCGGCCGCGCGCGTCGAGATCGCCAAGCAGATCAACGATGTGATCTGGGAGTACGTTCCGATGTTCCCGCTCGCACCACTGCCGAACGTGTACGCGGTCAAGGATGGACTCGTCAACTGGGGTGCCACTCAGTTCGAGTCGATCGACTGGACCACGGTTGGCTGGGCGATCAGCTGATCAGCTGATCAGCTGATCAGCTGATCACGCAGGAATGCGGGGCGGCCTCCTTCGGGAGTCCGCCCCGTTGCGCTCGCTGCGCCGCCGGGCGACCCCCAAGGAACCCTGCGGTACGCTGGAGGGGCGCACGTCTGCGTTTCCGCGGACAGCGATCGACTTTCTCCCCCACCTGGCAAGGACACATCCATGGCGCACGCCCTCCGCTCGGATCTTCGCAACGTCGCGATCGTCGCGCACGTCGACCATGGAAAGACCACGCTCGTCGATGCGATGCTCCGCCAGACCGGCTCGTTCGGCTCCCATGAGCACATGGAAGAGCGTGCCATGGACTCGAACGACCTCGAGCGCGAAAAGGGCATCACCATCCTCGCCAAGAACACGGCGATCACGTACTCCGGCATCCACACCGACACTCCGGTGACGATCAACGTCATCGACACTCCCGGCCACGCCGACTTCGGCGGCGAGGTCGAGCGCGGGCTGTCGATGGTCGACGGGGTTGTGCTGCTCGTCGACGCAAGCGAGGGCCCCCTGCCGCAGACGCGCTTCGTCTTGCGCAAGGCGCTCGAGGCGAAACTGCCCGTCATCCTGCTCGTGAACAAGACGGATCGCCCGGACGCTCGCATCGCCGAGGTGGAGGAAGAGTCGCACGACCTGCTGCTGGGCCTTGCATCCGACCTCGTCGACGACGTGCCCGACTTGGATGTCGACGCGCTGCTCGACGTGCCGGTGGTCTATGCCTCCGGTCGCGCCGGCGCCGCATCGCGCACTCGCCCCGACAACGGCTCGCTGCCCGACAATGCCGATCTCGAGCCACTGTTCGAGGCGATCCTCGAGCACGTGCCGGCCCCCGCCTACGACGATGCGGCGCCGCTGCAGGCGTGGGTGACCAACCTCGACTCGAGCCCGTTCCTCGGGCGCCTCGCGCTGCTGCGCATCTTCAACGGCACGCTGAAGAAGGGCCAGACCGTGGCCTGGGTGCGCGCAGACGGCTCGACGAGCAATGCCCGCATCACTGAGCTGCTGAAGACCCGCGCCCTCGAGCGCTATCCCGCCGAATCCGCCGGACCCGGAGACATCGTGGCCATCGCGGGCTTCGAGGACATCACGATCGGCGAGACCATCGCCGATCCCGACGACGTGAGGCCGCTGCCGGCGATCACGGTCGACGACCCCGCGATCTCGATGACCATCGGCACCAACACCTCCCCGCTGATGGGCAAGGTCAAAGGCCACAAGCTCACGGCGCGCATGGTCAAGGATCGCCTCGACCGGGAGCTCATCGGCAATGTGTCGCTGAAGGTCGTCGACATAGGGCGACCGGATGCCTGGGAAGTGCAGGGCCGCGGTGAACTGGCCCTTGCGATCCTCGTCGAGAACATGCGCCGTGAAGGCTTCGAGCTCACGGTCGGCAAGCCGCAGGTGGTCACCAAGAAGATCGACGGCAAGACCTACGAGCCGTTCGAGCACCTGACGATCGATGCCCCCGAGGAGTACCTCGGCGCGATCACCCAGCTTCTCGCGGCCCGCAAGGGACGCATGGAGAACATGACGAACCACGGCACCGGCTGGGTGCGCATGGAGTTCATCGTCCCCTCCCGCGGACTCATCGGTTTTCGCACCGAGTTCCTCACGACCACACGCGGCACCGGCATCGCCAACGCACTGGCCCACGGTTACGAGCCGTGGGCGGGGCAGATCTCGACACGTCAGAACGGATCGATCGTCGCCGACCGCACCGGCGTGGTCACGCCGTTCGCGATGATCGCGCTCCAGGAGCGCATGTCCTTCTTCGTGCAGCCCACTCAGGAGGTCTACGAGGGGATGGTGGTCGGCGAGAACTCGCGTGCGGATGACATGGACGTCAACATCACGAAGGAGAAGAAGCTCACGAACATGCGCGCCGCGAGCTCGGACACCTTCGAGTCGATGACGCCACCGCGCCTGCTCACCCTCGAGGAGAGCCTCGAGTTCGCCCGCGACGACGAATGCGTCGAGGTCACCCCCGAGGTCGTCCGCATCCGCAAGGTCGACCTCGATGCCACCTCGCGCGGCCGCGCCGCGGCGCGCCTGAAGCGTCAGGACGCCGGCGCCTGAGCGCGGTTCGAAGACCGGTCAGGCGCGGAGGATCTTCGACATCGCCTTGCCGCGTGCGACCTCGTCGACGAGCAGATCGAGGTAGCGGACCTTCTGCATGAGGGGGTCGTCGATCTCCTGCACGCGGATGCCGCAGATGACCCCCGTGATCAGGGCCGCGTTCGGGTTCAGCTGCGCAGAGGCGAAGAAGTCCTCGAAGGTCGTGCCGCCGGCGAGATGGGCGTCGAGTTCCGCGGGGGAGTATCCGGTCAGCCACCGCGTGACCTCATCGACTTCTGCCCTGGTGTGGCCCTTGCGTTCCGCCTTCGCGACGTAGTGGACATAGACCGACGCGACGCTCATGCCGAAGATCCTGCTCATGACTGCCAGGGTAGCTGGCGAGTCAGCCGAGCGGCCGCGATGAACCCTCCGTCAACGGGCGCCGACGTATGATCGGCGGGTGAGAACGCACCTGGCACGCATCGGCACCTGGGCCGTCTCCCTCGTGATCGGCATCGTCTACGGCATCGCCGGGACGATCGGTCAGGCAGCTTCCGGGGGATGGTTCCCGCTGGGGCTCGTCGTCGCACTGATCGGCGTCGGCGGTCTGCTGGCGGCCGTTCGGCTGCTGACGGATGACCGTTGGACGACGCTGGCAACCGCGGTGGGTGCGATGCTTTCGACTCTCGTGTTCTCGGGCAAGGGTCCGGGAGGCTCGGTCGTGGTGCCGGCGCCCGCGGAGGGTGCGCTGTCGACGGGGATCGTCTGGACCCTCGCGGTGCCGATCATCGCGGCGGTCGTGATCGCCTGGCCGAAGCTTCCCGCCGGCGGGATGCCGGCGGATGCGGTCGAGCGGGGTGCCTGAGCCCTGGGACGCTCGGACCACGAACTAGACTGGACGGCGTGACGTATGTGATCGCGCTCCCGTGCGTGGATGTGAAGGATCGAGCCTGTATCGACGAATGCCCCGTCGACTGCATCTACGAGGGCGAGCGCTCCCTCTACATCCACCCCGACGAGTGCGTCGACTGCGGCGCGTGCGAACCTGTGTGTCCCGTCGAGGCGATCTACTACGAAGACGACCTTCCGAGCGAATGGCAGGACTACTACACCGCCAACGTGGAGTTCTTCGAAGACATCGGCTCGCCGGGCGGAGCGGCCAAGGTGGGCGTGATCGCGAAGGATCACCCGGTCATCTCGGCGCTTCCGCCGCAGACCCACTGATGGCGGTCCGCGACCTCGACGACTATCCGTGGGATGCCGTCGCGCCGTATGCGCAGACCGCTCGCTCGCATCCCCGGGGAATCGTCGATCTGTCGATCGGGTCTCCTGTGGACCCGGCGCCGGAGGTGGTGGTCGCGGCGATCGCGGCGTCTGCGGACGCGCACGCGTACCCCCAGACGGCCGGCACATCCGCTCTGCGGGAGGCGATCGTCGCGTGGTACGCCCGTCGCCGCGGCGTTCCGGGGCTCACAGTCGATGAGGTGCTGCCGACGGTCGGATCGAAGGAGCTCGTGGCGCTCCTGCCTCTGCTCCTGGACATCACCGTCGGCGACATCGTCGTGCATCCGCGCGCGGCGTATCCCACGTACGCGGTCGGCGCGCGCCTGGTCGGGGCGACGCCGGTGGCCGCGGATGATCCGGCCGAGTGGCCCGAGGGTACCAAGCTCATCTGGTTGAACTCGCCGGGCAATCCGGATGGTCGCGTGCTGGGCGTCGACGACTACCGCGCCGCCGTGGCGCGCGCACGTGCGCTCGGTGCGGTCATCGCCTCGGACGAGTGCTACGGCGAGCTCGGCTGGGATGGCGAGTGGGCGTCGGCCCCGGTGCCCAGCATCCTGGATCCGCGCGTCACGAGCGGTGTGAGGACAGGCCTGCTGTCGGTGTACTCGCTGAGCAAGCAGTCCAACCTCGCCGGGTATCGTGCCGCGTTCGCCGCGGGCGATTCCGCGCTGATCGCCCGCCTGCTGACGGCACGAAAGCACCTCGGACTCATGGTGCCGGGCCCCGTGCAGGCTGCGATGACGGCGGCACTGGGTGATGACCGGCATGTGCGGGCACAGAAGGAGCTCTACCGCGCTCGTCGTGCGGTGCTGCGCCCTGCGCTCGAGCGGGCCGGTTTCCGCATCGACCGATCCGAGGGGGGTCTGTACCTCTGGGCGTCCGAGGGCGACGACGCGTGGGTCAGCATGGGGCGGCTCGCGAAGCACGGCATCCTGGCCGGTCCGGGACACTTCTACGGTGCGCACTTTCCCGACCACGTGCGGTTCTCGCTCACGGCGAGCGACGAGCGTATCGCCGAAGCGGCGCGACGACTCGCCGGTTCGTAGCGATCCTCCTACATAAGGGGGCATCCTTTGGGTCCGATCGGAGTAGGCCCGAGCGGCCACTAGGCTGTAGGGACTCAGAGAACGCTAGGAGGCTTCGTGAGCGAGACGGGCAACCCCCAGACGGCCACTGTCACTGTCGGTGACAAGACCGCCCAGCTGCCGATTCTGGCAGGTTCCGAAGGGGTTCCGAGCGTCGACTTCTCGACGTTCACGAAGCAGACCGGCCACACGAGTCTGGATTACGGCTTCGTCAACACCGCCGCGACCAAATCCGCGATCACCTACATCGACGGCGACGCGGGGATTCTCCGCTACCGCGGGTATCCGATCGAGCAGCTCGCCCAAGGCAGCACCTACCTCGAAGTGGCGTGGCTCCTGCTCTACGGCGATCTCCCCACCGCCGACCAGCTCGGCGACTGGGATGAGAAGATCCGTCACCACACCCTGCTGCACGAGGACCTGAAGCGCTTCTTCTCGGCGCTGCCGCACACGGCGCACCCGATGTCGGTGCTCTCGGCGGCCACGGCCGCCCTCTCGACCTACTACGAGGACCAGTCCGACCCCAACAACCCCGAGCATGTCGAGATGAACACGATCCGACTGCTCGCGAAGCTGCCCGTGATCGCGGCGTATGCGCACAAGCGGAGCGTCGGTCAGGCGTTTCTCTACCCCGACAACACGCTGAGCTTCGTCGACAACTTCCTCAAGCTCAACTTCGGCAATCTCGCCGAGGTCTATCAGGTCAACCCCGTCACCTCGCGCGCGCTCGAGCGCCTGCTGATCCTGCACGAGGACCACGAGCAGAACGCCTCGACCTCGACGGTGCGGCTCGTGGGATCCACCGGAGCGAACCAGTTCTCGTCGATCTCGGCGGGGATCAATGCCCTCTATGGTCCGCTGCACGGCGGCGCGAACGAAGCTGTGCTCGACATGCTGGCGCGCATCCGTGACTCCGGTGAGAGCGTTGAGCGCTTCGTCGAACGGGTCAAGAACAAGGAAGACGGAGTCAAGCTCATGGGCTTCGGCCACCGCGTCTACAAGAACTACGATCCGCGCGCGAAGCTCGTCAAGGAGTCCGCCGACGAGGTGCTGAACGAGCTCGGGGTGCACGATCCGCTGCTCGACCTCGCGAAGGAACTCGAGGAGATCGCACTCAAGGACGACTACTTCCGCGAGCGCCGGCTGTATCCGAACGTGGACTTCTACACCGGCGTGATCTACAAGGCGATGGGCTTCCCGACGCGCATGTTCACGCCTCTCTTCGCGATCGGGCGCCTTCCGGGCTGGCTCGCGCACTGGACCGAGATGCAGAACGACCCGCAGACCAAGATCGGTCGCCCTCAGCAGCTGTACACCGGCGCCGGCGCGCGGGACTACCCCGGGGCCTGACCGGCACGGGGTCGGCCTGCGGATCCGGTGCCGCGCCTCGCGCGGCAGGCGGTGCGTGGGATGATCGAGGGATGAGCCATGACCTCCTCGCGGGCCCCCGCGGGCGTCGTGTCTGCCTCGAGATCGCCCGCGAAGCCGACTCGCGGGTCAGGGAGGCGCTGTTCGATCTGGCCTACAACGCCGATGTCGCCGCGGGTGCGCCCGTCGTGCGCTTCGGGTGGACCGGGGATGCAGTCGCCTTCGAGTCCGGCGGGCCGGTGCATGCGGCGGCGACCCTCGGAGACCTCGCCTCGCTCATCCGCGAGCTGCCGCAGCTCGAGGTGAGCGCCGCCGCGCTCGACGAGGCGCTGCGGTGTTCGGTCGACGCCGCACGGTATTGGCAGGAGCCGGACGGTGCGGACATCGTGGCCGCAGATCTCGGCGTCCTCTCGGCGCTCGGCGGGGTCGCCGCGCAGGTGAGCGCGCACTCCGCTGCGGCGTGGTGGAGGCGCGCCCGGACCGCCGACCAGTGGGCGATCGAGTTCGATCCCGTCGGTGACGCGTCGCCGTTCGGACTGCCGCTCGACGCCGCGACGCGCTGGAGTGCGTCCACCCGAGCGGAGGAAGAGCGTGCCGCGCGGGAGCGACCGGAGGATCCGACCGCGATGTTCAGCGGTAACTGGTGGTCGCACCCGTGGGGTGCGCCCCACACGACAGGCGAGCGGCCGGATGGGCTGCCGGCCGGCATACCGTTCGTCGAAGACGGATTCGGGTGGACGCGTGCCGTGGCGATTCCGGTTGCGGGTGCCGGGCGGACCCTTGAGATCCGCTCCGAGGCGGATTGGGCGCACCTGTGCGCACGGTATCCACTGGAGGTCACCGCGAGCAGGCGTCACGACTGGTACCGCACGACCGGGCGCGCGGGGCGGTGGCTCCTGCCGGACTGGGGTCGCGTCGCCGGCGAATGGGATGCCGTGCACCTGACGACCTGGTGCTACCTGACCGCTGCGACCCGGGAGATCGTCGTGGACGACGAGTACTCGTCCGTCATCGGCGGATGGGGCCCCGACGAGACGTACTGGCTCACCGGTCTCGTGCGGCCGGGTATCGCCCCCCGCGTGATCTGGACTGCCGAGGAGCCGGTCGGTCCCTGGCGGCGCGGCTGACGGACGCACCGCGAACGGACGATTTCGGACACTGTCACCGGATCGCCTACTTCCCGGCGAGGAGACTCCCCACGAAATCCGGCACATAGTTCTGCAGCTCGCGCGGCGGGCGCTGGTACCCGTGGGAAGCCGGCCGCGGCGGGATCTCGATCGGCTCGCGCTCGACCAGCGTGTAGGGGATCTGCGAGAGAAGATGGTGGATCATGTTGATCCTCCCACGGCGCTTGTCCTCGTTGTCGACCTCGTGCCAGCGTGCCTCGGGGATGTCGGTGTGCACGAACATGGCATCCTTCGCGCGCGAGTAGTCCTCCCATTTGGTGATCGAGAGGACATCGTTGGGCGAGAGCTTCCAGCGCCGCATCGGATCGTCGTTCCGGGAGCGGAATCGTCTTTCCTGCTCGACGTCTGAGACGCTGAACCAGTACTTCAGGAGCAGGATGCCGTCCTCGACCAGCATCCGCTCGAAGACCGGCGCCTGACGCAGGAACCGGTGGTATTCGGCGTTCGTGCAGTAGCCCATGACGCGTTCGACCCCGGCGCGGTTGTACCACGAGCGGTCCATCAGCACGATCTCGCCCGCGGCGGGAAGGTGTGCGACGTAGCGCTGAAAGTACCACTCGCTCTTCTCGCGCTCGGTCGGGGTCGGCAGCGCGACGACGCGGGTCACCCGGGGGTTGAGGTACTGTGAGACGCGGCTGATGGTCGAGCCTTTGCCGGCGGCATCGCGGCCCTCGAAGATCACGACGACGCGGGCGCCGGTGTCCTGCACCCAGGCCTGCATGTCGACCAATCGCGCCTGCAGCGCCTTGATCTCGCGCTCATACAGATTCTTCGGCATCCGCTCGCTCATGCCCCGAGCGTACCCGTCAGGCGTGCAGGGCCTCGTTCAGCGTGACGCCGACCCCCGAGCGGCGGACCGCTTCGATCGCGCCGGTGATCGAATTGCGACGGAACAGGATGCCGTTCTGTCCGGACAGCTGAGCGCCCTTGACAACGGGTCGCGTGCCGTCGTCAAGCGGCGGCTCGGACGCGAGCGAGATCTTCGACCCGGCCGTGACGTAGAGGCCCGCCTCGACGACGCAGTCATCGCCGAGCGAGATGCCGATGCCCGCATTGGCGCCGAGCAGCGTCCGTGCGCCGATCGACACCCGGTGCGCGCCGCCGCCGGAGAGGGTTCCCATGATCGAGGCGCCACCGCCGATATCGCTGCCGTCGCCGACGACGACGCCCTGCGAAACACGGCCCTCGACCATCGATGCGCCGAGGGTGCCGGCGTTGAAGTTGACGAAGCCCTCGTGCATCACGGTCGTACCCGGGGCGAGGTGGGCGCCCAGGCGAACACGAGAGGCATCGGCGATGCGCACGCCCGTGGGCGTGACATAGTCGGTCAGTCGCGGAAACCTGTCGAGCCCCTGCACCTGGATGCCGGCGCGCATCAGGCGACCGCGCAGTCGGGCGGCATCATCCGGGTGGACGGGCCCGGCATTGGTCCACGCCACGACCGGCAGGTGCGCGAAGACTCCCGCGAGGTTCAGATCGTTCGGCGCGACGAGCAGATGAGACAGCGCGTGCAGGCGCAGGTAGGCATCGCTCGTGCCGGTGGGTGCGGCATCCAGATCGACATCGACGATGACCACTTCGGTGCTCACCTCTCGACGCTCATCCGCGCCCACGAGCGGGTCGAGCTGCGACGTGTCGACCTCCTCGGGGGAGCGGCCGAGAGCCGGCGCGGGAAACCATGTGTCCAACACCGTGCCGTTCTGCGAAATCGTCGCCAGTCCCGCGCCCCACACCCACCGCTGCACTGTCACCACACCAGGGTAGCGGGCGACCCGGCTCGATAGACTCGGGGCCATGCCGCCGCTCGACCTCACCTCATCCGCTGTCGACCTGACGCGCACGATCTGCGACATCCCGAGCGTGTCAGGGGAGGAGCGGCTGCTCGCAGACCTGATCTTCGATGCCATGACCGCACTCGGGCACCTCGAGGTCCATCGCGACGGCGACACGATCGTCGCGCGCACGCACCTCGGACGCGCGCAGCGTGTCGTGATCGCGGGGCACCTCGACACCGTCCCGATCAATCGGAACCTCCCGACCCGGGGCGCAATGATAGACGGCGAGCCGCACATCTGGGGACGCGGCACCGTCGACATGAAGGCCGGCGTCGCCGTGCAGCTGAAGCTGGCCGCGGAGCTCGTCGAACCTCGCGTCGATATCACGTGGATGTGGTACGACCATGAAGAAGTGGACGCCGACCTCAACGGTCTGACGCGCCTCGCCGCGGCGCGCCCCGATCTGTTCGCCGGCGACTTCGCGATTCTGGGAGAGCCCTCGGGCGGCCAGGTCGAAGGCGGATGCAACGGCAACCTCCGCGCCATCGTCCGCACCCACGGCGTCCGTTCGCACAGCGCGCGTTCCTGGATCGGGGAGAACGCGATCCACAAGGCCGCCCCGGTCCTCGCGCGGCTCGCGGAGTACCGCGCGCGTGAGATCGACGTCGAGGGCCTCGTGTACCGGGAGGGGCTCAACGCGGTGCGCATCGGCGGCGGTGTCGCCGGCAACGTGATCCCCGACCTGTGCGAAGTGGAGGTCAACTACCGCTTCGCGCCCAGCCGCACCGTGGAGCAGGCCTCCGACCATGTGCGCGATGTTTTCGCCGGCTTCGACGTCGAGATCGTCGATCGCGCGGCCGGCGCGCGGCCGGGCCTCGACGCCCCGCTCGCGCAGGAGTTCGTCGCGGCCGTCGGAGCCGTGCCGCGCCCCAAGTATGGGTGGACCGATGTCGCGCGCTTCTCGGCGATGGGCGTGCCCGCGGTCAACTACGGTCCCGGCGACCCGCACCTGGCCCACCACGACGAAGAGCGCGTCCCGGTCGCGCAGATCGAAGACGTCGAACGCGGCTTGCGGGCGTGGCTCAGCGCGTGACCGTTCGCGCTCGGCGCTCTGCGGCGCCGGCTGCGCTGCGCGTCGCGATCGTCTACGTCATCGCGCGCCTGATCACGACGGCGTTCCTCTTGATCGCCGCCGCGTTGTCGGGCCCGGAGTCGCGCTTCGGCGCCGATGCGACTCTCGGATCGCTGTCGATGGGCTGGGACGGTCAGTGGTACTGGCTCGTGGGCACGACGGGCTATCCTGCCAGGCTACCGCTGGATGATGCCGGAGCCGTCGCCCAGAACGCGTGGGCGTTCATGCCGCTGTATCCGGCGCTGTCGCGCGGGTTGAGCGTCGTGCTCGGGTCGTACCCGATCGCGGCGGTGCTGCTCGCCCTGGTCGCCGGATACGTGTCGACTCTGGTGCTGTTCCATCTGCTGCGCGAGCGGATCGACGCCACCTCTGCGCTCTGGGCCGTCGCCCTGTTTACTGCCGGACCCATGGGCGCGCTGTTTCAGATGGGCTACGCCGAGACGCTCTTCTTGACCTGGCTGTTCCTCGCCCTGTGGGCGCTCGTGCGGCGCAGATTCGGTTGGCTGTACCTGCTGATCCCGCTGCTCGGCTACACGCGACCCGGTGTCCTCGCGTTTGCGCTTCTGCTGGGTCTCTACGGGCTGCACCGGTGGTGGCGGCGACGCGTCGACCCGCTACCACCCGCTCACATGGTCCACATCTTCGCCCTCGGCGCGCTCGCGACAGCGGTGGGGTTCTCATGGCAGCTGATCGCGGGTGCCGTGACAGGGGATCCTTCCGCATACCTGGACACCGAGCTCTCTTGGCGGCAGAGCTGGACGGGGGAGGACGAGAGCGGGTTCGTTCCGTTCTCGGGCTTCATCGAGGCCGCGGTGATCTGGTTCCGCCTGTGGGGACTTCCCGAGGTGTTGGGCTACGTCGCTCTCGCTCTGGTGGTCGCCGCCGCGACGGCCGTGCTCATGTTCTCGCGACACGTGCGCCGACTCGGACCCGAGGTGCGCCTGTGGTCGGCGAGCTACCTGGTCTACCTCCTGGCGGTGTTCTTCCCCCAGTCCAGCGTCTTCCGCCTGTTGCTGCCGCTCGCTCCGCTCTACGGCGCGCTGGCGCTGCCGAGGTCCGTCGCGTGGCGCGTCACGATGCTCGTGCTCGGGCTCGTGGCGCAGGCGTGGTGGATCTATCAGATGCTCGCTCTCGGGAACACGTATGCACGGATCCCCTGACGTGGAGCAGTCGCGTTCCCGCGAGCGTCTGGTGTCGCCGGGACCGGGTAAACTTCTCTGGTAGTCCTCTGACGAAAGGAAGCCGCCATGGCAGCCATGAAGCCGCGAACCGGAGACGGACCGATGGAGGCCGTGAAGGAGGGGCGCCTCATCATCGTGCGCGTGCCACTAGAGGGCGGCGGACGCCTGGTCGTTTCGGTCAACGATGAAGAGGCCAAAGAACTTCACGGCGTTCTCGCTGGTGTCGTCGGCGCCGCCTGACATCCCGTCGCCGCGAATGGCCGGTCCTCGGACCGGCCATTCGACTTTTCCTGGCCGTCAGGACTGTCAGCGGCCTTCGGAAGCGGTCGCGCGTGTCAGTGTCGATCTGTCGTGGTGACCTGCAAGAGGCCCTCGCCCACGATCGACAGGGCGCTGACGACCGCGGGGGAGGATTGGGTCTCCTGGACGAGGGAGCGATACGCGCTCGTGAGGACGTCGCGGCGGACCGGGTCGGCGACGGCGCCGCCCGCGAGCACGCGGGGCACGAGGACGGTGCCGCCGACGCGCACGAGCCGCAGGCCGTGTTCGACGTACTCGATGACGCCGTCGGCATCCGCGTCGACGAGGACGATGTCGTAGGACGCCTCATTCATCCGCGGAAGCACGTCGGCGGCACGTCCGGTGATGAAACGTGCACGGGCGGGCGGGATCTTCGCGTCGGTGAACGCCGCGCGAGCGGCCGCGAGATGTTCGGGCTCCTTGTCGATCGTCGTCAGCGTCGCGCGTGGCGAACCGTGGAGAAGCCACAAGCCCGACACGCCGCCCCCGGTGCCTATCTCGACGATGTTGAGAGCTGCTGCTGTGGCGGCGAGCACGGCGATCTGCGCGCCGACGGGTGCGCTGATCGGGTCGGCTCCGAGCTCGACGGCGCGCGCGCGCGCCCGCGTGATCGATTCGGGCTCGGTCGTCATCTCATCGACGAACCTGCGGATCGCGTCGTACTCGGCCATGTTGCCCTCCAGAGCCAGCGTACGGTGCGGTGCGTGATCGCGGCGCCAGGCGCACGGGTAGCCTGGAGCCATGTTCTTCGGGCTCGATTGGGACAAGCTCCTGCTCATTGGGATCGTTGCGGTGATCCTTGTCGGCCCCGAACGTCTCCCGCACTATGCCGAAGCCTTGGGTCGGTTCACCGTGCGGGTCCGGGAATGGCTCGGGGGAGCGAAAACCCGCGTCAAAGAGGAGATGGGCGAGGACTTCGACGACATCGAATGGCGCAAGCTCGACCCGCGCCAGTATGACCCGCGCCGCATCATTCGCGACGCGCTTCTGGAAGATGCTCCGGTCCCGCCCGTTCAGGTCGCCGCGGCCGGCGCTTCGATCGCGGCGACATCGCCGTCGATGCCGACGACAATGGTCGATCGCACGTTGCCCGTCCCGTTCGATTCGGAAGCCACCTGACCCCGCGGTGCGGACAGCTCACGGCGGTCCGCCGCGGAAGATGACCTGATGTCCGCTCTCGGATCGGCTCGCGACGGAGCGTCGCTCACGCGGGCGAGAGGGGGAGTGCCCGGCCGGAGAGGCCGCGCGACGCGCGCGCAAGCAGGTCGGCGATGACGATGATCGCCCGTGCTGCGGGATCCTCCGGTGCGGTCAGTACGACGGGCTCGCCCGCGTCCCCTCCGGTGCGGAGAGCGATGCTCAGCGGAATCGATCCGAGCAGCGGGACCTGGGCATCCGTGGTCGACAGCGCATCCGCGACGGCCTGCCCGCCTCCCGAACCGAAGAGGTCGAGCGTGCTGCCGTCGGCGAGCGCCAACGCGGCCATGTTCTCGACGACACCGACGACGCGCTGACCGGTCTGCCGAGCGAGGAGGCCGCTGCGGACTGCGACGTCGGCGGCGGCGGCCTGCGGTGTCGTGACGACGAGCACTTCGGCGTTCGGCAGGAGCTGGCCGATCGAGATCGCGACGTCGCCGGTGCCGGGCGGCATGTCGATCAGCAAGACGTCCAGGTCGCCGAAGAACACGTCCGTAAGGAACTGCTGCACGGTGCGGTGCAGCATGGGTCCGCGCCACGCGACAGCGGACGCGGGCTGATCACGGGGCAGGAACATGCCGATGGAGATCGTCTTGACGCCGTGCGCCACCGGCGGGAGCATGAGGTCGTCGATCCGTGTCGGTTGCGGTGACAGACCGTCTGGGCTGATCAGCCCCAGCAGCGCGGGAATCGAGAACCCGTGCACGTCGGCGTCGATGAGTCCCACGGCGAGCCCTCGCGCGGCCAGTGCGACCGCGAGGTTGGCAGTCACGGTGGACTTGCCCACGCCGCCCTTTCCGCTGGTGACGGTGATCACGCGCGTGAGCGAGTCCGGGCCGAACGGCATGACCCGGCCGCGCCCCCCGCGGAGCCGCTCGGTCAGGGCAGCACGCTCCGCGGGCGTCATGACGCCGATCTCCAGCGCGACGTCTGTGATGCCGTCCACGGACGCCGCAGCATCCCGCACATCGCGCGCGATGCGGTCGGCGGCCGGACAGCCGACGATCGTCAGCGCCACCTCGATACGCGCGGTCGTGCCGGAGACGTCGACCGCGCGGATCATGTCGAGTTCGGCGAGGGGTCGGCGCAGCTCTGGATCCGTCACGTCGCCGACGGCACTGCGGACCGCATCGGTGATCGTCATGGCGCGGCGGACTCGTCGCGCTGCTCGCGGTCATCCAACTGCTCGAAAAGCGTGCGCAGCTCTTGACGCAGGACCTCTCGCGTGATGACCTGCTCGGTCACGTCGGCGAGAGCCATGCGAAGGGCCACGACTTCGCGTGCCAGATACTCGGTATCGGCGAGGTTGCGCTCGGCGCGCTGACGGTCTTGCTCGATCTGCACGCGATCGCGGTCGTCCTGCCGGTTCTGAGCGAGCAGGATGAGTGGTGCGGCGTACGACGCCTGCAGCGACAGCATGAGGGTCAGAGCAGTGAATCCGTTTGCGGCCGAGTCGAAGCGCAGCATTCCCGGCATCAGCGTGTTCCATGAGATCCATGCGACGCAGAACAGCGACAGGATCAAGAGGAACAAGGGGGTCCCCATCGCGCGCGCGATCCACTCGGTGAAGCGGCCGAAGCGGTCGCGCGACGGCTGCGGCGTGCGCGTGAGTACGCTCGATCGACGCCCCCGCGGGTCCTCCAGCGTGACCTTCGGGGTCTTCGCCATCATCGCGGGGCTCCCGTGTCGACGTGGGCGGACGCCTCGTCGCCGTCGTGCGAGCGCCAGTCCTCGGGCAGCAGATAGTCGAGCACGTCGTCGATGCTGACCGCCCCCACGAGGCGGTGAGCCGCGTCGATCACCGCCACGGAGACGAGGTTGTAGCTGGCCAGCAGGCGGGCCACTTCGGCCGCTGTCGCGGTGACGGGGACGGCATCCACCGTGTCGTCGATGATCGCGCCGAGACGCTCGTGCGGCGGGTACCGGAGCATCCGCTGAAAATGGACGGTGCCCAGCAACCGGCCGGTGGGAGTCTCGTACGGCGGCAGCGTCACGAACACTGCGGCGGCAAGTGCCGGATGAAGTTCGTGACGGCGGATGAGAGCGAGGGCCTCGGCAACGGTCGCATCCGCGGACAGCACGATCGGCTCGCTGGTCATCAGGCCACCGGCCGTGTCAGGGCCATACTGCAGCAACGCCCGCACGTCCTCGGCTTCTTCGGGCTCCATCAGCTCGAGCAGCTCCTCGCGCTGATCCTCCGACAGCTGAGCGAGGACGTCGGCCGCGTCATCGGGTTCCATCTGGTCGAGGATGTCGGCTGCCCGCTCGTCGCCCAGCGCCCCGAGGATGTGGATCTGGTCGTCCTCCGGCATCTCCTCCAGCGCGTCGGCCAGTCGTTCGTCGGAGAGTTCTTCGGCCACCTCGAGGAGTCGTTCCTCCGGAAGATCGAGCAGGGTGTTGGCGAGGTCGGCGGGCTTGAGCTCGGAGTACGTGGCCACCAGCTGCTCCGCGGACTGCGCCTGACCGGGCGATTGCTCCTCGCGCACGTCGGACCAGGAGGCGAATGTCGTGGGGCCCTTCGCGAAGGGAGTCGCGCTGGTCTTCGGTTTGCGCAGGAACAGCTGGCCGACATCCCAGTCGCCCAGCCGATTGCGCTCGATCGCGACATCCTCGATGACGGCGTGGCCGGAGCCGTCTCGGAAATAGACCTTGCGGCCGAGGAGCTCGGCCATCACGCGCACCTCCCCGCCGCGCGGCTGGAACCGTCGCACGTTGATCAGGCCCGTCGTGATGACCTGCCCGGTCGCGATCGAGGTGACGCGCCCGATCGAGAGGAAGACGTTGCGGCGACCGGGGATCTCGACGACGAGACCCACGACGCGCGGCGGATCATCTTTGCGGTAGATCACGACGACATCTCGGACCTTTCCGAGCCGGTCGCCCGCGGGGTCGAAGACGGTGCAGCCGGCCAGGCGCGCCACGAAAACCCTCTGCGTACTCACGTGTCCAGCGTAGTGCGCGCGACCTGCGGGAAACCGTCAGCTCTCGCGTGGACGCCGCGTGAGAAGATGGATCAATGAGCATGATCGGCGGCACCCCGAAGGAGCACGGCGAGACGATCGCCGACCACGCGACCTATGAGGGCGCGCAGAAGGTCGTGTCGCAGCTGATCGAGGCCGACATCCCCGCGAAGGACATCGCGATCGTCGGTCGGGGCCTGCGGTCGGTCGAGACGGTGACGGGCCGTCTGGGCTATGCGGCCGCCGCGCGATCAGGGGCGATCAATGGAATCCTGCTCGGGCTGCTGTTCTCGGCGATCTTCGTGCTGGGCACCCCGGACGCGGCCATTCAGCTGTTCATCGGCGTCATGCTGGTCGGCATCGCGATCGGCATGCTGCTCAGCATCACCACCTATGCCCTGCTGCGTCGCCGCAGGGACTACACATCGATCACGCAGGTGATCGCAGACCACTACGAGGTCACGGTGCTGCCCCGCTCGATGCAGCGGGCGCGTGAGATCGTCGGTCGGACCGCGTCACAGGCGACGCTCGGACATCCTGCCCCGGCCGCGGCTCCCGCATCGGAACCGCCGACATCCGACCCGCCGGAGTACGGCGAGCGGGTGGATCCTCCGGGCCCTCCGCGGTACGGAGAGCGCATCGATCCGTCGAACCAGAACCTTCTCGAGCATCCGGGCGGGGGCGGCGAGCAATCCCGATGACGCTCCGGATCAGCGCGCGTGCCGCGAGATCCATGCCTCGACCTCGTCGGCCGTACGCGGGATGCCGGCCGAGAGGTTCTCGGGGCCATCCGCGGTCATGAGGATGTCATCCTCGATGCGCACGCCTATCCCGCGGTAGTCCTCGGGAACCGTGAGGTCGTCGATCTGAAAATAGAGTCCGGGTTCGATCGTGAAGACCATTCCGGGCTCGAGGACACCGTCGTAGTACATTTCGCGGCGAGCCTGTGCGCAGTCATGGACGTCGATCCCGAGATGGTGCGAGGTGCCGTGCACCATGTATCGACGGTGCTGTCCGCCGCGGTCCGCCGCGAGCGCCTCTTCGGCGCTCACCGGAAGCAGACCCCATTCCGCGACGCGTTCGGCGATGACACGCATCGCGGTCTCGTGGACGGTGCGAAACGTCACCCCGGGCGCAGCAGCGGCGAAGGCTGCATCGGCCGCTTCCCGCACCGCCTCGTAGATCTTGCGCTGCACGGGGGTGAACCTGCCCGAGACCGGGAGTGTGCGCGTGATGTCCGCGGTGTAAAGGCTGTCGACCTCGACTCCGGCATCCACCAGGATGAGATCCCCCGGAACCACGGCGCCGTCGTTGCGCGTCCAGTGCAGATAACACGCGTGCGGACCGGACGCGGCGATCGTGTCGTAGCCTTCGCCGTTGCCCTCGGTGCGCGCGCGATGGTGGAAGACGCCCTCGACCGCGCGCTCACCGCGCGGGGTGGCGACGATACGTGGGAAGTCGGCGACGATGTCGTCGAAGCCGCGCGCCGTGACCTCGACCGCCAACCGCATCTGCTCGATTTCGTAGGCATCCTTCACGAGCCGCAGTTCCGAGACGAACCGCGCGAGTTCGTCGTCTTCGTCAGCGATGCGGTCGCCCTCAGCGGGGGCGAACTCGTGGAGGTGCGCGGTCGTGAGGCCCAGGTCGCCCGCGACACCCGCGAGCGCGGGGCGCGGCCCGATCCAGAACTCTCCGACCGCAGCGTCGGCGTAGAACTCGGTCGTGGTGCGGTCTGCGCGCTCGCGCAGGTGGAGGGTCGCCTCGTGGCCGGATGCCGTCGGCTCGAACACCAGCACCGAGTCGGGCACGGTGTCGCTCGCCCACCCCGTGAGGTGCGCGAAGGCGGAATGCGCGCGGAACGGATAATCGGTGTCGTTCGAGCGCTGCTTGAGCGATCCGGCGGGAAAGACGAGGCGTTCACCCGGAAACGCAGCCGACACCGCGGCACGGCGCGCGGCGGCGTACACGGCCTGCGC
The DNA here is from genome assembly GCF_011620665.1 of Microbacterium sp. GTDB lineage: Bacteria > Actinomycetota > Actinomycetes > Actinomycetales > Microbacteriaceae > Microbacterium. The sequence continues at coordinate 23,430 of NZ_WOYQ01000045.1, forward strand.
GCGCTGCGGCGGTGCCTGATCGGGTCGCTCGGCCCAGCCCGTCGAGATCTGGTCCAAAAACCCCTGCGGGAAGGGCTGCTTGCGGTTCGTGTTCTCCGCCGCCGAGATCTGGGTGCTGGTCTCGGCGATCGTGTCGCCCTCGCTCGTGCTCATGGCATCCAGTCTCGCACTTCGCCCGAATCGTGTCTTCACGGGGAGGGTTCGAGCTGCACGACGAGCGGGCGGTGGTCGCTGCCGCTGCCGTCGAGCGAGGTCAGCACGGCCGAGCCTGTCGCCACCCAGCCCGCCGTCGCCATCACATGATCTATCGGTGTGCCGAGGAGGGACGGGACGCTGGTCGACCAGGTGCCGACACCGCCGGTGCCGGTGGCCGCGGCGCCATCATGGCAACGGCCGAGATCGGCGCCGCCGACGCCCAAGCGCGCCATGTTGTCCAGCGTCGCGTTGAAGTCTCCCGCCATGATGACACTGTCGGCGGCGCATTGATCGGCGAGCCACTGCAGGTCGCGGCGCCAGTCGGCCATGTACGCCTGGCGGGGAGCGACGGCGTGGACGGCCACGACGACCGGCCCGTTGCCGTCGACGGGCATGGCGACCACGCTCGGCACCTCGGAGGTGTTCGTCGTGCCTTCCACGGTCGATTCGACGACGGCGTAGTCGCCGAGCCCCGGGGAGATCAGCAGGCTCGTCCAGTTGGCATCCCATCCCTCGTAGTTCTCGTTGTGAACCCACATCGGGGACCCCAGGGCACGCATCGCAACGGCGACCGCGATGCCGACCTCCTCTGTGGTCTCGGGCAACGACACGATGTCGGCCTGCATGGCCACGGCGGTCCGTGCGATCACGTCGGCATCCGCGGCGCCCCCGGCCGTGTTCCAGGTCATGACGCGCACGCTGGTGCCAGTGGCGTCGGGGAGCCCGCCGGGCCCGACTCCGCGGGAGAGGAGGATGCCGCCTCCGGCGATCGCGCCGATCAGGGTGATCACGGCGATCGATCCGGCGAAGGCGCGCACGGGGCGCGCCAGACTCAGGAACAGGAACAGGACGCAGACGGCGGCCAGCACGATCACCGTGATGGGCCTCAAGGACACGACCTGTGCCATGGGAAACGTCCGCTCGAGGCGGAAGAACTGTGGCCACGTGACGATCGCGACGGCGATGGCCGTGAGCACGGTGATCAGTAGTCCCAACAGGCGAAGCACGCCGGCGACTCTATGTCAGCAGGCTGAGAGAAGGACGGATGCCGCGGTCCTGCACCCGGGCGGCGGTACGCTCAGATCATGGTGCATGCAGGGGACCGCGCAGCGCGGGCGGTCGTGGGCCCGAGCGATCTGCACCTGCATTCCGATCACTCTGACGGCACCGAGCCGCCCGCGCAGGTGATGGTCGCGGCGCACACGGCGGGGCTGCGAACGGTGGCGCTCACCGACCACGACACCACATCGGGGTGGGCCGAGGCGGCCGAGGCCGCCGGCTCGCTCGGAATGACGCTGGTTCCGGGCATGGAACTGTCCGCGCGCTACGAGCACCGGAGCGTTCATGTGCTGGGCTACCTGTTCGACCCGGAAGACGCGGGACTGCGCGCGCTCACGGACCGCATCCGCACGTCGAGAATTACCCGCGCCCGCACGATGGCCGACCGCATCGGCCGCGACTACGACTTGACCTGGGACGACATCGTCGCCCAGACGGCGGAGGGCGCGACCGTGGGCCGGCCGCACCTGGCGGACGCACTGATCGCGAGAGGACACGTGCGCGATCGCGGTGAGGCCTTCGCCGACATCCTGCATCCCGGCAGTGACTATTACGTGTCGCTGTATGCGCCCGACCCGGTGACGGCCGTCGCTGCGATCGCGGACGCGGGCGGAGTGCCGATCATCGCTCACCCCGCCGGACGCGCCGGGCTCCTGCCCCGGAAGCTCGTCGAAGCGATGCTGGAGGCCGGGCTGGCCGGGTTCGAGCTTGAGCATCGCGAGAATGAAGAGCCCGCGCTCTCCCGGCTGCGCTCGCTCGTTTCGGCCCGTGACCTCATCGCCACAGGGTCCAGCGACTATCACGGTCGGGGAAAGCCGAATGTGCCGGGCGAGAACACCACGACCGACGCCATGGTCGCCCGCATCATCGCCCGGGCAAGCGGTAGCGCCCCCGTCCATCCCTGAGGGGGACGGGGGCGCTGTGCTCGGGGGCTCAGGCGAGAGCCTTGGCCTTCAGCTGGTCGACGGGCGGCATTCGCGGCCGTCGGCGCTCAAGCTAGTGGTCCGGCGACCGTTCGGCAAGGTTCAGCTGGTTGCGACCGGGGTCCCGGTTCCGCCCGAACCGCCACGGCGGCGGCGGCGGCGCGAGGGAGCCGGCTTGCCGTCGTGATGCTCCGTACCGGCACGGGTGTGCGCGTCTGCGCCATCGGCTCCGCGCGCGGCGGCGTTCACGGATGCGGGGGGAGAGCCGGCATCCGACTGCTCGATGAAGCTCGCTCCGACGTGCTCCTGCCCGCCGCGCCGGCGACGACGCGTCGTCCCGGCCTCGGCGCCTTCTGCGGCGATGTCAGCGGCGCGCGCGGGCCGCGGCGTGCGGACGGCAGTGGTCTTGGGAGCCGCCGTGAGGCGCCCCTTCGTGCCGGCGGGGATGCTCAGATCGGCGTACAGGTGCGGGCTCGACGAGTAGGTCTCGACCGGCTCGGGTTGGCCGAATTCCAGCGCGCGGTTGATGAGCGCCCACTTGTGCAGGTCATCCCAGTCGACGAACGTCACCGCGATGCCGGTGTTGCCGGCCCGTCCCGTGCGGCCGACGCGGTGGAGGTAGGCCTTCTCGTCCTCGGGGATCGTGTGGTTGATCACATGGGTGACGTCGTTGACATCGATGCCGCGGGCGGCGACATCCGTCGCGATCAGGACGTCCTTCTTGCCGGCCTTGAACGCGGCCATTGAGCGTTCCCGGCTCTCCTGGCTCATGTCACCGTGGACGGCGCCGGCGTTGAATCCGCGGTCGTTGAGCTCATCGACGAGCTTCTGTGCCGCGCGCTTGGTGCGGGTGAAGATCACGACCTTGCCGCGCCCCTCGGCCTGCAGGATGCGGGCGATGACCTCATCTTTGTCGAGCGAATGCGCGCGGTAGACGAGATGGCGGATGTTGGCCTGCGTCAGCCCCTCATCCGGGTCGCTGGCGCGCATGTGGATGGGGTTGGTCATGAAGCGGCGCGCGAGAGCCACGATGGGCCCGGGCATCGTCGCCGAGAACAACTGGGTGTGGCGCACCTGCGCCACCTTCTGGAAGATCTTCTCGATGTCGGGGAGGAAGCCGAGATCCAGCATCTTGTCGGCCTCGTCGAGGACCACCTCGGTCGCGTGCGACAGGTCGAGCAGGCGCTGGTTGTTCAGATCGATGAGGCGACCGGGCGTGCCGACGACGATCTGGGCGCCGGCCTGCAGCTGCTCGATCTGCCCCTCGTACGCCTTGCCTCCGTAGATCGCCACGACGCTCGTCGCGCGATTCTGGGTGAGCATGTCGATGTCCTCGTACACCTGTACGCAGAGCTCGCGGGTCGGGACGACGATGAGCGCCTTGACACCGGGCTCGGGGTCGAGGCCCAGTCGCTGGACGACGGGGATGCCGAAGCCGAAGGTCTTGCCGGTGCCCGTCTTGGCCTGGCCGATGATGTCCTGGCCGGGAAGGCCGAGCGGAATCGTCTGCTCCTGGATCGGGAACGCGTCGACGATGCCCTTGGCCGCGAGTGCGTCGACGATATCCTGATCGACGCCGAGTTCGGCGAAAGTCGTCATGGTGTCATGCCTGTCTGGCGGTGAGAAGCCGCCGATGAAGAGATCCACGCCCTTCACTCAGCCACAGGCGCGGTGGCCCCGATCCATCGCCGGGACCCTTTCAGCCTACCGGAGCGTGCCGCAACCCCCGGTCGGCAGCCAGGGGATCCGCGCTACTCGGCGCCGGTGCGGGCCACGTGACTGCGCGCGTGCGCGACGGCGGAGGGGAGATCATCGAAGAGGTGCCTGGCGTGGCGGAGTGAACTGAGTACGCCCACGGTTGTGAACAGCTCGACGTGTCCGGCGCGCACGCCCTTGATCAGCACGGTCACGCCACGACGCTCGAGCTGCTGGACGATCTCGGACAGCACGTGCGCTCCGGTCGCGTCAACGAGTTCGAGCTGAGACATCCGGAGGATCACGACCGTCACGTCGTCGAGCGACATGACGGTCTCGAGCACCCGGTCCGCCGCGGCGAAGAACAGCGGGCCGTCGAGTCGGATGACGGCGATGCGTTCATCCCCGGCCACGGCGGGCCCGCCGATCTCCTCGCGAGCCACTCCGGTCGCACGCGAGAGGCTCCTGATCGCGAACACTCCGGCCACGGCCATGCCGATCGCGACGGCGACGATCAGATCCACCGACACCGTCACGATCGCCGTGACGATATAGGCGATCGCATCGGCGCGAGTGGAGCGCAGGATCGAGCGAGCGGTCGCCGGCTGCACCATGCGGATCGCGGTGACCATCAGCACCCCCGCAAGGGCTGCGAGCGGAATCGCGCCGACGGGACCCGCCGCCACGAGGACGACGAGCAGAAGCACCAGCGCGTGGAAGATGGCGGCGATGCGGCTCTTCGCGCCTGCCCGCACGTTGACCGCGGTCCTCGCGATCGCTCCTGTCGCCGGCATCCCACCGAACAGCCCCGCGCCGATCGACGCGATGCCCTGACCGACGAGCTCACGATCGGGGTCATACGGCCCGGTGTCGGCCAGCGAGGCGGCGACGCGCGCCGACAGCAGCGACTCGATCGCCGCGAGCGCCGCGACGGCGACAGCGGGAAGCACGAGGGCGGACAGTGTGTCGATGGAGAGCGTCGGCAGGCCGGGCGCCGGCAGGCGCGAGGGAAGCGCTCCGATCACGGCGAGCGGGGAGGGGAGCACCAGAGCGAGGATCGTCACCAGCACGATCCCGACCAGCGAACCGGGAATGGCGGAATGCACGAGGGGCAGGAGATACATGCACGCTGCCACCGCCGCGACCGCGGTGAGCGACCACGCGAGATACCCCGGGTCGGCATTGACGAGAGACGACAGGGCGCTGGTCACCACGTTCGTGTGCAGAATGCCGTCGGCATCCGCCCCGGTGAGCGCGGGGATCTGCTGCAGAAAGATGATGACGGCGATCCCGAGGGTGAAACCTTCGATGACCGGCCAGGGGATGAAGGAGACCGCCCGACCGAGCCGGAGTGCGCCCGCGACGAGCACCAGAATGCCGGCGAGCACGCTGACCACGGCGACCGCGGCCATGCCGTGCGCGGTGACGATCGGCGCGAGCACGACGACCATTGCGCCGGTCGGTCCCGAAACCTGGACGTTCGAGCCTCCGAAGACGGCGGCGAGCACCCCCGCCACGATGGCCGTGATCAGCCCGGCCTCTGCACCCGCACCCGAAGCGATCCCGAAGCCGAGGGCGAGCGGAAGAGCGACGATTCCGACGGTCAGTCCGGCGAGCAGGTCGCCGCGCCACGTCCGGCCCGCCTCGCGGTAGTCGCGAGCGGACGGCAGCAGCGCGGTCGCGTACTCTGCGGCGCGACTCATTCCTTGGGTCCGAACGGGGGCAGAGACGCCGCATCCGCGGCGCGTGCGCCGTCGGTCTCGACGATCCGAAGCAAGAGGCTTCGCGCGGTCGTCAACAGGTCGGCGACCTCCGGATAGGCCAGGCGGTAGTGCACGTGGCTTCCCCGGCGATCGGACTCGACAAGACGGTTGCGTCGGAGCACCGCGAGATGCTGCGAAAGGTGCGACGCCTCGAGCCCGGTCTCGGTCTGCAGATCCGCGACGGTGCGCTCATCGCGCATCGACAGCAGCTCGAGGATGCGGATTCGCAGGGGATGCGACAGTCCCTTGAACAGTCCCGCCTTGAGCTCGTAGAGCGGTCGTTGACCCAGAGTTAGTGACATGATGGATCCATCATATCGGGGGAAGCGTCGACCCCGTCGTTCGTTTCCGTTCGCGTGGTGAAGTCGGTGACCGCGATGGGTCAGATCAGGAAGCCTGATCAGGCGATCTTCAGCCGCACGCGCTCGCGGGCATCGTGTGCTGTCCGTGAGCGGGTGAGCATGCCCAGCATCACGGAAATGACGATCGCCGGAAGCGCGATCGGCGCCACCCAGATCCACGGGGTCTCGGTCGTGATGCCCGCCCAAGTCAGGATGAGCCACGCGATCCCGCCGACGACGGCGCCCGAGACGGGTGCCAGGGCCGCGCCCCGGGAGGCGCGACCGGGCTGCAGGTAGTGCAGAGCACCTCCGACGGCGGCGCCGAAGATGAAGCCCAGCAGGATCTCCATGCCGAGGCCTCAGGCGACGAAGCCCACGCGACGAGACTCCTCGGTCCCCACCTCGATGAACGCGATCCCTGCGGTCGGGACGATGTAGGCGTTGCCCTTGATATCGGTGAAGGTGATGGCGGCGGTGCCGCCGTCGATCGCCGCCGTGACGGATTTCTTGACGGATTCGGCGGACTCTGCCGACTCGAAACTGAGTTCGCGAGCGGTGTTCGCGATGCCGATGCGGATCTCCACGGTGGTGCCACGTCCTTCTTGCCGGTTCGGGGCCCGCGGCAGCGGGCGCATCTCGACTCTACGACACGGCGCGCGGTGACCGGCCAGCAAGGGCGGCCCGCCTGCACGCTGTCGGCGAACGCACTGCCGAAGCGTGGTGTCGGCAGCGCCGGATAGCGTGGAACCATGTCCCCGCTGGTGCCCGACCTCGCGCAGCGGGCGGTCATCGATCTGGCCCCGACGGCGTCCGGCGTCGTGGTGGGAGCGCCCGGGAGCGGCAAGACGACGACGATCATCGAGCGGGTGGCGGCGCTGTTCGCCGGCGGCGTCAGAGCTGACGAGATCCTGGTTCTCACGCCGACACGTCAGGCGGCCACGGTGCTCCGCGATCGTCTCGCGCTGCGGGTGCGGGTCGCCACGCCGGGGCCGCTGGCGCGCAGCGTGGCAGCTTTCGCATACCAGCTCGTGCGCGGGCATGCCGTTCATGCGGGACTCGAGCCCCCGCAGCTTCTGACCGGGCCCGACGAGGATCGCATCATCATGGATCTCCTCGACGGTGACGCGGACGATGAGACGGCTGGACTCGTGAGCCGATGGCCCGCATGGCTCAGCGCCGACATCCGTGGAACGCGAGGATTCCGCACGGAGGTGCGGGCCTTCCTGGCGGAGTGCACGACGCTCGGCATCGAACCAGCGCACCTCGCCGAACTCGCGCAGCGCCAGGACCGCGACGTGTGGGCATCGCTGGCAGGCTTTGCCGCGGAATACCGCGCGGTACGCGCGGACATGCGAGGAGCGCACCGCGACGCCGCGGGGCTCGTCCGCGAGGCTGTCGGACTCGCGCGGATGCCGGGGTCCGTGGCGCCCGGCGTCCTGTCGGGGCTGCATGCCCTGCTCGTCGACGACGCCCAGGAACTGACCCTGGGAGGAATCGAGCTTCTCGAGGCCTGCCGTGCGCGGGGCATCGCCGTTCTGTCCTTCGGTGACCCCGACGTCGGATCCGGTTCATTCCGTGGCGCCACGCCCCAGAACTTCGCGCGGCTGGCGCGAGGCCTTCCCCTGCACGTCCTCGACACACCTCACCGCGGCACGCCGTCGCTGCGCCGTCTCGCGTCAGAGGTCACGAGCCGGATCGGCACGGTCGGCGTCGTCGCGCACCGGCGCGCACCGGATTCCGCAGAGATCGACGCCGACCCGGATGAGTCGGTCCGGGCCTTCGCCGTGCGCTCGAGCGGTGAGGAGCTCGAAACGATCGCGCGACTGCTCCGCGAACGCCATGTGCACGACGGAATCCCGTGGGAACGCTGCGCCGTCGTCGCGCACGACACGCGTCAGGTGATCGCGCTCGAGGCGGAGCTGTCCGCTCGGGACGTTCCGACCTTCGCGAGCGGACAGGGGCGCACGCTCGGCGAGACGCGCGCCGTGCGTGAACTGCTGACGCTCGTCGAGCTCGCGCAGCGCGACGAGTGGCAGGGGGATGAGCCTGCCGAGGCGCTGCGAAACGGCGGTCTGGACGGCATCGAGCTGCGCAGACTCCGGACGGCTCTGCGTCACGACGCACTGCGTCGGCAGAAGGATGAGGGGGCGGACTCCGTCCCCTCATCGCGGGAGCTGCTCGCGTCGGGGCTCCGGCATCCACTCGAGTTCGAGCTGCTCGACACGCGCGAGGGTCGTCGCGCGGCCCGCATCGCCGAAACCATCGCGCTGCTGCGGGATCAGCTCGACCGCGGTGCAACGGCCCACGAACTGCTGTGGACGGCCTGGGAGCGCTCCGGCCGTGAACGATCGTGGCGGCAGGCGGCGGCCGGCCGCGGTCCCCTCGCAGATCAGGCCGGCCGCGACCTCGATTCCGTCGTCGCGCTCTTCCAGGCGGCCAAACGTCACGGCGAGCGCGAAGACGGCACCGCTCCGATGGCGTTCGTGCGGGGCGTGCTGCAGTCCGACGTCGCGGAAGACCGCTTGAGCGCCCCGACGCCGAGTGGCGTCGTGCAGGTGTTGACGCCCGCAGGCGCTCTCGGCGGTGAGTTCGACACGGTCGTGATCGCCGGCGTCCAGGAGGGTGTCTGGCCGAATCTCCGAACGCGCGGCGGACTGCTGGAGACCGGGCGCCTCGCGACCGCCGAAGACGACGAACCCGCCGAGACCCTGGATCTTCGCCGAGCCGTCCTGCATGACGAGCTTCGATTGTTCCTGCGCGCCATCACTCGTGCGCAGTCCCGGCTGATCGTCACCGCTGTCGATGACGACGACACCGGGCCGAGCGTGCTGTTCGAGTTCCTGCCGACGGCCGAGTCCGCGCCACGCAGAGCAGAGCATCCGCTGTCGCTGCGCGGGCTGGTCGCGCAGTATCGGCGCACGTTGACGGACGTTCGCACGTCGTCCGGAGCCCGAGCAGAAGCCGCCGGGCAGCTGGCGCTCCTCGCCGAAGCCGGAGTTGCCGGCGCCGATCCGACGGACTGGTACGGCATCGCGCCTCAGACATCGGTCGGTCCGCTGATCGACCTCGAGTTCGAGCAGGCGCGTGTGTCACCGTCGAAGCTCGAGGCGATCGATGTGTGTCAGCTCAACTGGGTGATCGGCGAGCTCGGCGGTGATGCCGGCAGCGTCGGGGCGGGCTTGGGCACACTGATCCACGCGGCCCTCGAGCATGCCGACGGCACCGACGAGGCGGGACTGTGGCGCACGGTCGAGAGTCGTTGGTCGGAGCTCGAGTTCGATGCGGTGTGGATAGAGCGCGCCGAGAGAGCGCGCGCGAGGGATCTGGTGGCACGACTCAGTCGCTATCTGCAGGACGCGCAGGCAGCGGGGACGACTCTCCTGACTGCTGAGCCGAACTTCGAACTGGAGGTTCCCCTCGCGGGGGTGCCGTTGCCCGCCGTCCTCAGCGGAACGATCGACCGCGTCGAGCTGACGGCGGAGGGCGCCGTCGTCATCATCGACCTGAAGACCGGCCGCAGTCAGTCCACGAGTCCCTCCGCCGCGGCCGACAACCCGCAGCTCAGCGCCTACCAGCTCGCACTCGAGCAGGGCGCCATCCCCGTCGCGACCGGCCGCCCTTCCGGCGGAGCGAAGCTGCTGGTCTTGAAGCAGAACCGGACCGGGGCGTATGCGACGCCCACGCAGGATCCGTTCGACGAGCACCGGCGTGCCGCGTTCATCGAGCGGATCGGCGACGCCGCGCGTGCCATGGGCGGGGGAGAGTTCCTTGCGCCCTACGAATCCCACTGCCGAGACGAGCACACCTACGGGTTCTGCCGCATCCACACGATCGGACCGGTGAGCAGCTCATGACACCTCCGATGATCGGCACGGAGCTGATCTCTCCCGAGGCGATCGCGGCCGCTCTCGGCCAGTTCCCGCCGACTGCCGAGCAGTCCGCGGTCATTGCCGCACGCCGTGAGCCCGTGCTCGTCGTCGCGGGCGCCGGAAGCGGCAAGACCGAGACGATGTCGGCCCGGGTGGTCTGGCTCGTCGCCAACGGTCTCGTGCGCCGAGAGGAGATCCTCGGACTCACGTTCACCCGGAAGGCCGCCGGTGAGCTCTCCGGGCGGATCCAACGCCGGTTGACCCGGCTGGCCGAGTTCGAGCAGCGTGGACTGCTGCCCGCGCTCGAACAGCTGTACCGCGACGGACGCCTGGACGTGTTCGGTCGCATCGAGCGCGAGGCGACCGGTGCGGGGGCTGAAGCCCAGCGCCGCGCCGCGCTGGACGCGCTCGCGGTCCTCGCCGGCCCGCAGCCGCCCGACGTCGATGTGCTGCTGCACCGGCCGACCGTCGCCACCTACAACAGCTTCGCGGATCAGCTCGTGCGCGAGAACGCCGTCCGCATCGGACGCGATGCGGAGGCGGTCGTCCTCAGCGAGTCCGCGGCGTGGCTGCTCATGCGCAGCATCGTCCATGCCTCTGACGATCCGCGGCTCGAGACGGTCGCGTATCGTCCCGCAACGATCATCGATGCCGCGCTGCGGATCGCTCGGGACGGCGTCGACAACCTTGTTGACCTCGCCGACGTCGCGGCGTTGCCGGCGCGGCTGGCGCAGGTGCGTGAGCGCCCTTCCACGCGCGCGAATACCACCGTCTATGCCGACGTCGAGAAGGCCCTGGTCGCGGTCGGCGGGCTCGAGGTGCTGACGGACTTGGCGCGCGAATACGATGCGCAGAAACGGCGACGCGGGTTGATCGACTTCTCCGATCAGGTCGCCGGCGCGCTGCGGATCGTGCGCGCGCACCGGCCCGTGGCCGAGGAGCTGCGTGAGCGTTTCCGTGTCGTGCTGCTCGACGAGTATCAGGACACGTCGGTCGTGCAGAGCGATCTGCTTGCGGCGCTGTTCGCCGATTCGGCCGTCATGGCCGTCGGCGATCCCCATCAGTCGATCTACGGCTGGCGGGGTGCGAGTGCCGGCAACCTCGGCGGCTTCGCCGAGGCGTTCTGCGCCTCTGGGACCGCGCCGACGTATTCGCTGCTGACGAGCTGGCGAAACAGCGAGCGTGTCCTGGATGCGGCCAACGCCGTGCTCGCCCCGCTCGCGGCTAGCGCGCCCGTGCGGGTCGGCGCACTGCGTTCACGTCCGGACGCCCCCCCGGGAAATGTGACGGCATCATTCGAGGTGGATGTGGACGCGGAGGCGGATCACGTCGCGGAGTGGTTCGAGGATGTCCGAGCGCGGCGCGCTGCGGGCGGAGAGGCCACGACCGGGGCGATCCTCTTCCGTGCGAAGAAGCACATGGTGCGCTTCGCCGATGCGCTCGGACGCCGCGGCATACCACATCGCATTCTGGGACTCGGGGGACTCCTGTCCACCCCCGAGGTCGTCGATGTCGTCGCCGCGCTGCGCGTCATCAGCGATCCGCGCGCGGGGTCGGCACTGATCCGGCTGCTGAGTGGCCCGCGCTGGGCCATCGGCCTGCCCGACCTGCGTGCGCTGGCCGCGTTGGCGCGGCGGATCGGACGCCACGACTCGGCACTGCATGCGTTGGATGCGGACATCCTCTCGCGCCTGCGCGGTGCAGGCGAGGACGGCGCCTCGCTCGTCGATGCGGTCGAGTTCGTCGGCCGGCAGCCCGACGACCACGGCTGGCTCAGCGACTTCACCCCCGAGGCCCGCGCGCGCCTCCGTGACGCCGCGGGCGTGTTCGCGGGGCTGCGCCGGGCGTCCGGCATTCCGGTGCCGGATCTCGTGCGTCTGATCGCGGTGGAACTGCGGCTGGACATCGAGCTGGCCGCCAATGAGGCGCGCGGGCCCGCGCGCGTGGCCGGCGACCAGCTGCGCGCGTTCGTCGACGAGCTGCACGGGTTCCTCGCGGCCGACGACAGCGGGTCGCTCCCCGCTCTGCTCGCCTGGCTTGATCGCGCCGAGCGCGTCGACGAGTTTGCGCCTCGCACCGAGCCGGCCGAGGACGACGTCGTACAGCTGCTGACGATCCACGGGGCGAAGGGGCTGGAGTGGGACGCCGTCGCGCTCGCGCGCTGCGTCGAGGACGAGCTTCCCGCCAAGCCGCGCGAGGGCCTCGGATGGCTCCGATTCGGGGTCCTGCCCTACCCGTTCCGCGGTGACCGCGCGTGGCTGCCGAGACTCGCATGGGGTGCGGACGAAGCTCCGACCCAGCAAGACCTGCGCACTGCGCTCACCCGGTTCGCGCAGGAGCTGAAAGACCGCCGGCTCGACGAGGAGCGCCGCCTCGCCTACGTCGCCGTCACCCGCGCTCGCGACCATTTGCTGCTGACCGGATCCGCGTGGGCCGGAACGAAGGCACCACGCGCGCCCAGCCGGTTCCTTTCGGAGATCACCGATGCGCTCGAGCTGCCGCTCGAGATCCCTGAGCCCGGCGAAGACCCGTACCTCGACCGGAGCCGCCTGCTCTCCTGGCCGATCGACCCCCTCGGCGCGCGCCGGGGGGCCGTGACGGCGGCCGCTGCGCGCGTGCGCGAGGCTGCCGCCCCGCCTCCGGCGGCTCCGTCGCGCGATCTCACGCTGCTGCTGGCCGAGCGTGCCGAGCGGGCGGCCGGCACTCGCGCCGCCGCGCCCGTGCGGGTGCCCGCGTCTCGCTATAAGGACTTCGTCGCCGACTATGCCGGCACCGTCGCGGCGATCGCGCGACCACTCCCGGAGCGGCCGTATCGCCAGACCCGCCTCGGCACGCTGTTCCACGCATGGGTCGAGGAACGTTCCGGGCTGACCGGCGCGGGGGTGTCGGCCGACGATGCCCTGTGGGAACTCGACGAGGATCAGATCGGCGGGCCGGATGCCGACACTCGCGCGCTCGAGGAGCTCAAGACGCGCTTTCTGGCGTCTGAATGGGCGGACCTGGCACCGATCGAGGTTGAGGTCGAGATCGATGTCGCTCTTGATGATCTGCTCGCCGATGGGCAAGCGCACGTAGCGATCTGCAAGCTGGATGCCGTGTACCGCCGCGGGGACCGGATCGAGATCGTCGACTGGAAGACGGGGCGCCCGCCGCGGACACCGCGCGAGCGCGAAGACCGCCTTCTGCAGCTGCGGCTGTACCGCCGTGCGTACCACGAGCGCAGCGGAGTGCCGCTCGAGCAGATCGACGTCGTCCTGTACTACGTCGCCGATGACGTCGTCGTGCGTGACTGAGCACGCTTCGGACGGTTCTCAGGCCGTGTCGGTCCACCGCCGCAGGGCGTTTCGCGCTGCCGCATCCGGATCGTCGTCCGTGGCGTCGTCGCTGTCGTCGCGTGGCGCGACGACAGCCCCACCGGTATCGCCGCGCAGCGGCGCCCAGTCCGACATCTCGATGGGAGAAGTGGGGATTCCCCCGGCATCCCGTTCGTCGGTGGTGAACGAAGCGAGTGACTCGGCGTCGAACGCGTCGGTCTCCATCTCCCTGTGCCCGAGATCGCCCGTCGTCGCGCGGATTCGTCCGAGGACCGCGATCGCATCGTCGACCGTCACGGTTTCGTGGGCGAGCGGCGGTTCATCGCGAACGCTCTGCTCCAGCGCCGTCAGCAGCTCGATCGCGTCGGCGACGATCGACTCCGCGCCGGTGGAGTGGCCGTGAACGAGCCACTTCGCGAACTCCAGCTCGGCGTGCAGGCGCGCGCGCGCCAGCAGCAGGCGGTCGGGTGCTCGGTGGGACACACGCGTATAGGTGTCGATGACGGCCTCGCGCGCATCAGGTGCCGAGGCGGTCCAGCGCAAGTCGACCGCGGGATCCCCTCCGCCCACTCCCCCCCAGGAGAGCAGGCCGGTGACGTGGGGCACTCCGTCGTCGTCGTCCTCCAGAACGAAGGACGCCGGGTCGACGCCGCCGAGCGTGACGGTCGTCTCGAATCGCCAGAGCGCTTCGGACCCGAGTGCTGTGCTCCAGCGACGGAGCAGACCGAACGGCAGGTGGCCGGTGGCCTCGGCGCGATCCAGGAGACGTTCGGCTTCGTCACGCACCTGCACAGCGGTGAGGACGGGAAGCCCGGCGTCGCGGATGACCGTGACGGGCAGGTCATGCACCTTCGCGATCGCGACGGCGAGCGCCGTTGCCACGCCCTCCCCGGCGGGAACGTGGACGGCATCGACGCGATAGCCGGGAAGCAGGGTCTGAACCACGGCGTGCACGCCGTCGACGGAGGTTTCCCCGAGCACATCCGGTGCGCCGAAGGGGAGCACGCCGCGGACGCCGGCCGTCAGCGCTTTCAGCGCGTGGGCCTCGGCTCGAAGGTCGGTGTCGGCCTCACGATCGGTGGGCACGCGCACGACGACGCGTCGCCCGTCGTCGAGAGTGGCGATCGCGCTGTCGTAACGACCGGATACGCCCTCGGTCAGCGGACCGACGCCGATCACGGTCGCGCGGGGCAGAGCGGATGTCACCGACGCGGCTAGAGTGAGGGGTGAGCGTGGCATGCCCCCAGGGTAGGCGCGCGGCGGTGCGAAGTATCCGTGCCACGCCCGGCATTCGCACCGCGCCCGGCGGAGAGAGGTTCGTGATGACACCCACCGATGATCTCCGCCCTCCCGCGCTGGCTCGCGCGACGATCGACCGGGCGGCTGACGAACGCACCCAGGAGGGCCTCCTCGGCGCGCTGCGAATCGATCCCACGACCCGCGTTCTCGCTCTTCACGGAGACCGGGCTCCGCTCCGATCCGGCGAGGAGACTCCTACGCTGCTGCTGGTCGCGCCGGCCGCGGTCGCCGAGGGCGCGCAATGGGCGTTCTTGGGCCGAGACGCGGACGGATCGGCCCGGCTGTTGGCCGCGGTGGCCGCGTCGGCCGAACCACCGATCGACGCGGCGCACTGGGAAAGCCTCTACTCGATCGGCGGCGAGCTGTCGCCGATCGAGTCCGGACTCCTGGTCGAGGCGGTCGCACTCGGCCGCTGGCTGCTGGGTGCGCCGTTCTGTCCCGCGTGCGGCGGCCACACCATCGTCCGCACGGCCGGTTGGTCCCGCAGCTGTCCTGACTGCGGGCGCGACCACTTCCCACGCGCGGACCCCGCAGTCATCGTCGCGATCGAGTCGGCTGACGGGTCACGGCTGCTGCTCGGCCAGAACGCGATGTGGAAAGGCCAGAACGTCTACTCCACGTTCGCGGGCTTCATCGAGGCTGGTGAGTCGGCCGAGGCGACGATCATCCGCGAGATGCTCGAAGAGGCCGGGGTTGAAGTCGAACACATCCGATACCGCGGTTCGCAGGCCTGGCCGTATCCGCACTCGCTCATGCTCGGTTACCTCGCCTCCGCCGTCGACGATGCGGCGGCGCGCCCCGACGGCGAGGAGATCGTGGACGTCCGATGGTTCACCCGCGCCGAGCTCAACCGGGGGTTGGCGGGGGAGGCGGACTTCGCGCTGCCGGGCACGGCATCCATCGCGCATCGCCTGATCATCGACTGGGTGGAGCTTCACGGGTGAGCGATCGCGCGCTGGAGGGTCTCGATGACCGGCAGCGCGAGGCGGCTTCGCTGCTGCGGGGTCCGGTGTGCGTCCTCGCCGGTGCGGGAACCGGGAAGACCCGGGTCATCACGCATCGCATCGCCCACGGCGTCGATACCGGGGCATACTCACCCGGACGGGTCATGGCGGTCACATTCACCACCAGGGCTGCCGGTGAGATGAGGGGTCGCCTGCGCGCGCTCGGCGTCGAGGGCGTCGCGGCCCGCACGTTCCACGCGACGGCGCTCGCCCAGCTGAACTTCTTCTGGCCGCAGCTGGCGGGCGATGCCGCCCCCGCGATCATCGACAAGAAGGTTCGCGTGCTCGCCGACGCCGCCGACGGCTTGCGGCTGCGGATCGACGCGCCGACGCTGCGCGATGTCGCCGGGCGTATCGAAGCCCGCAAAGTTCGGATGCACTCGATCGAGCGCGATGCCGCTGACCACCCCACCGGTCTGCCGGGCATGGATGTGCAGGCGCTCGCCGATCTGCAACGCGCGTATGAGAAGGTCAAGGACGAACGCCGTCAGCTCGACTTCGAGGATGTCCTTCTCGCCTGCGCGGGAATGCTCGAGTCCGAGCCCCGCGTCGCCGCCGCCGTGCACGAGCAATACCGGCACCTCACGGTCGACGAGTATCAGGACGTGTCCCCGGTGCAGGCGCGGCTGCTGGAACTATGGTTGGGCGACCGCCGTGATCTGTGCGTCGTCGGGGATGCCAGCCAGACGATCTACTCCTTCGCCGGTGCCGATCCGCGCTATCTGCTCGACTTCGCCGACCGGTACGACGATGCCAAGGTCGTACGACTCGAGCGCAACTATCGGTCGGATGGCGCGGTGCTCGCCGTCGCCAATTCGCTCATGCGGGGGCGCCCCGGTGCGCTCGAGCTCGCGTCTGCGGCTGCACCGGGTGGCGAGCCGACGGTGACGGCGTACCCGGATGACACGGCCGAGGCGGACGGAGTCGCGGCTGCGGTCGCAGCGCAGCTGGCCGCCGGGATCGACGCGCACGACATCGCCGTGCTCTACCGGGCGAACGCGCAGTCCGCACCCGTGCTGGCGGCCTTGGCCGGTCGGGGGATCGCTGCCACTGTTCTCGGCGGCAGGCGGTTCTTCGACCTGCCCGAAGTCCGTCAGGCTGTCATGGCCCTCCGTGGCGCGTCGGTGGCTCCGCTCGAGACGACGTTTGTCGCGGCCGTCCGTGACGTCCTGCGCTCGCTCGGCCTGAGCGACGACCCCCCGCCGGCCGGCGGGGCCCTTCGCGATGCGTGGGAAGCACGGTCGGCGGTGCTGCGTCTCGCTGAGCAAGCCCCGGCGGGTACGACGCTGCGTGCCTTCACAGATGAGCTGCTCGCTCGCGCCAGGAGCCAGCACGAACCCGCCCTGCGCACCGTCACCCTGGCGACCCTGCACGCTGCGAAAGGTCTGGAGTGGGACCACGTGCACCTCATGGGAATGAGCGAGGGCCTGCTTCCCATCTCGTACGCGACGACGTTCGAGCAGGTGGATGAAGAGCGCCGCCTCGCTTACGTCGGCATCACGCGGGCCGGTCGAACTCTGTCACTGTCGTGGTCGCGGGCGAGCGGGCAACGACCTCGTCAGATGTCGCGATTCCTTCAGGAGATCGGCACCAGCACTCTGCGTGCGGCCGGTGTCCGTGCCAACTCCGGCGGACGTCCGCGGCGCTGACGGTCACCGACGCCGTCTGCGGGTGAGGCGAGCTGAGGAGTCGTCCGGCCAGGATGCCCGCTTCCCAGAGCAGCGCGAGGTCGGTGCGGAACGTGCCGCGCTCGAGCATCTGTGCCGCCAGCAGCGGCCACGCGGGATCGGCATCGCGTCGGTGCGCGTGCACGCACGCCAGACACGCCGTCACACCGGGAACCACGAGGGGGCCGACTGTCACGCGGTCGCCGGCGAGTTCGATCGGCAGATGTGTCACGTCTCGAGCCATCAGCCGAGCCGCACGGCGGGGTTCCACCAGGCGATGGGCGACGATGACCACGGGTACGGCCGGATCGGGGTCGGCCTGCGCCCAGCGGGTGGTGCTGACGACGTCGAGTCCGACCGCGTCGAGCGCGCCGAGGAGGGCGTCGGTCTCGCCCACGCCGAGTTCGCCGGGCAGCTCCACCCGCGTCCGTTGGCGCCGGCCCCTCACGAAGGTGAGGGCGGGCGAGATGTGTTCGACGAACGCTGCCGCGTCCTCAGCCGGTGCACCTGATGCCGCGGCCAGGGGCAGGATCATCGCATCGGGGATGCCGTCGTGCAGTGCCGACAGCAGGCTCTCCTGCCACGGAGTGACATCGTCGACGCGGATGGCCGGGTCCGCACCCAGCTGCAGACTGGAGGGTGTCCGCCACAGGGGTTCTTTCGAGGGCGCAAGTCGGAGCATACGCCGATTGTGCCGCGGAAGCATGAAACGGCGCACCGGCTCTCCACAGAAGCGCCTCGCGTCAGACGGGGCGCGGATCCTCCGGCATGTCCGAGCCGTCGGGGTCAGAGTCTCCGGCATCCGGCTCAGCGGCGCGGTCGGCCTCGCTCAGCAGCTCGTCCAGGGCCTCGTCGAACGCGTCTCGCTCGGGCCCCTCGCCGCGTGCGCGCGCCTGCAGGCGGGCCACGAGCGCGGCCGGGTCGTCGATGTCCGCCGCGTCCGGCATGAGATCCGGGTAGTCCCACAGACCGTCCCGGTCGGCTTTGCCCACTGCGTCGGTGACGGCGCGCCACATCGCGGCGGCTTCACGGAGGCGCCGGGGGCGCAACTCGAGTCCGACGAGCGACCCCATGGCCTGCTCGGCGGGGCCCCCGACCGCGCGCCGACGGCGCACGGCCTCGGCGATCTTGGCCGATTCCGGCAGGCGTGCCGTGGCATCTGCGGTGACGACGTCGACCCAGCCTTCGATCGTGGCGAGCAGGTTCTCGAGTCGGGTGAGGGCGGCCTCCTGTTCCGCGGTGCGCTGGGGCAGCAGCGCACCGGACTCGAGGGCGGCGCGCAGTTCGCCGGGGGACGACGGGTCGAACCGCGAGGCGAGGTCTTCGAGCGCGACCGTATCGACGTGGATCCCACGCGCGAACTCGCTCACCTGCGAGATCACGTGCAGGCGCAGCCAGCGTGCGTGGCGAAAGAGGCGGGCGTGGGCGAGTTCGCGCGTCGCGAGGTACAGGGCGAGCTGGTCGCCGTCGACGTCGAGGTCACGGCCGAAATCGGCGAAGTTCTGCGGAACGATGACGGCGTCCCCGTCGGGCAGGATCGGGATGCCGACATCTCCGCCCGAAACGACCTCGAGCGACAGGCGTCCGATCACCGCGCCCAGCTGAGCGGCGAACAGCGAGCCCCCGATCCGACGCATGAACTGGCCGGCGCCGGCGATCATGCCCTTCATCTCTTCGGGAGCATGGTCGCCGATCGCGGTGGTCAGCGCTCCGGAGATCGAGTCGGCGACCGGTTCCGCGAGTTCTTGCCACACCGGCAGGGTGAGCTCCACCCACTGCCCGCGCGTTATCGCCTGCGGCGCCCGGGGGAGGTCCGAGATGGTCGTGGCTTCGCTCAGCCACAGGGTCGCCAGGCTGAACGCCTGATCGAACTCCTGGCGACTGCCGGTCGTGATGCCCAGTCCGTCCTTGTTGGCCAGATGGAGCGCACCCGCCTTCGCGGCCGACCAGTCGATGCTGCCGTCCCCATCCGCGGCAAACGCCGCCCGCATCTGCTGCATGATCTGCTGCAGCATCGCGGGGTCCATTCCGAGACCCGACAGGGCCTCGATTCGGGCCGGATCGAACCCCTCCACCCCTCCGCCGAACAGGTTGCGGAGCATGTCGGCGAAGGGATCGCCGGGGGAGTCGTCGTTGGAACGGTCGCGATTGTCGTCAGCCATATCAGGCGCCTTTCAGCGGGCAGAACTCGTCTCGCTCTACGCTAGTCGCACGTCCTCTCGCGGCGGCCGGGATCGGCCTCGGCGGAGGATCTCGCGTGTACGCCGGTCGCGAACGGCCGGCCAGGAAGGCTCTCTCCGTGGCACTGTTCGATGAGAACTCGACGATCGTCCCGGCCCCGCGGCGGCGCGTGCGGCGCGGCACCCTGGCCGGCATCTGGGCGCTCACGGTGGCTCTGGTCGCGCTGCTGGCGCTCACCTTCCTGCCCAGTTCGTTCGTGATCCAGCAGCCCGGCCCCGTCTTCAACACGCTCGGGACCGTGACCGGCGCCGACGGCGACGAGGTGCCGCTGATCAGCGTCGACGGCGCGGACACGTATCCGACCGCCGGGACGCTGGATCTGCTGACCGTGCAGGTCCTGGGCAACCGCGAGCGCACACCTACCTGGTTCGAACTCGCCATGGCGTGGTTCGACTCGTCGCGGGCCGTTCTGCCTCTGGACGATGTCTTTCCACAGGGACAGAGCACCGACGAGCGCAACCAGGAGAGCGCCGTCATGATGGTCGACTCACAGAAGGAGGCGACGGCCGCGGCGCTGACAGAGCTCGGCTACGACGTGAAGGCGATGGTACGGGTCTACTCGCTCACGGAGGACTCGGCTGCGCGGGGGCTGCTGCAGCCCGATGACATCGTCCGCGCGGCGGACGGTATCCCCGTCGCCGATACGGCCGAACTTCGAGACATCATCAATTCCGCCGACGGAGCGCCCATCGAGCTGACGATCGATCGTGACGGCCAGCCGCTGACCGAGACCGTGACGCCCAGGCAGTCGATCGTCGACGGCGAGTCGGTGTGGCTCGTGGGGATCTCCACCCTGCATGACTACGATTTTCCGATCGACGTGACCATCCAGCTGGACGACGTCGGCGGCCCGAGCGCCGGTCAGATGTTTGCACTCGGCATCATGGACACGCTCACTCCGGGCGAGCTCAACGGCGGTGAGAACATCGCCGGCACGGGCACGATCGATGCGTCCGGCGCGATCGGCGCGATCGGCGGCATCCGCCAGAAGATGCACGGCGCCCTCGGCGCCGGCGCCGACTTCTTCCTCGCCCCGGAGAGCAATTGCGACGAGGTCGTCGGATACATTCCGTCCGGCCTGCGCGTCTTCTCGGTCGCGGACCTGGATGATTCGCTCGCCGTGCTCGCCGCGATCCGCGACAGCGCGGACCTGGACTCGCTCCCCACGTGCCGCTGACGGAGCCCGGGTCGGGTGGGACGCGCCTAGGATGGAGGGGTGACCACGCCTTCAGCGCCGACACAGGCCACGCCCAATCCATTCCGCCGCGCGATCGGCATCACGATCGCGGTGATCGCGGTTGTCGTGGTGGTGTTCTTCATCTTCGCGAGCCTCTACGCCGATTGGCTCTGGTTCGACCAGCTCGGTTTCGAGGGTGTGCTGTGGACGCAGTGGACGGCTCGCGTGGTGATGTTCCTCGTCGGCTTCGTCGCGATGGCCGTGCCGGTGTTCCTGGCGATCCAGCTCGGGTACGGGCTCAGGCCCGTCTACGCACGTCTGAGCTCACAGCTCGACCACTACCAGGAAGTCGTGGAGCCGCTGCGTCGCCTGGCCATGTGGGGCATTCCGATCTTCTTCGGCTTGTTCGCCGGATTCGCCGCGTCCGCACAGTGGGAGACCGCGTGGCTCTGGATGAATCGGGTCGATTCGGGGGAACTCGATCCGCAGTTCCAGATGGACACCGGCTTCTACCTGTTCTCCCTGCCGTTCTTCACCTCGGTGCTGGGCTTCGCGTCGGCCGTGATCCTCGTCTGCCTCGTCGTCACGGTGCTGGTGACCTACCTCTACGGGTCGATCCGCGTCGGCAAGGGCGAGTTGCGCATTTCCAAGCCCGCCCGTATTCAGCTCGCCATCATCGCCGGGCTCTACATGCTGCTGCAGGCGGCGAGCCTGTGGCTCGATCGGTACAAGACGCTGACGCAGCAGAGTGAGCGCATCACGGGCGCGACGTATGTCGACGTACACGCGATCATCCCGGGGCTGACGATCCTTACGGTGGCGGCCATCATCGTCGCTGCGCTCTTCTTCGTCACGGCGATCATCGGACGCTGGCGCTTCCCGCTCATCGGCACGGGATTGCTGATCGTCTCGGCGCTCGTCGTCGGCGTCGCGTACCCCTGGGTCCTCTCCAACATCCAGGTGCGCCCCAATCAGGAGACGCTGGAGAGCGAGTTCTACCAGCGCAACATCGACGCGACGCAGAAGGCGTACGGGATCGATGGGCTTGAGAAGAGCGACTTCCAAGCCGTGACGGACGCTGAGCCCGGCCAGTTGCGCGCCGACGCCGACACGACCGCGTCGATCCGCATCATGGATCCAGCGATCATCTCGCCGACCGTTCGCCAGCTCGAGCAGTACCGCTCGTACTACCAGTTCACGGATCCGCTGGACGTCGACCGCTACAAGATCGAGGGCGAGTCTCAAGACACCGTCGTCTCGGTGCGGGAGCTCAACCTCGAGCAGCTCGGACAGGCGGCATCGTGGTACAACACGACACTCGTGTACACCCACGGGTACGGCATGGTCGCGGCCAAGGGAAATGAGCGCACCGCCGACGGCAACCCGGTGTTCGTGGAACGCGGCATCCCGACGATGGGCGACCTGACCAACGGTGAGAAGTATGAGCCGCGGGTGTACTTCGGCGAGACGTCGCCTGCCTACTCGATCGTCGGCGCACCGGAGGGCACCGGGAGCATCGAGCTCGACTACCCCCGCGGGGAAGACGGAGCGGCCCAGACCAAGACCACTTTCACGGGCGACGGCGGACCGATGGTCGGCAGCATCTTCAACCGGCTGATCTACTCGCTGAAGTTCCAGTCGACCGACATCCTGTTCTCGGAGGGGATCAATGACGAGTCCCAGATCCTCTACGACCGTGATCCCGTCACGCGCGTGCAGAAGGTCGCGCCGTACCTGGAGCTCGACAACGACCCGTATCCGTCGGTCGTGGACGGACGGATCGTCTGGATCGTCGACGGCTATACGCTGAGCGCCGACTACCCGTACTCGTCGATCGTGAGTCTGCGGGACGCGATCAGCGACACGACCAACACGGCGCCTCGTGTAGCGCTGGACGACGTCAACTACATTCGCAACTCCGTCAAGGCCACGGTCGACGCGTATGACGGCTCGGTCACGCTCTACGCGTGGGATGAGACCGACCCGCTGCTTCAGGCATGGCAGAAGGTCTACCCGTCGACGCTCAAGCCGATCAGTGACATGAGCGGCGATCTGATGAGCCACGTGCGGTACCCGACCGACCTGTTCAAGGTGCAGCGAGCGATGCTCGGCACGTACCATGTCGACGATGCGCAGTCGTTCTATCAGCGTGACAACGCGTGGAAGACGCCGAACGATCCGGTCTCCAAGACTGACGTGCTGCAGCCGCCGTATTACCTGACGATGAAGATGCCCGGGCAGGACGCGCCGACCTACTCCATGTTCACGACGTTCATCCCGGGCGGTGAGGACACGCGAAACGTCCTGATGGGGTACTTGTCGGTGGACTCGGATGCCGGCGCCGCAGACGGTGTCCGAAGCGACACCTACGGGAAGCTTCAGATGCTGGAGATCAACGCCGAAACACCCGTTCCCGGCCCCGGTCAGGTGCAGAACACGTTCGATGCGGATCCGGATGTGTCGGCGTTCATCAACATCCTCAAGCAGGGCCAGTCCGAGGTGCTCAACGGAAACCTGCTCACGCTCCCGGTGGGCGGCGGCCTGCTCTACGTGCAACCGGTGTTCGTGCAGTCGTCGGGTTCGACGAAGCTGCCGACGCTGCAGAAGGTTCTGGTCGCGTTCGGCAATGAGGTTGCCTTCGAGGACACCCTGCAGGGGGCGCTGGACACGCTCTTCGGCGGCTATTCCGGCGCCGAAGCCGGCGACGGCGGCGCCACACCGACTCCCGCGCCGAGTGAGTCCAGCGCCCCGGGAGATGCGACCGGCGGCGGATCGACCACCACGGACGTCGCTTTCCAAGCCGCGCTGGCCGATGCTCAGCAGGCGATGCTCGACCGTGATGCGGCGCTGAAGGCCGGAGACCTGACTGCCTTCGCGGAAGCTGATGCCCGTCTGACGGCGGCCGTCACCCAGCTCCTCTCGCTCTCGGGCGAGTGACCGTTCCCCGCTGATGTGGTGGTGACGGCTCACGCGGTGAGCTGCCACCACCAGATCAGCAGGAGGGTCACAATGAACCCGGAAAGCTGGTTGATCCAGAGGAATCGGCGCCAGCCGGTCGTGGCGCGCGCCGCTTCGGCATCGTCGAGGTCGCGGTAGGGCCACACGGCGATCAGGTAGGGGAGGACGGCCAGGGCCGCCAGCGGTCCGGGCCAGGTGACGCCGAGCATCGTGAGCCCTGCCGCTGTGTAGCAGGCGAGCGAGAAACGCACGGTCCACCGTGCTCCGCGAGCGGTCGCGATCGACGCGATGGAGGCTTCTCGGTCGGCCACGACGTCCTGAACCGCGCCGAACGCGTGGGAGGCGATGCCCCAGAGCGCGAACGCGATGATCAGGAGGACCAGTGACCTGTCGCCGCGCGC
This sequence comes from Microbacterium sp., assembly GCF_011620665.1. Lineage (GTDB taxonomy): Bacteria > Actinomycetota > Actinomycetes > Actinomycetales > Microbacteriaceae > Microbacterium. The sequence continues at coordinate 47,336 of NZ_WOYQ01000045.1, forward strand.
GCCGCCGAGGATCAGCCCATAGACCGCGGGGGAGAAGAAGTGGATGCTGCTGGTCAGCGAATCGGCGAATGGCCGCTCTTTCAGACGCAGCGGCGGGGCACTGTAGAACACCACGAAGAAGAGGCTCGCGGCCAGGACGATCCAGGAGAGGGGTCCGCCGACCGCGACGAGGTACACAGCGAACGGCAGGCACGCCAGGGCTGCCGCCCAGAGCATGGCGCGGTGCAGGCTGCGGTCGAGCACCGCGCCCTGCACGCCGCCCTTTCGGGGGTTGTGCAGGTCAGACTCGTAGTCGAAGACGTCGTTGATCCCGTACATCGCCAGGTTGTAGGGAATCAGGAAGAACACGGTCCCGATGATGAGGGTGAGATCGACCTGGTGGGTCGAGAGCAGGTAGGCGGCCGCGAACGGGTAGGCCGTGTTGATCCAGCTCACCGGTCGCGAAGAGACGATGAGCTGGCCGAGCAGACCCGGCCGGCTCATGCGCGCCGCCGGCTCAGCAGGGTGAAGACAGCGGGCACGAAGAAGGCCGCGCACACGGGGTACGAGAAATCCTCGAGCGGGGCGAGGCCCACGCGGATCCCCGAGAGGTGCTCGGGCGGGTAGGTGAACAGACCCAGAGCGATCATGATGTTGTCGAAGATCGCGGTGAGCACGCACAGCGCGAGTGCCGCGATCGCGGACGAACCCATGCGGTGGCCGAAGTCGGCCCGCCGTGCGGTGGCGAGTGTCACGAGGATCGTCACCGCTGCGAACGGCACGATCAGCAGAGCGTAGGTCACGGCATCCCCTCTCGCCGGCGCGTGCTTCGACGCTCTGCGGCGGCCCAGAGCGTCAGGGCGAGCTGACAGAGAAAGGCCAGGAAGAACGGCTCCTCCAGGGGCAGGTGAGGCGCGAGATCGATGCCGAGGAGCAGGGCGCTGTCCCCTTTGACGAAGACACCCGCTGCGATACCCGCGATGTCCCATGCGAGCAGCAGCACCGTGCCCGCCAGGACTGCCAGTCCGGCACGGACGGGGCGATCCCAGAATGCGAGTCGGTGGCGCGCGTCGAGAGCGGCTACGCCCGACGCGGACACGAGGATCGCGAGGAGGTAGAGGCCCGGCATCAGCTGCCGGCGGCCGGTCGGTCGCGATGAATCCGCTCCAGGGCCAGCTCCGCCGAGATGAGACACATCGGCAGCCCGATTCCGGGGAGGGCCGAGCCCCCCGCGTAGTAGAGGCCAGAGACACGGCGAGACACATTCTTGGGGCGGAACATCGCACTCTGGCGAAGCGTGTGCGCGAGACCGAGCGAGTTGCCGCGCCACGCGTGCAGGTCATGCTCGAAGTCTCCGGGTGCGATGGTCCGGCGCACCCGGATGCGCGCAGCGAGATCCGGGATCCCTGCCCATCGCGCAAGCTGGTCGATCGCCCGATCGGCCGCCTGCTCGACGCGCGGATCGCCCGTGCCGTCGATGCCGCCCCGCCCGATCGACGGATCAGCGGGGATCGGAACCAGCATGAAGACGTTGGAGGAGCCTTGCGGCGCGACGGTCGCATCGGTGACGCTCGGAGTGCACACATACAGGGATGCCGGGTCGGGGATGCGCGGGTCGTCTCCGAAGATGGCGTCGAACCCTTTCGACCACTCGCGCGTGAACAGGAGCGTGTGGTGGGCGAGCTCGGGCAATTCGCCCTCGACGCCGAGCAGCACGAGCAGCGCCCCCGGGCTCGGCGTCCGGGAGTCCCACCAGCGCTGGGGGTACGTCTGCAGCTTCGGCGGGAGGAGCGCGGTCTCGCTGTGGTGGAGGTCGGCGGTGGAGACGACGAGGTCGGCGTGGATGACCTCTCCCGACTCCAGCGCGACGCCCGTCGCGCGACGCCCGGCGGTGATGATCCGTGCGACCGGAGCACCGGTGCGCACGGTGACGCCCGCGGACCGCGCGAGACGCTCGATTGCGCTGATGACCTCGATCAACCCGCCCGCCGGGTACAGCACGCCCTGCGTCAGGTCGAGGTGGCTCATGAGGTGGTACAGGCTCGGCAGTTCATACGGGGAGCCGCCGAGGAACACCGCGGGATAGCCGAGGATCTGCTGGAGGACGGGGTCGGCGAACCGGCGTTCGATGTGGCGCGAGAGTGACCGGGTCAGGAGGGGCGCCAGCTGCGGGAGGCGCCGGAGTAGCTCGCGATCCCGGAGGCCCGCGGTGGTCGCGTACGAGTCGTACAGGAAGCGCGTGACGGCGAGGTCGTACGCCTCTCCCGCCGAATCCAGGTAGTCCTCGATTCGGTCGCCCGCACCGGGTTCTCGCTGTTCGAAAAGTGCGCGCACCGATGCGCGCCCGCTGACGACATCCACTCGCTCGCCCGGTCCGCCGCCGGACGGCTCGGCATAGACCCGGTACGCCGGCGTCAGCGGGGCGAGATCGAGTTCGGCGTCAGCCGTCGTCCCGAGCAGCTCGAAGAACCGCTCGAAGACCTCGGGCATGAGGTACCAGCTGGGCCCGGTGTCGAAGCGGAACCCGTCCTGCTCCCAGGAGCCCGCGCGTCCGCCCACTTCGTCTCGACCTTCGACGAGTGTGACGTCCCCGCCCTCCTGAGCCAGGAGCGCCGCGGTGGCGAGACCGGCGATCCCGCCGCCGATGACGACGGCGTTCATGCGCCGACCCGTCTCGGGCCGGCCGCGACGGCGGCACGTGCGACGATCGCCGCCTTCGCGATCCCCGGCACGCGCACGCGCACGCCCGGGTCGCTCGTACGGCGCAGCCGCTGCGTGAGCTCGGCGAACAGATCGTGCGCCGAGCTCACGGCGCGGCGGCAATCCGCGGGGAGTGAGCTGATGACGGCGTTGGCGACGGCGAGGTCGCCCTCTATGCGGTCCAGCACGTCGTCGCGCGTGACCGAACGGCCATCGATCCCCAGGTAGTCACGGCCGAGGACGTCGGCGTCGGCCGCGTGATCGCGCAGGAAGTTGATGTCCTGAAACGCGGCACCCAGCCGCCTGGCACCGGTGACGAGGTCGGCAGCCGGCTGCTGTGGCCGGGTCGATCCGGCGTTGAGGAACACCTGCAGACACATGAGTCCGACGACTTCGGCGGAACCGTAGACATACGAATCGTGAGAAGCCGAATCGTGCGCCGTCACATCGAGATCGGTGCGCATGGACGCGAAGAACGGTCGGACGAGGTCCGGCCCGATGCCGCACTCGCGCGCTGTGCGGGCAAAGGAATGCACCACGACGTTCGTGCTGAAACCGCGCGCCAGCGCTGCGAGGGTTTCCGCTTCGAGCTCGTCGAGGACGCGGCGAATGTCGGCGGGATCGAGGCCCGCCTCGGCGGCGGCACCGTCGACGACCTCGTCGGCGATCCGGACGAGGGCGTACACGGTGCGGATGTGCGGCCGGGGGCGTGGTCCGAGCAGACGCACGGCGAGGCCGAAGGATGTCGAGTACACCCCGATGACGGTGGCGGCGGCTTCGACCGCTGCCCGGGAGTAGGTGGGGAGAGACGTGGTCACGGCATCCGCTTCTCGATGCGATCGGCGATGCCGGCCAGCAGCTCCACGGCCGGAGCGGGCAGGAGCGGATCGGCGGCGACGATGCGCGCCTGCCCGATCATCGAGGAGATCAGATCGACGAGTGCCGAGCGTGCGCCGCTGGAGGTGAGTTCTTCCTGTGCCCGACGGATCGCGATGGGGCCCGTGGGGGCCAGGTCGAGCGCGACGCTCACGCGAGCCCAGTCGGGCGAGCGCTGGGCGAGAGCGATGAGAGTCGTTCGTTTCGATTCGCGCAGGTCAGCCCCCGCTGCGCGTCCCGCCTGTGCGGGCGATCCGAAGGTGCCGATGAGGTCATCGACCAGCTGGAATGCCAGTCCGAGTCGGCCCGCCGCGTCACTGACCTGGGCGCGCTGCGCCGACGACGCGCCCGCCAGAAGAGCGCCGGCGGCGATCGGCGCCTCGAACGAGTACACGGCTGTCTTCTCATATGCCGTGGAGAGCAGTTCGTCGGCATCCGGGAAGCTCGGAAGAATCGCATGTTCGACGTCGCGCAGTTCACCTCCCGCCGAGCGCAGGACGGCGTCGTCGACGAGGTCCAGCAGCCCATCGCGATGCGCGGAGCTCAGCGGGGCCGCCGCGATGAGGCGCACGGTCTCGAAGAGCAGCAGATCGCCGGCCAGCACCCCGGCGGCGCTACCGAGCAGGATCGCGTTGGCGGGGGCGGCGCCGGCGTCTTCGCCCCGCTGGCGAAAGCTGCCCGAGACATTGGGCACACCGCGACGTTCGACGTCACGGTCGATGACGTCGTCGTGGATGACGAATGCCGTGTGCAGCAGCTCGAACGCCGCTGCCACATCCCAGATGGCCGGAAGGTCGTCCGTGTTGCCACCGAAGGCGCGGAAGGATGCGACGACGAGTGCGGGGCGGAACCTCTTGCCTCCGTCCGCGGCGTGCGCCGTGGCCCGCACCAGCTCGTCGAGAGACCGTGAGTAGCGTGCGCCACGGGAACTCAGGCGCTCGAGGCTCCGCTCGATCGCGCTGTCGACGAGGGCAGCGCTGTCCAGGGGGAGAGTGATCATGACGCGCGCCGCAGGCGGGGGGCATCGAAGAGGTGCATCTGCTCGGACTGCAGCACGAGCCACGGGCTGAACGCCCACGGGGTCGAAGTCAGCGCTGTGGCGAGATCGGCCGGATCGACCCAGCGTGACTCGATGACCTCGGCGCGGTTCGGTCGCGGCTCTTCGTCGGCGTAGGCGACGTAGACCGGGCACAGCTCGTTCTCGACGGTGCCGTCGGCATCGATCGCGCGATACCGGAAGAGGGGGAGCGCCAGCTCGAGGCCGCGGAGCGACAGTCCGAGTTCATGCCCGGCGTGGCGATGAACGGCCGTCGCGACGGGTTCCGCGGGGCGCGGATGACCGCAGAAGGAGTTGGTCCACACGCCAGGCCAGGTCTTCTTCGACAGTGCGCGTCGCGTCACGAGCACGTTGCCATCGTCGTTGAGCACGTGGCAGGAGAAGGCGAGATGAAGAGCGGTGTCGCTGCCGTGGACGCTGGACTTCGGAGCAGTGCCGATCTCGTTGCCACTGTCGTCGAGCAGCACCACCAGGTCCAGGTCTGTCATCTTTCCTCCTTGTTCGCTAGTTTATCTAGCGATGTCGGAAATGCTACCCAACGAAACCGGGGGGTGTCCAACGGTGCAGAAGCGCGGGATGCCCGCCGACGAGCGCGGGCTTCTCGTCCTCGGGGCACTGGAGGCCGTGCAGGTCTTCAGCGATGCGTTGGACCAGATGAAGGGTAGCCTACGCGGCGAGATGGGTATGAACGCGACCGACGTCGCGGCGTTGCGCATGCTGATCATGCGTGAACGGTCTGCGGCGGTCGTCCAGCCGCAGGACATCGCCAAGCACCTGTCTATCTCGACGGCGTCGACCACGAAGCTCCTCGATCGCCTGAGCAGGAGCGGCCACGTCGAGCGTCGCCCGCATCCGAGGGATCGACGTGCTCGCATCGTGGTGCTCACCGATGTCGCGCGCGCGGACTTCTATCGCCACTTCGGGGAGCGCCTGGTTCGGATGCGGCACGGGATGACCGAGTTCACCGATGATGAGCTGCGGGCGATCGTCCGCTTCCTGGCGGACATGTCCGCCGCGCTGACCGAGACGCGCTCTCCGTGAAAGTGGAAGGGCCCTTGATCAGGATATTTCCCGACCAAGGGCCCTTCTTTCGTTGCGGGGACAGGATTTGAACCTGCGACCTCTGGGTTATGAGCCCAGCGAGCTACCGAGCTGCTCCACCCCGCGTCACAAAGAACCACTCTAGCACGGCCTAGGCGTTGCGTCCCTCGCGGTTGCCGATGCGCAGGTGGGCGCGCGAGGATGAGGGCATGGCATCCCCCTTCGACACACGTGTGCGCACACCGGGCGATGACGAGTCGGGATCATGATCTGCCGCGTTCGGCGGATGCGGGACAGGCCGTGACCGGCATCGGGGTCGCCGTCGCACAGTTCGCACCGACGTCGGACCGCGAGGCGAACCTCCAGACGATCGAGGAACTCACGGCGCGCGCGGCTGCGCGCGGCGCCCGGGTCGTGCTCTTCCCCGAATACTCGAGCTATTTCGTCCAGCCCTTCGATGAGGGCCTCGCAGCCCACGCCGAGGATGTCGGCGGCCGGTTCACGCAGGGCCTGTGCCGGATCGCGGCCGCGAACGACGCTGTCGTCGTGGCCGGTCTGCTCGAGCGCTCACCCGATGGTGGGCGCGTGCGCAACGCCGTCGTCGCCGTCGACGGCGACGGCGTGAGGGCGACCTATCGGAAGCTGCACCTCTACGACGCGTTCGGACAGCGCGAGTCCGATTGGGTGGAGCCGGGTGAGATCGGCGCGCCGGAGACCTTCGAGCTCGCCGGCATCCGTTTCGCCCTGATGACCTGCTACGACCTCCGGTTCCCCGAGGTCGCGCGGACTCTCGCCGATGCCGGTGCACACGTCGTGCTCGTTGCCGCCGAATGGGTGCGGGGGCCGCTCAAGGAGCATCACTGGCGCACGCTGCTGCACGCACGAGCGATCGAAAACACCCTGTACGTGGCTGCGGCCGATCACCCGCCGCCCGTCGGCGTCGGCGCGTCGATGATCGTCGACCCGCAGGGCATCGAGATCGCCGGCGTCGGCATCGATCGTGACATCGCCGTGGCCTGGCTGGATGCCGAGTCGGTCGCGCGCGTGCGCCTGGTCAATCCGGCACTCGAGCTTCGACGCTTCGGCGTTCATCCGCGCGCCTGAGTCACCCGACGACGTCGAGTCACCGCGTGAGCGTGGCGAGGCGGCGAGATGCCTCATCGAGGACTTCGACGCGTTTGCACGCGGCAAAGCGGACCAGCGTTCGGTACGGCGCGGCGCGGGACGGGCTTGCGAATGCCGTCAGCGGGATGGCGACGACTCCCGTACGTGCCGGGAGACCGCGGCAGAAGTCGCCGGCATCCATGCCGCTCGCGAGGAAAGGTGCGGCGTCCGCGATCGTGAAGTATGAACCCGCCGGAGCGGACACGTCGAACCCGGCGGCGCTCAGACCGGCGCCCAGCACGTCGCGCTTGACGCGCAGCGTGGCCGCGATCCCGGTGAAGAACGCGTCGGGGAGCCCGAGACCCACGGCGATCGCCGGTTGGAACGGGCTGCCGCTGACGTAGGTGAGGAACTGCTTGACCGCGAGGATCGCGGTCACGAGGTCCGCGGGAGCAGTGATCCAGCCGATCTTCCACCCTGTCATCGAGAAGGTCTTGCCAGCCGATGAGATCGATACCGTGCGCTGGGCGGCTCCCGGAAGCGTCGCGATCGGCACGTGCTGCGCGTCGAAGACGAGATGCTCGTAGACCTCGTCGGTCACGATGATCGCGTCGTGTCGCTCCGCAAGTCGAACGATCTCGGCACGCACCTCCGCCGAGAACACCGCGCCTGTGGGGTTGTGCGGATCGTTGACGAGGATCAGCCGTGTGCGATCGGTGACCGCGCGCGCGAGCGCCTCGACGTCCGGCTGAAATGTCGGCCAGGACAGGGGGACCGGGACCAGCGTCGCGCCGGCGAGAGCCACGATCGCCGCGTAGGCGTCGTAGTAGGGCTCGAAGACGACGACTTCGTCGTCCGGACCCTCGATCAGTGCGAGGAGGGTCGCGGCGAGCGCCTCGGTCGCACCGGCGGTCACGAGGACCTCACGGTCGGGATCCGCATCCAGGCCGTAGAAGCGGTGCTGATGCGCCGCGATCGCCTCCCGCAGCACCGGCATGCCACGGCCCGGCGGGTACTGATTGACACCCGCTGAGATCGCCGCGCGAGCCGCCTCCATCACCTCGGCCGGACCGTCCTGATCGGGGAAGCCCTGGCCCAGGTTGATCGCGTCCGTGCGATCCGCGAGCGCGGACATCTCCGCGAAGATCGTCGGCGTCACGGTGCCGTGCGCGTCCAGTAGGCCGGCCCCGGATGCCGCGCGGCGCCAGGCACCGGGGATCTCTCGCATTCCGCTCACGTTACATGCATAGCCCGGTCGGGGTGCGGGCATAAGCAACACACAGAATCAGGGGGCATCCTGAAGAGGTCTTGGGAAGAAGGAAACAGATGAATGACAACACGCCCTCCACCGATCAGCCGCTCGACGGCCAGCCGGGGGCCCAGGGGACTGCCCCCGCCGCCGATGCGGCAGTGCCACCCGGTGTGGTCGTCCCGCCGGTTCCGCCGTTGCCCGCGCCCGCGCCCGCGCCTTATGAGACAACGGCCCCCTACACGGCGCCCGAGCGGGTGGAGCCGGCCCACCCGGGTTACGGCTCCACACCCACCTCGCCCCACGGGACAGCCCCGACGTCGCCATACGCGGCCGCGCGGGTCTCATCCGACCAACCGCCGGCCCCCGACGGCGGGGCCTCGGGCAAGGTCGGCGCCGGCAAGATCGTCGGCATCATGGTCGCCGCTGCCCTGGTCGGCGGCGCGGCGGGGCTCGGTGTCGCCTCCGCGGGCGCATCGTTCTTCCCGCAGGCGCAGACCGTCGTGACCTCGGGAGCCGGCGCCGTGACGGTGAACAACAGCGATTCCGTCAACCAGACCACCGCGATCGCCGCAAAGGTGCTCCCGAGCGTCGTGACGATCTCGGCGTCGTCGGGCTCGTCGGGCGGGACCGGTTCGGGTGTGATCCTGACGAGCGACGGCTACATCGTCACCAACACGCACGTCGTGACGCTCGACGGCGCGTCCTCCGATGCGGCACTCAGCGTCACGACCTCCGAAGGGAAGGTCTACGCGGCTGAGATCGTCGGCACCGATCCGACCTACGACCTCGCCGTCATCAAGCTGACCGACGCGACGGGGCTCACCCCGATCGAGTTCGGTGATTCGTCGAACCTCAACGTCGGCGATCAGACGGTTGCTGTCGGGGCGCCGCTGGGACTGTCGAACACCGTGACGACCGGGATCGTCAGTGCGCTGAACCGTTCGATCCAGATCGCGTCCTCGGCGGCTCCGGAAGGCGACGCGCAGGATCAGCAGAACAACGGAGACCGCCGGTCGCCCTTCCAGTTCGACTACGGCCAGGGCCAGTCGCCGTCGGCAGGGGCGGGTTCCATCTCGATCGCGGTGATTCAGACTGACGCGGCCATCAACCCGGGCAACTCGGGCGGCGCGCTCGTGGACGGTGAAGGCAAGCTCATCGGCATCAACGTCGCCATTGCGACGGCGGCCGGCGCGAGCTCGAGCGAGTCCGGCTCGATCGGCGTGGGCTTCTCGATTCCCTCGAACATCGTCGAGCGCATCACCGATGAACTCATCGCCGATGGCACGGCCACGCATGGGCTGCTCGGCGCGATGGTCGGGGACGCTGCGGCGCAGGAGAACGCGACGACGGCCGGTGCGTACATCAGCGAGGTGACCTCCGGAGGAGCAGCCGCAGACGCCGGGCTGAGGGCGGGCGACGTCGTGACGTCGTTCAATGGGTACCCGGTCACCGATGCGACCGACCTGACGGCGCAAGTGCGCGCGCTCGCCGCCGGCAGCTCCGCAGAGCTCGTGTACCTCCGGGACGGCAAGACCCTCTCGGTGGATGTGACCCTGGGTGAGCTCACTCCGTAGGAGACGAGTCTCCCCACGAGAAGGACGTCACCCGCGCGATAGGCTCGCCGGGTGGCGTCCTTCTCCTTCGACGCCGGCAACGCCGGAAAGCTTCTGCGCATGCCGTTGTATGCGGGTGGACGGCTGGTGACCGCGGTGGTTCCGCGCGGTCGTGATCTGTGGGTCTTCGGATGCGCGGTGGGCATCACCGACGGTGCCTGGGCGCTGTGGCAGCATGCTGTCGCCGAGGGCGATGCCGCGATCTGGCTGACGGGAGGAACCCGCGACGCCGCCGAGGCGGCGCGGCGCGGGATTCCCTCGGTCCCGAAGGGATCCTGGCGAGGGTTCTGGCTCACTGCGCGAGCACGGGTGATCGTCGTCACGCACGGATTCGGCGACGTCAACCGGTACGCGGCGACCGGGGGCGTCATCGCGCAGTTGTGGCACGGCATCCCCCTCAAGCGGATAGGTCTTGATTCGCCCGTCACGACGCAGAGCCCGCTGCCTGCTCTCGACGGGGTCCTTCGCGCTCTTTATCGGCGCACGCAGGCGCGTATCCGCATCCTTCCCGCTGCGTCGGAGCTCGTGCGGGGTCGGCTCGAGTCGGCCTTCGGCCTGGCCGAAGACCGGGTCCCCGTCACGGGGGAACCCCGCGTGGACGTGCTTTCTCGCGGAACCGCGGCGGAGCGGCGCCGAAACGCGCTCTCCGCACTGACGGCTGTTCTCGGTCCGGACGAACCCGGCATCCGCCGGATCCTCTATGCGCCGACCTGGCGGGACGGAGCGCCGGATCCGGCCATCCCGACGGCTGAGCAATGGGAGAAGATCACTGCGCTTCTGGAAGAGACGGATGCCGTGCTCCTGGTCCGGTCGCATCCCCTCGGTGCCGGCGATTACAAACCGCGTGACACCACCCGTCGTGTTCGTGCGCTCGGCAGCGACCTCATCGCCGATGTCACGCCGCTGCTCCCCGGGATGGACGCGCTGGTGACGGACTACTCGTCGCTCGCGTTCGACGCCGCCCTGGTCCCGTTGCCGACGGTTTTCTTCGCACCGGACCTCGACGACTACACCGCCCGCCGAGGGTTCTACGGCACGTATGCGGAGGTCGCCGGCGCGGACCCTGCGCGCGACTGGGAGAGCGTCATCGTCGATCTGCGCCGCCTCCTGACCGATGAGGAGCACCGTGCGGCGCTGGTCGGGCGGTCTGCGCGGCTGAGCGCCGGCGTACACGCGTTCTCGGACGGGCGGAACACGGCCCGGGTCTACGCTCGGATCCGCGCAGCGATGGAGAGAGAACGATGACGCTCACAGCTCGTATTGAGGTGGATACCGTGCCGATGCTCGTACTGGCCGGCGCGGGCGCGGCTCCCGCCGATGTCGGACTCACGGGGCGTCGCGCCGCCGTGCGCGCGGACGTCGAGATCGACGGCCCCGGCTGGCATGCGTCGCTGCCGCTCTACGCCGCTCGCTGGGGCGGGAACGCCCGCCCGCTGCCGTCGGGCGATTACCGGCTCATCGTCAACGGCGCTCCCGGCGCGGCGACGGCGTCTGTTCCGCTCACCATGACGCCGGTCCTCCGGGCGACGCTGACCGGTGGCGTCCTCACCGTCGGGCCGCCCATCGATCCGGCCTACGACTCGGGGGAAGGGCAGGACGCGCTCGAGCGCCGTTACGCGACGCGTCCGACGGAGCTGGAGAACGCCGTCTTCTTCGAGAGCTTCTATGGTCGCAACGCGTCGTGCAATCCGCGTGCCGTTGATCGGGAACTCGCGCGTGTCGCCCCCGGCGTTCGCCGCTACTGGAGCGTGATCGATTTGTCGGTCGATGTACCGGAGGGTGCGATCGCGGTCATCGAGGGGAGCCCGGACTGGTGGCGTGCGCGCGGGTCCGCGCGGCTGCTCGTCGTCAACGATTGGCTGCACCGACGTTTCGCGCGCCGGGGCGGTCAGGTCGTGCTGCAGACGTGGCACGGGACGCCGCTGAAGAAGCTGGCCCTGCACCGACCGGGTTTCGATCCGCGCCGCATGGCAGCGGTCTTCCGTGAGGGGAGGCGTTGGGACGTGCTGCTGGCCCAGAACCCCTACGCAGGGCGCATGCTGCGAAGGGCATACGCCTTTCTCCGACGCCCGATCTGGGTCGAAGGCTACCCGCGCAACGATGTGTTGATCACGGGAGACGCGGCAGCGACCCGGATGGCCTTGGGACTGTCAGCCCGGGAACGCGTCATTCTGTATGCGCCAACCTGGCGCGACGACCGCGATCAGATCGTCGACTTCTTGGATCTGTCCCGACTGGCTGATGCGACCGGTGCGACGGTGCTCGTGCGCGGACACTCCCGCACACTGCTCCCCGGCTCCGACGTGCAGGGCGAGCGGGTGATCGACGTCACGGCGTATCCCGATGTTTCAAAGCTGCTGCTCGTGGCCGATGCTCTCATCACCGATTACTCTTCGGTGATGTTCGACTACACGGTGACGGGCAAGCCGATCTACTTCTTCGCGCCGGACATCGATCACTATCGTGGCGAGTTGCGTGGCTTCTACTTCGATCTGGCCGACCATGCCCCGGGGCCGATCGCCACCAGTCAGGACGAGCTGGAGGCGCAGCTGGCGGATGCCGAGGTGCCGACTCGCTACCGTGACCGCTATCTCGACTGGCAGGAACGTTTCAACAGTCGCGACGATGGACACGCCGCCGAGCGCGTCGTGGCGCGCATTCTGGACCAGGGGTTCGTCGATCGGGGATGACGGCGTCGCTGCCCCCGGTCAGGGGAGCGGGGTGTTGCGCCTGAGCCGTGACGTGTCGATGTTCTCGCGTGCACCGCGCACCGTGCCGATGAGGAACCCGACACCCCAGGCCAGGTGCATGGTGGGGATCACGAGGAGGGTCCACATTCGCTCCCGCCAGCCGGCGGCGGCGGCCGGGGAGAACGCGTATCCGACCACCACGATCGCGTAGGCCAGCAGCGGGAGGTAGACGATCGATGCCGCCAGAGACCAGCCACCGCTGAACACACCGGTGAGCTGCAGAAGGGCCACCGCGACGGCGAACACGGCGACGGCCACGAGCACCGGCGGGGCGAAGAACCGCACGGAATTGCGACGACCGTAGCGCCGCACCAGCTCACCCCGCCAGGTCCCCGTCGAGCGGAACTGACGGGCCAGCCGCACCCAGCTTTCGCGTGGCCAGTAGGTCACCGACAGGGCGGGGTCGAACCAGACCCGATATCCGGCACGACGGATGCGGAGGTTCAGCTCCCAGTCCTCGCCGCGCCGGAGCGACTCGTCGAAGAGGCCCACCTCCTCGATCACGGCGCGACGCATGACCCCGAGGTATGCCGACTCGGCCGGCCCCTCCTCGGCCCCGGAATGATACGCGCCCCCGCCGAGTCCGATCCGTGAGTTATACGCCGCCGCGACCGCGCGCTGGAACGGTGACTGGCCCTCGGCGCGCATGACGCCGCCGACGTTGGCGGCGCGGGTGCGATCGAGCGTCTCGAGCGCGCGACGGGTGTAGCCCGGCTCGAGAGCCGAGTGTGCGTCGACGCGCACCAGGGTGGGATGGATTCCGGCGCGGATCGCACGGTTGACGCCCACGGGGATATCGGCCGCGGGATTCGTGACGAGCCGCACCCGCGGGTCCGCTGCGGAGAGGGATCGAGCGATCGCGTCGGTCGAGTCGGTGGACGGGCCCAGCGCGAGTATCACCTCGAGCGGGCCGTCGACCTCCTGGGCGAGCACGCTGGCGACGGAACGAGCGAGGTAGTCCTGCTCATTGAGCACGGGCATGACGAACGTGACGCCCGACCCCGGTGGGGCGGGGGCGGCATCCCGCAACCGCGATTCGTCTTCGTGCATCCGTTGATCATCGCATGCCCTGTCTCCCTCATGAGGTACCGCGCGGCGCTGGCTAGGCTGGGATCGTGGGCATCATCTCGGACGGCCGGAAGGCCCTCTCGCTCGTTCAGAAGGCGGTGAACAACCGCCACGTCGCCCGCGAGGTGCGCACGCGGCTCACTGCCGTGCCGCTCCAGCCTGTGAATCATTTCCGGGTGGCGGTCTATTTCGCGGACGGCGCAGTGAACATGTATCAGATCCGGCAGTGGTACAAGCCCCTCGCCGTGCTCGCGCGCACGTGGCCCGTCGTCGTCCTCAGCCGCAATGCGCACGGCGCACGGGCGCTGTTGATGGACGGCGCCCTGCCCGTCGCCTTCGTGCCGACGGTCCGGTCGCTGGAGAAGTACATCGCGGAACAGGACATCCGCATCGTGCTGTACGTGAATCAGAACACCCGCAACTTTCAGATGTTCCGCTACGGGCATCGCTGGCACGTGTTCATCAACCACGGCGAGTCCGACAAGATGTACATGACCACCAACCAATTCAAGGCGTATGACTACGCCCTGATCGCCGGCGATGCTGCGCGGGCGCGGCTCAGACGCGTCCTCTGGGATTACGACTTCGCCACACGCACGATCGCCATCGGACGACCCCAGGCGGACCACTATTCCGGCGCCCTGCCGTATTCCCCCGATGAGCGCACGGTCGTCCTCTACGCCCCGACGTGGGAGGGTGACCGTCCGTCTGCGCACTACGGTTCGGTCCGCACGCACGGCGAGGCGCTGGCCGCCGGCATCCTCGCCTCGCCGGCCCATCGGCTGATCTACCGTCCGCACCCGCGATCAGGCGTCGTCGACCCGGAGTACGGAGCGGTGAACGCGCGCATCATCAACATGATCCGTTCCGCGAATCGCGCTGATTCTGCGGCGCAGCATGTCTTCGACGACGGCGCCGATCTCGGATGGCAGCTGGCCGCTGCCGATGTGGCCGTCGTCGACATTTCGGCGATGGTCTACGACCGTCTCGCTGCCGGCAAACCGCTGCTGGTCACCCGACCGGCTGACAACCGCGCCGTTGTCGACACCCACGGCTATCTGGGGGATGCCGAGTGGCTCGACGCGGCGGCATCCGGTGACATCGTCGCGGCCGTCCGGAGGCTCCAAGATGACCCGCTGGCCGTCGAGCGCCTGGGGGAATGGGTGCGCCACTATTTCGGCGACGCGTCGCCGGGTGCGGCGACCGCACGGTTCCACGGCGCGATCGCGGAGCTCATGGACCGCTGGGAGGCATGGCACGTCCGGACAGCAGACGGCGCCGATGAGCTCGAATCAGACGCGGCCGAGCTCGGGGACGAGTGACGTCCCTCAGCGCGTGACGAGACGCTCGATCGCGCTCAGCGGTATCGGCAGCCAGTCCGGGCGAGGCGGAGCGTGCCGGCGACGTAGTCGAAGGACCGCAGCATGCCGGCGATATCGCGCAGCGCGAGGTCCGGCGCTCGCCGCTCCTCGATCGGGCGCATCGGCTCGCCCTCGAAGTCCAACACGACCCACCCTCGTCCGGGCACGGAGATCACCTGACCCAGGTGATAATCCCCGTGCACCCGCTGCAGCGCGGGCCAGACCTCGCCGGCCGCCGCGGCGTAGATGTCTTCGATGGCGCGGCGTTGCGGCTGGAGCGCCGGCACTTCATCGAACGCGATGGCGAGCCGGCGGATCCACGCCCCAGCCAGGGTCGTGCGTGCTGCGGCGTCGGCCGGCACGGTCGGGAAGAGTCTCGCCAGGTCCCGGTGGACCTCCGCGGTCGCGCGACCGAGCGCATCGGCGCCGGAGGTGAAGTCGGCGTGCGCCGAGGCGGCGCGCAGCGCGACGCGCCAGGCGTCCTCGACGTCGGGGAGGAACTCCTGCGCGAACGCGAACGGCGGGGCCGACGGCGATCGGCAGATGATCGACGTATTGGATTGCTCTCCGGCGAGGACATCGGTCGGGAAGTCACCCGCGTCGAGCCCGAGCTCGGCGAGGAGGGCATGCGTGTACGCGAGGTCATGCGGACCGTCGATCAGGATCGTGCCCGCATCGCCGCGGCCGATGACCGACGTCGCGGGCGAGGCGCCCGCGAGGACTCGTTCCACGACGGGAACCTGATAGACGACCGGTTTCGCCGGCGCGTCGTCGACGAGGACCAGAACTCGCACAGTGGCGGACTCGTCGTCGCCGCGGAGTCGTCGGTCAGCCAGCACGCGCAACCTCGGCGGGGATGCGGAGCCGGTGAACCACCGTTGGCGGGGCAGCCACGGTGTCAGTTCTGCCAGCGTGCTTTCCGTGGGCGGAGGCTCGTCGGCACTCCGACGTCCGTGGGGTTCAGACACCGGCGACCGTGTCGACGCGCATCAGCGGGCGAGCGGGGGTCACTCGTCGCCCTGAGGGGTGGCCTCAGGCTGCGCTGCATCGAGGTGGAGCTCGACGGGAACCGAAAAGGCCACTCCGGCCGCGCCGAGGATTCCGAGGTCGTCGACCGGCGGCGGCAAGATCTCGGTGGGTTCACGAGGCTCCCACGGCTCGGAGGGCAGCCCGCCCCACTCGGTCGGCTCCTCGGGACGACTCTGGAAGATTCCCATGCCGTTATTCTCCTTCCAGCGCGGAGGCGGCGGCTCCGGTGCGGGGCGCGCGGCGCGCCACCGTGCTCGCTGCGCTGCCGATGGCCTCTGTCACGGATCCCGTCACGCGACGCCCGCCCGCGACGACCGCGCTGCCGGCACGCACAAGACCCACCGCAGCGACTCGTTCACAGGGGGCGGCACCCTCGTGGGGTTCGAGCTCGGCCGGGTACAGCTGCGGCGGCACGCCGAACGCGCGGTGCGAGCTGACGATCGCACGGCGTCCGAGCACGCGGTTGCCGGCACCACCGACGGCAGCGCCGATCCCGAAGGGGAGAGCCTTGCCGATGACGGATGCGCCGCCCTTCGCCGCGTACTGTCGGACGAACATCGGCTTCAGCCGGTCTAGGAGCGGGCCGACGGCGGCACGGGGGAGCGAGGTCGTGACCAGCTTCCCCCAGTACCTGTCGCGACTCTCGGCACCTCCGGTGAGCTGCCCGCTCAGCTGGGCGATGAGCTCGACGCCCTCTTCTCCGAGCATGAGGGTGAGGACGAGAGCCCGGGCGCGATCCGGACTCTCGATGCGGATGCCGTGCAATTCCGCCAGTGATTGTGCGTACAGCGCAGTGGCCTCGATGAAGCCGATGGTTTCGACTCCGCCGAGCGCGAGCGTGACGCCCGTCCCGATTCCGGGTACGACGGCCGTCGCTCCGACGGCGGCACCACCGGTGGTGACGGTGGCGAGGTAGCGGCGCTCCAGGATGCGTGCGATTTCAGCTGTGCTCGCGTTCGGGTTCCTGAGGCGGATGCTCCGCAGGTGCGTGATGACGACCGGTCGCTGCACCTGCAGGGCCCGGTCGAGAGCGCGGATCGCGCGCGGATGCTCCGATGATCCCTGCGGCGGCAGGCCGCCGTCCCACGGAGAATCAGCGGGCAGGGAGTGGATGCGAGGAACCTTCGCCATGACGCATCGATCCTACGTGCGGCCGCTGAGGGACCGCTGGGTGATCAGACGTAGAGGTTGGCGCGCTCGAGATCCTCGGCGAAGTCGACCTCGACGGCGTACAGGTCGGAAATATCGAGCGGTTCCAGCAGCAACCCGTTCTCGGCGATCGCGAGCTCCAGACCGCGCTCGAAATAGTCCTGATCGTCGACGCGGCCGAGCTGCGCGATGAAGGCGCGCTTGTCGGCGCGGGCGATGTAGTTGATGCCCACGGCCTCGCCGATGCCCCCGCGTACTGTCTTTGACAGTGCACGGATGAATCCCTCCGCCGTCACCGTGTACTTGACCTCTTCGTCGCTCACGCTCGCGGTGTTGACGGTGACGAAGGACTGATCGCGATCGATCAGCTCGATCGCCCGTCCGAGGATGCGCGGGTCGAAGACCACATCGCCGTTCATCCAGAGGACTCCCCCCTTGCCGGTTGCTTTGAGGGCGCGCAGCAGACTCTTGGAGGTGTTGGTCTGGTCGTAGCGCTCGTTGTAGACGTAGTCGACATCGGGAAACGCTTCCACGACTGCTTCGGCCCGGTATCCGACGACCGTCGTGATGCGCGCGCCGTCGCCGAACGCCGCCCGGATGTTGTCGTGCTGCTGCGCCATGATCGTGCGACCGTCGCCGAGCTCGGTCAACGGCTTGGGGAGGCTTCGTCCGAGGCGCGAGCCCATACCGGCCGCGAGGATGACAGTATGAAGGGTCACGGGGTGCTCCTGGAGAAGATGTTCATTGTCCGTTCGACAAAAAGACACCTCTTCGTGCCGAGTCTCATGCTAACGAAGCCGCTCTGAGAACCCCCGGAATCCACCCACGACGTTGTCGTTTCGTGACACTCGCGTTCAGGGCGGCTGAATCTGACACCGCTGTGCCGTCGGACCCACCTTGCTAGGTTGGTCGGGTGATCGCCGCTTCGCCACGTCCCGAGAAGGATCCGGAGGAGGCCGCCATCCCACGTGAGCTTCCTCCGAAGCCGGAGGTACCCGCTGAGGTCGCGGCCGCACAGTTCGCCGCGCGCCACACCGCGGCCGCCGACGATCCGACCCTCGCTCGCGCGGCTGTCGATGCGCTGCCCGATCTGGACATCGACACCGGCACACCGGCTCTGCGGATACGCGGCATTTCCAAGTCCTTCGGGCAGACCCGCGCCGTAGACGGTGTCGACCTGACGATCCCCGCCGGGATCTTCTACGGCGTCGTCGGCCCGAACGGTGCCGGCAAGACCACCATGCTGTCCATGATCGGTGGGCTGTTGCGCCCGGATGGGGGAACGATCGAGGTCGCCGGCGTCGACCTGCGCTCGTCGCCGGCACGCGCAAAGCATCAGATGGGGATCCTGCCCGACAGGCTCCGGACCTTCGATCGACTCACCGGCCGGCAGCTGCTGCATTACTACGGCGCGCTGCGTGGCCTGGCGCGGGCGGTCGTCGAGAGCCGGACGGCCGACCTTGCGCGGGCGTTCGATATCACCGAGGCTCTGCGTCGTCCCGTGGCGGACTACTCGGCGGGTATGACGAAGAAGGTCATGCTCGCCGGAGCGATGATCCATGCGCCGCGCGTGCTCGTGCTCGATGAGCCTTTCGAGGCGGTCGATCCGATCTCCAGCAACGTCATCCTCGATATCCTCGCGGCCTACACCTCCCATGGGGGCACCGTCATCCTCTCCAGCCACGGAATGGAGCTCGTCGAGCGGGTGTGCTCAGGCGTCGCGGTGATCGTCGCCGGGCGGGTCCTCGCCGCGGGGACGGTCGCCGAGGTGCGGGGCGAGCTCACCCTCGAGCAGAGGTTCGCCGAACTGGCGGGCAGCTCGAACGATGTGGAGGGTCTCGAGTGGCTGCACGCGTTCTCCGACTGAGGCTGCAGCTTCTCCTCGGCGCGCTGGGCGGCGATCGCCGCCGGGTCATCCGGATGCTGGTCCGGATCGTCGTCCTGCTGGTCTGCGCTGGGGTCGCCTGCTGGGGCGTGCTGCGGTTGCGGGCTGCGCCGGCAGACGTCGCGCTGACGGCGTGGGTCCTCTCTGCCGCGGCGGTGCCGGTGGTTCTCTTCCTCGCTGCACTCCTCGGCGGATTCGACGATCAGCTCGATCCGCGTCGATTCAGGGTCTTCGGCGTGGCGCCGCGCCCACTCGCCGGCATTCTGCTGCTTGCGAGCGTCGCCAGCGTCCCGGTGCTTGCGCTCGTGGCCGTGGGCATGAGCGGCGTGATTCTCTGGACGGCGCGCGGAGCGACGGTGGCCGTGAGCATTCTTGCGGTGATCCTCGGCATCCTCACCTGCCTTCTGCTGGCCAAGATCGGGCTCGCGCTCGGTGGGCTCCTCTTTCCCGTGAGGCGACGTTCGCAGGAGTCGACGGGGGCCTTCCTGATCACGGTGCTCGTCGCCGCGGTCGCAGTGGGGGTCTTCGTCGCGTCGCTGGAGTGGGATGCCGAGCTGTCGACCGCGCTCGGCGGGGCCGTCGACATCCTGGCGCTGACACCGTTCGGCGCGGCCGCAGCGCTTCCCGCGCGTGCGATCACGGGTGGTTTCGCGGGTCCGCTCATCGTGGCGCTGCTGACGGTTCTGGCTCTCGCGGTCGTGTGGGTGTGGCTCGTCGACCACCTCCTCACAACAACTGAGCGGCCCCGGTCGGGCCGGGAGGGCGGCGGTCTCGGGTGGTTCGCCATCACTTCCGGGACTCCTTCCGGCGCTGTTGCCGCGCGAAGCCTCATCTACTGGCTGCGCGATCCGCGCTACCTCGTCAACCTCGTGATCGTGCCGATTGCGGCCGTTGTGACGGTGATGCCGCTCGTTCTCGTCGGGGTGCCGGTCGAGATCGCTGCGCTCGTGCCGGTTCCGCTCATGGCGCTCTTCTTCGGATGGCTCCCGCACAACGACCTGGCCTACGATTCGACGGCGCTGTGGATGCACCTGGCGGCCGCGGTCCGTGGCTCCTCTGATCGCGCGGGTCGATTGGCGCCCATCGTCGTGGTGGCTCTGCCCGTGCTGGCCGTGTCGATGCCGATCGCGATCATGCTGCACGGCCAGTGGGCGACCCTCCCGGCGATGGTCGGCGTCTGCGCAAGCCTGTTCCTCAGCGGTCTCGGACTCTCTTCGGTGGCTTCCGCGGTCGCTCCTTACCCTGTTTCGCGGCCCGGCGACAGCGCCTTCCAGCAACCGCAGCGCACGGGGGGCATGCTCTCGCAAGGCGTCGTGCTGCTCGGGGCGATCGTCTTCTCGCTTCCCGCGCTCTGGTGGGCGTGGGTGGACCTCACCTCTGACAGCGAGAACGCGTGGTGGACGATGTGGGGCGGACTCGGGATCGGCAGTGCAGTGCTGCTCGCCGGGATCTTCGGCGGGGGCGTCGTCTTCGACCGCCGCGCCAGTCGTCTGATGGAGTTCGCGGAGTCCTCCTGACCCGCCCGGCTCGATCGGCCCGCCGCTAGACTCGGGGATCATGAGCACTCCCCTCAACGGACCAGGCCAGGTGGACAGCCCCGATCAGGGGGGTCTGGCGACGCTGGACCGCGAACTCGAGGAGCTCCTTCGCGAAGAACACGTTGAGCCCGGAGATCACGAACGCTTTTCGCACTACGTGAAGAAGGACAAGATCCTCGAATCGGCCGTCACCGGCAAACCCGTGCGGGCGCTGTGCGGCAAGAAGTGGACACCGGGGCGCGACCCGGAGAAGTTCCCGATCTGCCCCACGTGCAAGGAGATCTACGAGTCCATGCTCAGCTGAGCGTCAGCGCGCGTCGATGAAGATCGTCGGCAGCGCCGGGTCGGAGCGGCTGAGCGCCAGTGCCCGGACGGGGAGCTCCTCGCGCACGTGCCGGTGGTGCGCTCGAGCAGCGGTCACACCCGCAGGCCCTTCGAACGCGGCATCCGGTTCGCCGTCTTCGACCAGCGTGACCTGCAGCGGGCGGGCACCGGCATGATCGGGGGCCTGGGTCATCGGCTCGAATCCCTCCGAGACGACGATGAGCTCGCTCGTCGCGGTACCGCGCTCGAGTGTGCGGAAGGCTGTTTTCCGGCCGCCCCTGGATGCCTTCTCGGCTGACGCTTTGGCCACCGAAACCCACTTGCCCGCCGCATCGCGTCGCGCGACGAGCTTGTACACCATCCCTGCCGTCGAAGCACCCGACCCGGTGACGACGGAGGTTCCGACCCCATACGAGTCGACGGGCGATGCTGCGAGCGCAGCGATCGCGAACTCGTCGAGGTCGCTGGTGACGGTGATCTTGGTGCCGGTCGCCCCCAGGGCATCGAGCTGGGCACGCACCTGCGCGGCGACGGCGGGCAGATCGCCGGAATCGATGCGCACCCCGCCGAGTCCCGTGCCGGCGACACGGACAGCAGTCGCGACACCATCGGTGATGTCGTACGTGTCGATCAACAGGGTTGTCTCGATCCCCAGGGCGGCGATCTGACTGCGGAACGCCTGCTCCTCCGTATCGTGCAGCAGAGTCCACGCGTGCGCCGCGGTGCCCATCGTGGGGATTCCCCACGTGCGACCGGCCTCGAGATTGCTTGTCGCGCCGAACCCGGCGATGTAGGCGGCGCGGGCCGCCGCGACCGCTCCCCGCTCGGCCGCACGCCGCGAGCCCATCTCAGCCAACGGCCGGTCGCCGGCGGCGATGCTCATGCGCGCGGCGGCAGTGGCGACCGCGGAGTCGTGATTCAGGATGCTGAGCGCGAGGGTCTCCAAGACGACCGCCTCGGCGAACGGACCCTCGACCGTCAGGATCGGCGACTCGGGGAAGTACAGCTCACCCTCGCGGTACCCGAGGATCGAACCCGAGAACCGGTAGCCCTCGAGGAACGTGAGGGTCTCGCTGCTGACGATGCGTTCATCGCGGAGGTAGCGGAGCTCGTCGTCGCCGAACCGGAACTCGCGGAGCTCTCGCAAGAGCCGTCCCGTCCCCGCAACGACGCCGAACCTGCGTGCGCCGTGCAGGCGTCGTCCGAAGAGCTCGAAGACACACGGGCGCGCGGCCGTCCCGTCGCGGAGAGCGGCATCGATCATGGTGAGCTCGTAGCGGTCGGTCAACAGGGCGGTCGATCCCGGGCCGTGATGGTCTTCGACGGGTCCCGGCGCCTGTCGAAGGTTCATGCGGTCACTCTACCGACGTGCGACGAAGTGCCCGGCGAGTAGGCTGACGGTCGTGAATGACGCTCCGATCGGAATCTTCGACTCCGGTGTCGGGGGCCTGACGGTGGCCCGGGCGGTGTCGCAGCTTCTGCCGCGCGAATCGATTGTCTACATTGGTGATACGGCTCACTCTCCCTACGGCCCCAAGCCGATCGCCGACGTGCGCCGCTATGGTCTCGACGTCCTCGACACGTTGGTGGCCGAGGGCGTGAAGATGCTCGTGATCGCGTGCAACACGGCATCCGCCGCCCTGCTGCGTGACGCCCGAGAGCGCTACGAGGTCCCGGTCGTCGAGGTGATCGGTCCCGCTGTCCGCACGGCGATCTCCACGACCCGCAGCGGCCGCGTCGGCGTGATCGGCACGGAAGGCACGATCAGCTCGGGCGTCTATCAGGACATGCTCGAGGTGAACCCGCAGCTGACGGTCACCGCTCGCGCCTGCCCGCGATTCGTGGACTTCGTCGAGGCCGGGGTCACCGGCTCGTCGGAAGTGCTCGCCGTCGCAGAGGAGTACCTGGCGCCGCTGCGGCACGCCGGCGTCGACACCCTCGTGCTGGGGTGCACGCACTATCCCTTCCTCGAGGGCGCGATCAGCTACGTGATGGGCCCGGACGTCTCTCTCGTCAGCAGCGACACCGAGACGGCGAAGGATGTCTACCACCAGCTCGTCTCGCGTGACCTGCTGGCCGGTCCGGACGCCGTCCCCACACATGTGTACGAAGCCACCGGTGACTCTGCCGATGAGTTTCTTCGTCTCGCCGACCGACTGATCGGCCGAGGTGTCTCTTCCGTGCGTCTGGTGCACACCGGCGCCATCGGCATCCCGAAAGGAATCGCATGACCACTTCCACCCCAGGTGGCCCGCGCGCGGACGGTCGCGCGCATGACCAGCTGCGCCCCGTCGTGATCCAACGCGGGTGGAGCGCGCACGCCGAAGGCTCCGCGCTCATCTCGTTCGGCGGGACGAAGGTGCTCTGCACCGCGTCGTTCACCGGCGGCGTGCCGCGCTGGCTCACCGGCAAGGGAAAGGGATGGGTGACGGCGGAGTACGCGATGCTGCCGCGCGCGACCAACACCCGCAACGACCGCGAGTCGATCAAGGGCCGCGTCGGCGGGCGCACGCACGAGATCTCTCGCCTCATCGGTCGCGCGCTGCGATCGGTGGTGGATATGAAGGCGCTCGGCGAGAACACGATCGTCATCGACTGCGATGTGCTGCAGGCCGATGGGGGCACACGCACGGCGGCGATCACGGGCGCCTATGTCGCGCTGGCCGACGCGATCGAGTGGGGCCGCGCCAAGGGGCTCGTCGGCAGGAACGCGAAGGTGCTGATCGACTCCGTCGCGGCCATCTCGGTCGGGATCATCGACGGTGAGCCCATGCTCGACCTCGCCTATGTCGAGGACGTGCGCGCCGAGACCGACATGAACGTCGTCGTCACCGGACGAGGACTGTTCGTCGAGGTCCAGGGCACCGCCGAGGGCGCGCCGTTCGACAAGCGCGAGCTCGACGCACTGCTCGATCTCGGTGTCGCCGGTTGTGCGGACCTGCGCGAGCGACAGGCGGCGGTGCTGTCGGCCGAGCGCGGCTGATCGGCCGATCGGACCATTGTGACCTCGCGCATCGTCCTCGCGACCCATAATCCGCACAAGGTGCAGGAGTTCGCCTCGATCGTCGCAACGACCCGACCCGACCTCGAGGTTACGGGCTACGACGGCCCCGAGCCGGTCGAGGACGGCGTGAGCTTCGCCGAGAACGCCCTGATCAAGGCGCGCGTGGCGGCCGCCCGCACCGGGTTGCCCGCACTTGCCGACGACTCCGGGATCTGCGTCGATGTGCTCGGCGGCGCGCCGGGGATCTTCTCGGCCTATTGGGCGGGGCACAAGAAGGATCCCGTCTCGAACGTCGAGCTCCTCCTCGATCAACTGGCGGACATCGCCGATCCACACCGCGCGGCGCACTTCGTCTCGACGATCGCGCTCGTCACTCCGGCCGGCGCGGAGCACGTCGTCGAGGGCCTCTGGCCCGGCCGTATCGCGCTGAGGGCATCGGGAGAAGGCGGTTTCGGGTACGACCCGGTGTTCCTTCCGGAGGGTCAGGGTGGGCGGAGCGCGGCAGAGCTCACCGCGGACGAGAAGAACGCGGCATCCCATCGCGCGCGTGCCTTCGTCGCTCTCGTGCCGCTCCTGGCCGTCCTCGAGCACTAGCGGCGGCGTGGGAATGACAATCATGACCATTCCCGACAGCCGCGCGGCACGGCACCCGGTGCGGCCCCGGGCATAGCCTCGAAGAATGCACGATCATGCGCCCGCGGACGGTGTTCGCGGTGCGAGCAACCAGCGGCTGCTCTCGCTCTCGCTGTTGCTGACGGCGAGCGTCATGGTGGTGCAGATCGTCGGGGCGATCCTCACCGGTTCGCTCGCGCTGCTCGCCGACGCCGCCCACATGTTCACGGACGCTTCTGCCCTCGTCATCGCCCTCATCGCCTCCCGTCTCGCCGCGCGTCCAGCCAACGACCGCAACACCTACGGCTATCAGCGCGCGGAGGTCTTCGGCGCGCTCATCAATGCCGTCATCCTGATCGTGCTGATGGTGTGGATCGCCGTGGAGGCGGTTCAGCGGCTGCTCCGCCCGGCCGAGGTCGAGGTCGTCGCCGGCCTCATGCTGGTCGTCGCCGTCGTGGGCCTGGTCGCCAACGGGGCCTCGCTCTATCTGCTCAGCGCCGCACAGAAGCGCAGCATCAACGTGCGCGGCGCCTACATCGAGGTGCTCGGCGATCTGATCGGCTCGGCCGTGGTGATCGGCGCGGCCGGCGTGATCGCGATCACCGGCTGGATGCCGATCGACGCGCTCGCGTCACTCGTGATCGCCGCGATGATTCTGCCACGGGCCGTCGTCCTGCTGCGCGAGGTGTTCTCTGTTTTGGGGGAGCGTGCGCCGAAGGGCACCGAGGTCGGCGCGATCCGGGACCACATCCTCGGGGAACCCGGCGTCGTCGATGTCCACGACGTGCACGTCTGGCAGCTCACCCGGGGCGCGCCTGTCTTCACCGCCCACGTGGTGGTGGATGACGCCGCCCTCGGTGCCGGGTCGGGGCCGCTTCTCTCGCGTCTGCAGTCCTGCCTGTCCTCGCACTTCGATGTCGAGCACTCGACGTTCCAGTTCGAGCCGGCCGGCTACCGCGAGGAGGATCGCCACGTCTGACGCCGGATGCGGCGCGCCGCGCGCTGGTCAGCCCTCGCGCCTCACGTGCTCCGGAGCGATGTCGGGGCGCAGCCCGCGCCAGCGGGCATGGCGGAGCGTGTCGTTCGGGGTGAACTCGGCGAACTCCACCTCGCCGACGAGCCGCGGCTCGACCCAGACGGCGTCGGACGCGTCGGCGCTCGGGACGCTCACGAAGGGACTCTCCGAGACGCGCACCAGCATCTCGGAGAGTCGTGCGAGCTCACGCTCGGTGAATCCGGACCCGACCCGCCCGACGTAGATGAGTCCCTCTGGTCCCGGAATGCCGACAAGCAGGGAGCCGATTGTTCCGTTGCGAGCGCCTCTTCCCGGCCGGATGCCGCCGACCACGACGTCCTGCGTGTGCGTGATCTTCACCTTGAGCCACGCCTCAGAGCGGGTGCCGGGCCGATACGTCGACCGGGGATCCTTGACGACCACGCCCTCGAGGCCGCGTTCGCGTGCGGTGGCCAGGGCACTGTCGACGTGGTCGGCGACCGGGGGTACGGCGATCGACGGAATCGCTCCGCGTGCCCGGTCCTCCAGCACTCTTCGCCGGTCGGCCAGGGGGAGGGATGCGGCATCCGTCTCGCCGGAAGTGAGCACGTCGAACAAGAGGAAGCTCACGGGCGTCCGCGCCGCCTCTCTGCCGATCTCCCGCGGTTTGGTCAGGTGCATGCGGTTCTGCAGCCGGGTGAAGCTCGGAGCGCCGCGAGAATCCAAGGCGACGATCTCGCCGTCGACCGTGAGCGCTTCGGGTCCGAACCCGGCATCATCGCCGGTCAGCTCCGGGTAGCGCGCGGTGATGTCCGTACCGCTGCGCGCGCGGAGGGTGAGGCGTTCGCCGTCCCAGCTGCCGATCGCGCGGATGCCGTCCCATTTGAACTCCACCCAGGGCGTTCCTCCCCACCGTGCAGCGGTGCGCGCGGCCTCGCTCGCCGTGGCGGGGACGGCGAGCATGGGGCCCGCCGTCACGGCCGTGCTCGTGTGTATCCGCCGGTTTTGCCGTGCACCCTGCTGGGCTCCCGGAGCCGGTCCCGAAGCCATCCGGTGCAGCAGCCACTGCGACTTCTCGCCGGTTCCCTCGGTGCGGATGAGCGCCAGTCGCGTGGTTCCCAGGGGCCCGCCGGGCCGACCCGTGAGCGTGAAGATCACCTCGTCGTCCCGCCACTTCTCGGCGTCGTAGATCCCGGTGTCCCAGATGGTCATCGTCCCCGCGCCGTACTCGCCGTGCGGAATGTCTCCGGCGAAAGTCAGGTACTCCAGCGGATGCGGTTCGGTCATGACGGCCAGGTGATTGCGCTCGGGTGAGGCCGGGATGCCGCGCGGCACCGCCCAGCTCACCAGTACGCCCTCGTGCTCGAGGCGAAGGTCGAAGTGCAGGCGCGACGCGTGGTGCTCCTGCACGACGAAACGCGCGCCGGTCGCCCCGCCGGCCCGGGGGCCCCGGGGCATGGGCTCGGGTGTGCGATCGGCGGACCGTTTGGCGAGATACGGCTCGAGCGAGAACGGTGAACGCGCTGCGAGCTCGGCGAGCGGATCGCCCCAGAGCCCGGCCCGTTCGAGCACTTCGTCGAACCGCAGCTGCCGCAGCTCCGGATCATCCAACTCGGCCCACGTGCGCGGCGCAGCGACGGTCGGCTCGTCGCGCCCGCGCAGGGAGTAGGGCGCGATGGTCGTCTTGGCGGCGCTGTTCTGGCTCCAGTCGAGGAAGACGCGGCCGGGGCGCAGGCTTCTCGACATCCGGCTGACGAGCAGGTCCGGGTGGTCGGCCTCGAGCAGGCGCGCGAGCTCCTTCGCGAATGCGGAGATCTCTTCGCTCGAGCGCGTCCCGTCCAGATGCGCGTAGAGGTGGATGCCCTTGCTCCCGCTCGTGACCGGGAAGCACGGCATCCCGAGATCGTCGAGGATCGCCCGCAGCAACCGTGCAACCTCGGCGCATTCGGCCAGGCCCGCGCCGGGCCCGGGATCGAGATCGAGGACCAGGCGATCCGGGCGCCGGCGCGCGCCGAGGGCATCGAAGCGCCATTGCGGCGTGTGCAGTTCGAGGCTCGCGACCTGAGCGAGGTAGACGAGCGCGGGCAGGTCCTCGACGAGCGGATAGTCCTTGGCGCCGGTCGAGTGATCGATCGCGCGCCGGGGAAGCCAGGCGGGGGCGCCGGCTTCGAGGTCCTTCGCGAAGAAGGGGGGATGATCGGTCCCCTCGGGCCAGCGGAGCCGCGTCACGGGTCGCCCCGAGACGTGCGGCAGCAGCAGCGGAGCGATGCGGGTGACGTAGTCGAGCACTTCACCCTTCGTCGTGCCCGTACGCGGGTAGAGGACCTTGTCGAGGTTGCTGAGGCGCAGGCGACGACCGCCCACCTCGACGAGCTGTCCGCTGCCTGCCATGTCGCCAGGGTAGTGGCGGGCGCGGGCGTGAGCAGTGTTCACTGGTGTGATGAGAACGATCTGGAAGGGCGCGCTCACTTTCGGGCTCGTCAACGTGCCCGTCAAGGTGTATTCGGCCACGGAAGACCATGACGTGCCACTGCACCAGGTGCATGCGGCAGATGGCGGACGCATCCGGTACCAGCGGATCTGCGAACTCGACGGTGAGATCGTGCCGTACGCCGAGATCGACAAGGCCTATGACGACGGTGAGCGAACGGTCGTCATCACGGCCGAGGACATCGCCGCGCTCCCGGCCGAGCGAAGCCGCGAGATCGAGGTCGTCGAGTTCGTGCCGAGCGACCAGATCGACCTGCTCACTCTCGACAAGGCGTACTACCTCGAGCCGGATTCGGCCTCGCCGAAGGCGTACGTGCTCCTGCGCAAGACGCTCCAGCAGACTGACCGCACCGCGATCGTGCGCTTCTCGCTGAGGCAGAAGACACGACTCGCCGCGTTGCGCGTCCGCGACGACGTGCTGGTTCTCCAGACCCTGCTGTGGGCGGACGAAGTGCGCACGGCGACGTTCGCGGCGCTCGATGAGCCGGTGAAGATCTCGGCCAAAGAGCTCGAGTTGTCGGCGTCGCTCGTGGAGAGCTTCTCGGGAGATTTCGATCCGACGCAGTTCGTCGACGAGTATCAGCAGGAACTGCGCACCCTGATCGACGCCAAACTCGATCAGGGCGACGCGATGGACACGGCCCAGACGTTCAGCGATCGCCCCGAGAAGGACTCCGGCGGTGAGGTCATCGATCTCATGGCCGCACTCCAGGCGAGTGTCGAGCGAAGCCGTGCGGCCCGCGAGTCAGGGGCGACCGAGCCGGACGCGCCGACGCCGAAAAGGAAGGCCGTGAAGGCGACGAAGGCGTCCTGAGCTCGCCGGATCACGAAATCGGCGTGCTGCTGCTGCTGCTGCGCGGCGCGTCCTCGTCGGCACGTTCCCTGCGCACCGCGCGGCGCTCAGAGAAGTAGTGCCAGAGCGTGACCAGCGCGGTGCCGCCGACCGCGGTCAGCAGGATGAGGTCGATGTACTGCGTCACCAGGTCGCTGATCCAGGGGATGTAGGCGATGAGGTAGCCGAACATCGTCAGGCCGAAGCCCCAGAGGAGAGCCCCGATGAGGTTGTAGAGCGAGTATCGCCGCCACGCCATGTGGCCGACCCCGGCGGCGACCGGAGCGAAGGTGCGGACGACCGGCACGAAGCGCGCGAGGATCACGGTCAGGCCGCCGTAGCGCTCGAAGAAGGAGTTCGTGCGTTCGACGTTCTTCCGGCTGAACAGGCCCGATTCCTTTCGTTCGAACACGGCGGGCCCGCCCTTGTGTCCGATGTAGTAGCCGAGCTCGCCGCCGACGAAGGCCGAGAGGCTGATCAGCAGCGCAACGATCCAGATATTGACGCCGAAGACATTGCTCGTGTGGGTGAGCAGACCCGAGATCAACAGCAGCGTGTCGCCCGGCAGCAAGAAGCCGATGAGCAGGCCCGTCTCGGCGAAGATGATGAAGCAGACCACCAGCAGCGCCCAGGGGCCCGCCGAGTTGATGATCAGCTCGGGGTCGAGCCACGGAATGAGGGCGATGTGGTGCACTTGGGGATCCCGTCGGTCGTGCGTCGGTCAGCCGGAGAACTGACGCGAGCCTAACGCCCGTTGCCGTGCGGAAGGTGGGACTTGAACCCACACGCCCGGAGGCACAGGAACCTAAATCCTGCGTGTCTGCCGATTTCACCACTCCCGCGGGTGACCCAGTCTATCGCCGCGGGCCACCTCGCCTGTGGATAGTTCACGCGGTGGGTGCTGGACTTTGTGAGGATGCCGGGGTGAGTCTCGCTCCGCTTCCGTCCGCCGCGGTGGACCCGCCCGCGCCCGTCGTGCGGGCCGTCGCCGATCGGGTGCGCGAGCGCCTGCGCGCGGAGCAGGCCGACCCCCAGCGACACCCCGGTCGCGCCGAGCAGGTGGCCGTCGCGGAGGTGCGCGCCCACAACGACTTCGCGCTGGCACGAGGCTTCGATCTCATCGATGACGAAGCCGCCTGTGTGCGGGCGGTGCTGGCGATGGTCACCGGTTTCGGACCGCTCCAGTCGCTCCTCGATGACCCCACGGTCGAGGAGATCTGGATCAACTCGCCCGACCGCGTGTACTTCGCGCGCGCCGGCCGCAGCCACCGTGCCCCGCTCGTGCTCACAGACGAGGCCGTCCGTGGTCTCGTCGAGCGGATGCTGCACGCCACCGGCCGGCGCGTCGACCTCAGCCAGCCGTTCGTGGATGCGTCTTTGCCCGACGGGTCCCGTCTGCACTGCGTCATCCCAGACATCACGCGATCGCACTGGGCCGTCAACATCCGGAAGTTCCTCGCGTCTCACCGCACGCTCTCCGATCTGGTCGCTGCGCGGTCGCTCACTCCGCAGATCGCCGACATCCTCACCGATGCGATGGCTTCGGGGCGCAGCGTTCTCGTCTCGGGTGCGACACACGCAGGGAA
>NZ_WOYQ01000042.1 GCF_011620665.1 Microbacterium sp.
GGGCCGAGGGTTTGAGGTTCACCGGCTACAAGTCGCTCACGGCCCTCTCGAAGGGCCAGATCCCCGGCCCCGAGGGATCAATCGGAAAGCTTGGTGTGGCGCGCCTGGGTACCCGCGCCGCCGATGTCGCCCTGTCGATCATGGGCGGCGACGGCATGCTGCACCGCGCCGACGCCAAGGACCACGGCAATTGGCAGCTGTCGCTCCTCGGCAACCCCGCGATGCGGATTGCGGGTGGATCCGATGAGGTGCAGCGGAACATCATCGGCGAACGCGTGCTGGGCCTGCCCGGTGAGCCGCGCTTGGATAAGGACGTGGCATTCAAGGACATCGTCAGCGGCTGACCGGCCGATGACCCTGACCTCCAAATATTGTTGATCATGGGTCGGGCCGGACGGGTCCGACTGCTTCAGTGAGGAAGCGAGCTATGCGCGAAGTCGCGGTTGTTGGTGTGGGAATGTCTCCGTTCGGTGCCAACCGAGGAGTCTCCCTGCGGGAGCTGGTGTATCGCGCGGGAGTCGCCGCGATGGCGGATGCCGGGTCGACCTTCGCCGACGTCGGATCGGTCTTCATGGGCTACATCAATTCCCCGATGATGTCGGGGGTCCGATTCGCGAAGGAATGGGGTCTCACCGGCGCTCCCGTCGTACACGTGGAGGACGCGTCCGCCACGGGATCGGTGGCATTTCGCGAGGCCTACCTTGCTGTGGCGGGGGGTGCCGTAGAGACGTCGATGGCCGTCGGTTTCGACTCGATGGAGCAGCTGGCGGTGCCGGGCATGTCGCGATTCTCGGTCGAAGGCGCAATCTTGCCCGCAGGGTTCTTCGCGATGTGGGCGCGGCGTCGGATGCATGAGTACGGAACGACGCTCGACACGTTCGCGGCCATTGCGGCGAAGAACTGGAATCACGCCGCGCTGAACCCGAACGCGCAGCGCCGCGCCGACCATACGGTCACGGCGGAGGAAGTCTTGAAGTCGCGGATGATCGCGGACCCTCACACCTCGATGATGTGCGCAGCGGTGGGATCCGGTTCCGCCGTGGCGATCCTGACGACGGTGGAGAATGCTCGGCGCCTGCAGCCGGGACGCCCGGTCATCAAAGTGGAAGCCTCAGTGCTGCAGAGCGAGAAGTACATGCCCGGTCACGTCTTCCTCGGTCCTGTGGTCGGCCCCTCCGAGATGACCCGTACAACCGCTCAGCAGGCATACGAGGAGTCCGGTCTGGGGCCGCAGGATCTCGATCTGGTGCAGGTGCACGATGCCTTCCCAGTGGAAGAGCTCACCTACTACGAACTGCTGGGAATCTGCGGCGACGGAGAGGGCGATCAGCTCTTCGCGGAGGGGGCGACGCGTCTGGGCGGCCGGATTCCGTTCTCCACGGACGGGGGCTTGATCGGGCGCGGGCATCCCGGCGGGCCGACCGGACTCGCGCAGATCTGGGAGACCACGCTGCAGCTCCGCGGCGAAGCCGGGGACCGGCAAGTCGTCGGCGCGCGCACGGGACTGAACCACATGGTCGGCGCCGGCAGCGTCTGCTGCGTCACCATTCTCGGTCGTCACGACAGCTGAGACGAAGAAGCAGGCGGGCGCACGAAGACGCACCGTCACACAAGGGCCTGAGCCCGAAACGAAAGGAACATCATGGGACGCTTAGACGGCAAGGTAGCGATCGTCACCGGCGCTGCTCGCGGGGTGGGTCGCGCGCACGCAATGCTGCTCGCCTCCGAGGGGGCCAAAGTCATTGTCAACGACCTGGGCGGCGAGTGGGACGGCAGCGGGGCGGACTCGCGTCCGGCTCAGCAGACCGTCGATGAGATCAAGGCCCTGGGGGGCGAAGCCGCTGCCAACTACGACAACGTCGCGAGCTGGGAAGGGGGCGAGAACCTCATCAAACAGGCGCTCGAGACCTACGGCGACCTGCACATCCTCATCAACAACGCCGGCATCCTCCGCGACCGCACCATCTTCAACATGACGGAGCAGGAGTGGGACGCCGTCATCAATGTCCACCTCAAGGGCCACTTCGTGCCGACCCGGTTCGCCACCGCGTACTGGCGCGAGAAGGCGAAGACCTCCGGGGAGTCGGCGAACGGCCGGGTCATCTTCACCTCTTCCGAGGCGGGCCTGTTCGGCAACGGCGGTCAGGCGAACTACGCGGCGGCCAAGGCCGGCATCGCCTCGCTCGGCATCGTGGTCTCACGCGAGATGAGCAAGTACGGGGTCACCGCGAACAACCTTGCACCTCGAGCCCGCACTCGCCTCACGGAAGGCACGTTCGGGGAGTTCAAGCAGCAGGAGGGAGTGTTCGACTCCTGGGCACCCGAGAACATCTCGCCGTGGGTCGCCTACCTGTGCTCCGACGCTGCTGCACACATCACCGGCCAGACGTTCATCGTCGGTGGCGGCGAAGTCGATCTCGTCCAGGGTTGGACGACCGTCAGCAAGATCGAGAAGGACGGTCGCTGGACTCTCGAGGAGCTCGAGGCGCGCTCGAAGGACCTGTTCGGCGATCGCTCGACCGGCACTCCGGCATTTGCCGACTTGACTCTTCCCGCACCCACGGGACTGAAGTGACGTAACAACAAGAATGAGATGAAGTAGCTCATGAGCGCAACATCCGGTGGTGCAATGGCGCCCTACCGCATTCTGGACCTGACGAGCCAGCCTGGCTGGCTCGCTGGGCGGGTTCTGGCAGACCTTGGTGCTGAGGTGATCAAGGTGGAGCCACCCGGGGGGGACCCCGGCCGACGTGTCGGCCCGTTCCTCGATGACCAGCCGGGGAAGGACAACAGCCTCCGATGGCTGTTCCAGAATCGCGGGAAGCGATCGATTGTGCTCGACCTTGATACGCCCGAAGGTCAGGAGCTGCTCAAGAAGCTCGTTGCGACATCGCACGCGCTCATCGAGAGCTTTCCTCCCGGATGGATGGCGGATCGCGGCTTGGGCTATGCAGACCTTGCTGCGGTCAACCCGGCACTGGTCTACACCGCGGTCACTCCGTTCGGGCAGACCGGTCCGTACGCGGGGTATCAGGGCTCGGACCTCGTGCTGGCAGCGATGGGCGGGCAGGCCTACCTCACCGGTGACCCGGATCGGGCACCGGTGAGGCCATCCGTTCCACAGTTCGAGCAGCACGGAGCCGTCGAGGCCGCCGCCCAGACGGCCATGGCTCTGTTCCATGCCCGCGAGACCGGCGCCGGGCAGTTCGTGGATGTCAGCAGCCAGCTGGCCACAATTCGGACCCTGATGAATGCGACCCAGTATCCGCCGCTGGAAGGGTACGACCTCACGCGCCAGGGCGGTCTCCTGGCCGTCGGCGCGGGTCGGTTCCGGACGATCTACGAGGTTGATGACGGCACCGTCACCTTGATGGTGGTGGGTGGTCCGATCGGTGCGCTGATCATGGGACAGGTCGTCAAATGGATGACGGATCGAGGTGTCGTCGACGAGTTCCTGAAGTCCATCGACTGGATGGCGATGGACTTCGGTGCGCTCGCGGCGCTCGGTGAAGAAGGCCGCGCTCAGATGGACCGGATCAGCGCGGCGCTGCAGGAGGGCTTCCGTGGAGTGACCATGGCGCAGGCGTATGACGCGGCGCTGCAGTATCGCTTCCTGCTTGCGCCGAACAATTCGGTCGCCGAGATCCGACAGGACGAGCAGCTCGCAGCGCGCGAGTACTTCGTCCCGGTGGACCACGGTGAACGCGGGTCGGTGATCTATCCCGGTCCATGGGCCAAGCTCAGTAGAACGCCGCTGCGGGACTCGCCCCGTGCCCCGGGAGTCGACGCGGATCGCGCCGAGATCCTCTCCGAGTTCACGCCGGTGAGCGTCTCGGCGCCGCATCCGGAACGCGCCGCCGATGACATCTTCAAGGGCTTGAAAGTCTGGGACATGTCTTGGGTCGGTGTCGGACCGCTCACTGCGAGGTATCTCGCAGACTACGGCGCGACCGTCGTCCGCCTCGATTCGGCGACGCGGCCGGAGACGCTTCGACAGGCTCCGCCATACAAGGATGGCCATCCCGGGCTGAACAACACCATGTTCTATGGCGATTACAACGCCTCGAAGCTCGGCCTCGGGCTCAACCTGTCTACGACAGAGGCCCGGAAGATCGCGATGGAACTCATCGCCTGGGCCGACGTGCTTCTGGAGTCGTTCACTCCGGGGAACATGGCCGAGTGGGGACTCGATTGGGAGACGATCAAGGAGATCAACCCATCCCTGGTCATGCTCTCGACCTGCATGCAGGGCCAGACCGGCCCCCGTGCGGCATATCCGGGTTACGGGAATCTGATGGCCGGGCTGTCGGGCTTCTATCGCATCACCGGGTGGCCCGACCGGTTGCCGGTGCCGGTGTATGGCGCATACAGCGACTTCATCTGCCAGCGGTTCGCGACCTCTGCCGTGGTGGCGGCGCTGGATCACAGCAGGCGCACGGGAGAGGGCCAGCACATCGACCTCTCACAGTACGAGGGCGCCCTGCAGCTTCTGGGTACGGAATTGATGGACTACGAGGTGAACGGTCGAATCGCCGACAGGAGGGGCAACCGAGACGACGTTGCCGCTCCCCACGGGATCTACCCGTGTGCGGGGGAAGATCGGTGGGTCGCCATCGCCTGCTTCACCGACAGCCACTGGCGAGCATTGACGGATGCCATGGGCTCGCCGGAATGGGCGGCGGATCCGAAGTTCGCTTCGGCGCAGGGTCGTCGTGCGGCGGCCGAAGAGCTGGACGAGCGGATCGCCGAGTGGACGGCATCGCGAACGTCGCAGGACGTGTTCGGACTGCTGCAACCCCTGGTGCCGGCGGGGCCGGTGCACAGTCAGTCCGACTTGTTCACCGACCCACAGATCCAGCACCGCGGGTACTTCGTGGATCTCGAGCACCCGGTGATGGGCACCGTGCCCTACAACGGGATGCAGGCCATCATGTCGAAGACTCCGGCGTGGTTGCGCAAGGCATCGCCCACCGTGGGCGAGGACTCGTTCTTCGTCCTCGAGGAGATTCTCGGCTACTCGCCCGATCGCACCGGAGAACTCGTCGCTGCCGGCGCGGTGGAGATCATGGGGGACTGACACGCATGCGACCGATACAACTACCGCACCGCCCGATCTGGAGGATTGTTCGATGAATTTTGCCTTTGATGAAGACCAGGAAGAGTTCCGCGCGACGCTGCGCCGATTCCTGGAGCAGGTCTCACCCCTGTCATCGACCAGGGCGCTGATGGCGGAGCCGCTGGCCTTCTCGCCGGATGTCTGGCGGCGCGCCAGCGATCAGGTCGGGTTGCCCGGCTTGATCGTCTCGGAAGACGACGGCGGTCAAGGCTTGTCGTTCCTGGAGTTGGTGATCGCGGCGGAAGAACTCGGCCGTGTCGTCTCGGGCATGCCGTTCCTCTCGACCACCTCGGCCATTCTGGCGATCCAGGCCGCCGGCTCGGCTGAGCAACGGGCGCAGCTGCTGCCCGCGCTCGCGTCCGGCGAGCAGACCGCGGCACTCGCAACGGCCGAACCCGGCGAGGGATGGGGACCGGATGGCATCAGTGTGACGGCCTCCGGTGACGGCGACCAGGTGACCCTGAATGGCCGGAAGTCCTATGTGGTCGACGGTGGCAGCGCGGATCTGATCGTCGTGTCCGCGCGTCGCGAGGGAACAGTGGGCGAGGACGGCATCGTGTTGGTCGTCGTCGAGGGCGACGCGGCTGGTGTCTCGCGGCGTGTGCTCGACTCGATGGACCAGACCCGTCGAATGGCGGAGGTCACGCTCACGAACGCCACGGGGCGGCTTCTCGAGAACGGCTCGTGGTCGACCCTGGCGAGGACGCTGGACCGGGTCGAAGTGCTGCTTTCCGCAGAGATGATCGGTGGTGCTCAGGTCTGTCTGGAGCGCGCCGTCGATTACGCGCAGAAGCGGTATCAGTTCGGACGGGCGATCGGGTCTTTCCAGGCCATCAAGCACCTCTGCGCCGACATGTTCGTCGAGATCGAGTCGGCGAAGGCGGCTGTCTACTACGCGGCGTGGGCGGCGGATGAGGACAATGACGAGCTGCCTGTGCTCGCACCGCTCGCCAAGGCGTACGCGTCGCAGGCGTATTTCTTCGCCGCGAGCGAATCGCTCCACGTCCACGGCGGGATCGGATTCACGTGGGCCGATGACTCGCACCTGTACTTCAAGCGGGCCAAGGTGACCGAGTTGCTCTACGGAGACGCGACCGCGAACAAGGAGCTGCTCGCGCAGCGGCTCGGCCTGTGATGATGAAGAAAGCGGAAAGGGTGAAGCGATGAATGAGCGCCGATCGGCCGACCCGGACCTGTTCCGGGCAGACGGGGAGGCCCCCGTGCTGCTGGGCAGCAGATGTGACAAGGACGAGGAGTCGTTCTACCCGCGCCGCTGGAGCTGCCCCGTGTGTCTGGGACCTGTGCACGACGTGGAGTTGTCGCAGTCCGGCGAACTGTACTCGTACTCATTCATCTATGTCCCGACCTTCGGGAAGGCGCAGTTGGATGCCGAGGGATATGGGGTCGGCCAGGTCGATCTCCCCGAGGGTGTTCGCGTGCAGACCACCCTGGAGGGCGACCCCAAATCGTGGAGAATCGGGGACACCATGCACCTGACTTACACCACCGTCGACACGACGGACGGCGTTGATACGGTCCTGTACAGTTTTGCTCCGACCGCATGAGCGCAGTCGAACGGCCTCAGGGTCCGTTGAACGGGGTGCGGATCATCGAGCTCTCCGGGATCGGCCCGGGGCCGTTTGCGGGAATGCTGCTGGCGGACCTCGGCGCGGAGGTGATTCGTGTCGATCGGGCGACGGGCGGGTCGATGCTCCAGGCGGCGGAGCCCCGGCTGGATGTGCTCGGTCGTGGAAAGCGGTCGATCGCCGTCGATCTGAAGAACGCCGATGGCGTCGCGACCGTCCTTGACCTGATCGCCGGCGCCGACGCGGTGTTCGAGGGATATCGTCCGGGTGTGGCCGAGCGGCTCGGACTCGGTCCAGAGGTATGCCTGGCACGCAATCCGGCAGTGGTGTTCGGCCGCATGACGGGATGGGGTCAGACGGGTCCCATGGCATCGGCCGCGGGTCACGATATCGACTACATTTCGATCGCCGGCGCTCTCCACCCCATCGGCCGGGCCGGAGAGCCGCCCACACCCCCGCTGAACCTCGTCGGTGATTTCGGCGGAGGCGGCGTCTTTCTTGCCTTCGGGATGGTGTGCGCGATTCTGTCCGCTCGAACCACGGGCGTTGGTCAGGTGGTCGACGCCGCAATGGTCGACGGCGCCTCGATTCTGATGGCGCCCTTCGTCGCGATGCGCGCGTCGGGAATGTGGAGAAACGAACGCGGAACGAACATTCTCGACTCGGGCGCGCCGTTCTACGACGCGTACCGCACCGCCGATGGCGGCTACCTCTCCGTGGGCGCGATCGAGCCGCAGTTCTATGCTGCGCTGCTCGAAGGTCTGGGACTGGCCGGGGAGGAGCTGCCCGGGCAGATGGATCGCGAGACCTGGCCTGTCTTGAAGGCGCGGTTCGCGGAGATCATCGGGGGGCGGACCCGAGACGAGTGGACGGAGGTGTTCGCCGGCACGGATGCCTGCGTCGCACCCGTCCTGGAGCCAGACGAGGTTCCGGAGAATGCCCACATGAAAGCACGCGAATCGTTCGTGGACGTCGCCGGGTTGATCCAGCCACGACCTGCGCCGCGCTTCAGCGTCACCCCGCCCGCCGATCCCGCTCCCGCACGGGCCAGCGGCCAGGACACTCGCAGCGTGCTGGCAGATCTGGGCTATTCGGCGGACCGCGTGGAGGAATTGCTGGCTCGCGGCGCTATCGCCGAAGCGATCAGCGCCTGAGGCCGAGCCGCGGGTTCGGCAAGCGGCGCTCAGGCGGCGAACTCACGCAGATCGATCGCCTCGTCGGCGAGCAGATCCGCATCGACGGGCTGGCCTCGCCGGAGAATCGCCATCGCCCGTCGCATCTCACGGTTGCGATTGAGGGTGACCGCCGCAACGGGAACGCCGTCCCGCATATAGAAGGCCAACGCGTCCCGACCCGCAAGGTTCCCGCGCACGGCGAGTCGGTCCCAGCCGGTGTGCATTCCGGCGTACTGCAGAGCGAGGTCGTATTGATCGGACCACACCCACGGGATGGTCGAGTAGGGGTCGCCACGGCCGAGAACGCTCCGCGCCGCCACTGCCCCGTGGTCCACCGCGTGCGTCCAGTGCTCCGTCCGCAGCCGGCGGCCGTAGAACGGATGACTGTGGTGGGCGACATCCCCCACGGCGTACACGTTCGGCACCGTCGTCCGAGCGTGTTCATCCACCAGGATGCCGTTGTCCACAGCCACCTGGGTGCCGGTGACGACCGCAGTATCGGGCACCATCCCCACCCCCACGACGACGACGTCGGCGCGGAGTCGACGACCCGACGTGGTGGCGACCTCCGTGACCCGGCCGTTCGCGCCGTCGAAGCCGACCACGCCGTCACCGAAGATCATCTCGACGCCGTTCTCAGCGTGGAGCGCGCCGACCACGTTCCCGACCTGCTCCCCCAGCACACGCTCCAGCGGGGTCGACAGCGGTTCGACGATCGTGACGGCGACTCCCCGGCTTCGCAGCGTGGCCGCGACCTCGGCACCGATGAAGCCCATACCGACGATGACAGCGTGCTCGGCGCCGGCGGACCAGTCCCGCAGACTTTCGCTGTCGGCGCGGGTGCGGAGGCCGAAGATCCCGTCGAGCTCGGCGCCCGGAACCGGCAGCGCCCGCGAGCGTCCGCCGGTCGCCAGGATCACGGCATCCGCTTTCACAGACGATCCGTCGTCGAGCAGAACCGACGTATCCGAGGCTCGCAGCGCCACGACCCGGCTGCCCAGTCTGAGGTCGATTTCGCGGTCGGCCCAGAAGCCGTCCGGCCTCAGATTCAGGTCGTCCGCGGTGACGGTCCCCGCCAGGTATCCCTTCGAAAGCAGGGGGCGATCATACGGCGGGACGACCTCCTCGCCGAGCAGCACGACCCGCCCATCGTACCCCTCCGTGCGCAACGTGGTCGCCGCCGAAACCCCTGCCGCCGACGTTCCCACGATGACGACGGAGGCGGTGCTCACGATGCTTCCGCGTCGTCGATCCGTGGATCGATCATCAGGTCGTCACCTTCGACGGCGAGTTCGTAGACGCCCAGCGGCTCCCACGGGGGTCCGCCGAGCACCGCACCGGTCGCGGGATCGAACTCCCCGAAGTGGCACGTGCAGACCAGCTTGCCGTCTTCCAGTTCACCCTCGTCCGAGAACGTGCACGACTCGTGCGTGCACCAGTTGTCGAACGCGTAAAGCTCGCCGTCGAGGTTTGCGACGGCCATCTCGCGGCCGGCGACAGTGAACGCCTTGATCTCACCCGGCCCTACTTCGGAAGCCCGGCCTGCATTGATCAATCCCATCGTCGCCCCTTCGCGATCGAGGCCCCCACCGTCGGTGCGGGGCATTGTTCGGTCCGACGCACCACACATGTGGCGTCGGCAACGTCCGGTGGCGAGCCTAACCCGCCGGGGGTGAGCAGTGTCAAGCCCTCGATGTCGGGAGACCCGGCGGACCAACCTGGCGCGTTGGTCTTGTGCGATCGGAAGAACCGTCTGATACTGAGAACGCCGGACAGCGCAGTCGGGCTTTATCCGCTGGCATCGGCGCCACCAGGAAGATGACAAGGGAGTGAGCATGACACTCATTGAGAATCAGCAGGACAAACAACGCAGCGGTCTGACGGCCGATCAGTTCCGCGCGATCGAAGGCGCGCAGCTGGGCGACATCAACGACGTCGACATCAACGACGTCATCAACAAGTACATCTACAACCAGATCGCCGAGCAGCCCTCGTACGTCGAGCAGTACAAGCGCTACCTCAAGCAGCGCTGGGACGTGTACGACATCGACTTCACCCAGGACTACAAGGACTGGCACGAGAACATGACCGAGGCTGAGAGGAGCTCGTTCCTGGCGATCGCATCCGGATTCCACCACGGCGAGCGTCAGGTCGAGGTCGAACTCCCCGTCTTCATGCTCGGCGGCAGCGAGGACCAGAAGCTGTTCATCTCGAGCCAGATCGAGGATGAGGCGCGCCACACCGTCTTCTTCGACCGCTTCTACCATGAAGCGATCGGGCTGGAGGGCGACCTGATGGATGTGCTCGACCAGTCGTTCGAATGGGTCGGTGAGACCTTCATCGGTCCGTTCGGTCTGCTCGCGTATCAGGCAGACGCGCTGCTGAAGAACCCCGACGACCTCAAGCTGCGGGTGCAGTACGCGACGAACTACATGCTCTGGATCGAGGGCGTCCTCGCCGTGTCGGTCATGCAGATCACCCTGCGTTACGCTCGTCAGCGCAAGGTGCTTCCGGGTTACTACGCGGGCTTCACACTCACTGCGCGCGATGAGGCCCGGCACGTCCAGGCAGGGCTGCGGTTCCTGACCGAGGCACTCGAAGAGGACCCGACGCTGATCCGTGATGTTCACGACACGCTGCGCACGGTGCTGCTGATGAGCTCCACCTCAAGCCAGTACGTGGCCTACGAACCCATCGGCTGGACGCGTGAGGATGTGCAGGCCATGTTCATCACTCAGCTGGTGCGCAAGATGGACCTCATCGGACTGGAGCTGCCACCCGACCTGGCTGGCATGGTCCAGAACATTTCCGCCGACAACGCGATCGGAGGCTGAGCGATGTCACGCGCATTCAGCGAACAGTGGGCGGCGGACGTGCAGGCGCGTCTGGTGCAGGGATTCACCGAGAAGGACCGCGAGGGCCGGCTGCCGGACTACTGGACGTGGATCGATACCGCCGCGTCCACCTTCTCGGGGGTGCTCGCGCTCGGCGCGGTACCGGTCAAGGGCGACAATCTGGACACCGGCGAGTTCGTCGCGATCCGGATCGCGGAAGGCGTCGTGCAGGAGGTCCGCGTGATCACGCCGGACGAGGCGCGCGCCACCGACATCCTCTTGGTGGGCACGTATGAGAGCTGGCAGAAGTTCCTGGGTGGCTACGATGCTGCGCGGACGGTCATGTACCGTCACCTGCAGCTGGATCACGGCAACCTCTTGAGCTTCTTCAACCGCGTGTACTACTGGATCCAGTTCCTCTCGCTGCTGCACCAGGTGCCCTCGGAGGTCGTCATCCCGGAGGCTGTGGCCGCCTGAAGAAAGCGAAGCGGGGTCGACCATCGTCAGGTCGACCCCGCTTCGCTGTGTCACGCCTGCTCGACGGCGGAAAGCGTGTCGGTTTGTTGCAGAATGCCTCCTCTCGGATTAGCGTGGGGGGTATCCCGCCCGGTCAGGGTGGGAACTGTGCGTAGGACCAGATGCCCGAGATCGGGTGTCCTCGCGCGATGGATCAAGACGTATCGAGGGAGATATGCGATGAAGACTAAGGCAGCCGTCAACTGGGGTATCGGTCAGGACTGGAAGATCGAAGAGCTTGAGCTCGATGATCCCAAGCAGGGCGAGGTGCTGATCAAGCTTGCTGCCTCGGGATTGTGCCATTCGGATGAGCACATCCCCACCGGTGACATGCCCGTTCCCGCCTACCCGTATATCGGCGGTCACGAGGGCGCCGGCGTGGTCGAGAAGGTCGGGCCCGGAGTGGAGACCCTGAAGGTCGGCGATCATGTCGTGCTGAGCTTCATTCCCGCGTGCGGGCGCTGCAAGATGTGCTCGACGGGCCACCAGAACCTGTGCGACCTCGGCGCGGGTCTCCTCGGCGGCCTCCAGATCAGCGACAACACAGCCCGCCACCACATCAACGGCGAGGACGCGCGGCTCATGTGTGTGCTCGGCACGTTCTCCCCGTACACGGTGGTGAACGAGGCATCCGCTGTCAAGATCGACGACGACATCCCGCTCGAGGTTGCCGCGTTGGTCGGCTGTGGCGTGACGACCGGCTGGGGCTCGGCGGTCAACAGTGCCGCAGTGAAGCCGGGCGACACGGTTGTCGTCGTGGGTGTCGGCGGGATCGGTTCCAACGCTGTGCAGGGTGCGCGCATCGCGGGTGCGAAGCACATCGTCGCGGTGGACCCGGTGGAGTTCAAGCGTGAGAACGCGCAGTCGTTGGGTGCGACCCACACCGCGGCGAGCATCGAGGAGGCTCTTCCCCTCGTGTCGCAGATCACGCGCGGCGTGATGGCCGACTCGGTCATCTACACCGCCGGTGTCGTCGAGGGCGAGCTGATCGCCGGCATCATGGCGCTGACCACGAAGGGCGGCACTGCGGTCGTCACCGGCCTCGGACACGCCAGCCAGGTGGACGTGACCATGTCGCTGTTCGATCTGACCTTGATGCAGAAGCGGCTGCAGGGCTCGCTGTTCGGTGCGGGCAACCCGCGGGCCGACATCCCCCGTCTGCTGAGCCTTTA
Source organism: Microbacterium sp. (assembly GCF_011620665.1). GTDB lineage: Bacteria > Actinomycetota > Actinomycetes > Actinomycetales > Microbacteriaceae > Microbacterium. Next base: position 12,400 of record NZ_WOYQ01000042.1, read on the forward strand.
TCAGAACGGGCAGCTCAAGCTCGACGAGCTGATCACGAAGACCTACACCCTGGAGGACATCAACCAGGGCTACCAGGACATGCGTGACGGCAAGAACATCCGTGGTGTGATCGTCTACAACTGACGTGACATCGCAGGACGAGATCGCCGTGACCCCGAATGGCGGGGTCGCGGCGATGCTCGGTCCGGCCACTCTCGACGTCTTCGACAAGGCTGTCGTGGGACGCCGAACCGAATCGGAAGTGCTGCTGGCCGCTCTCGCGGCCGGGCGGCACGTGATGCTCGAGGGTCCGCCGGGCACGGGCAAGTCGACTTTGTTGCGCACGCTGGCGAGCGCCGCGGGGATCAGCCTGGTGTTCGTGGAGGGCAGCGCCGAGCTGACTCCCGGTCGACTGGTGGGCAGCCACGATCCCAGCCGGGTGCTTTCCGAGGGCTACCGGGATGAGAACTTCCTCGACGGGCCTCTGCTGGAGGCGATGCGGACCGGCGGACTCCTGTATCTGGAGGAGCTGAACCGCGTCCCCGAGGAGACCATCAACGTGCTCATCACGGTCATGAGCGAGGGGGAGTTGCACGTTCCCCGACTGGGGCTCGTGCGTGCGACGGCCGGGTTCGCGCTGGTCGCGGCGATGAACCCCTTCGACGCGGTCGGAACGGCGAGGATCTCCGCGGCCGTGTACGACCGCACATGCCGCATCCGGATGGACTATCAGAGCGCGCCGGACGAGGAGCAGGTGGTTGCGCGCGCCGTGCGTGGCGCCGCAGGCTCCGATGGGATTGTCGCGGTCACGGATGCGGGTCGATCGGTCGCTCTCGTGCGCGCGACGCGCGAGCATCCCGAGGTGAGAATCGGTTCGTCGGTGCGGGGCGCGATCGACATGATGCTGGTCGCGGACCGACTGGCCCGTTTGCGAGATCTACCGGCAAACGACCGCGGCGTCAGTCTGGATGCGGCGCTGGCGGCGCTGAGCGGGCGGATCCGTGTTCAGGAGGGCGGCGACCGCACCGCCGAAGAGATCATCACCGAACTGTGGCATCGCGTGTACGACCCGCCGGCGGAGGCCGAGCACTCGGACGACCCGGGAAAAGCGAGCGGGGCGACCGGTCTCGACCGTCCGGCGCCCCGCGTTCCCCGCTGAACAAGGGTCCCCAGCAGGGCTCTGACCCTTCCGATCAGCCGCCGGCCACCAGCGGGCGGCATCTGCTGCAGGCACTACCCGGGTTCCAGGAGGTCTCACCGCAGCTGGGGATGCTCGACGAGGAGGCGCTGAGCGCGTTGGAGCAGCGAGATCCTGATGCGGCGATGACCCTCGTGGCCGAGATGAGCGGTGCCACCGACCGGCGATTGCGATTGCTCGCTCGGGCACTGGCGGGTCGGATCATGGTGCGCGCCGCATCGCCGCGGGGGGCGCCTCGGCCCGGAATCGGTCGGATCCGGCCGACCCGCTGGCAACCCGGTGTCGACATCGACGTGGATGAGAGCATGGACACACTGCTGTCGGCTGCGCTCACCGGGAGTGCGCCAGATGCCGAGCGGCTGCGCGGACCCGGGTGGAGCCGGCCGGCGACCGCTGTCTGTCTCGTCGTGGACCGGTCCGGATCGATGGGCGGGGAGCGCCTGGCCACCGCTGCCGTGGCAGCAGCTGCCGTCGCGCTCCGCAGTGCGGATGATTACAGCGTGATCGCGTTCGGATCGGCGGTGAAGACCGTCAAGGCGCAGGGTCAGCCCCGCGAGGTGGAGCGGGTCGTTGAGGACCTGCTCCAGCTGCGCGGTCACGGGCGCACGGACCTCGCTGCCGCGCTGCGCGCCGCTACGGCGCAGCTGGAGACGTCCCGGGCGACGCGTCGGATGGTGCTGCTGCTGTCGGACGCAAGATCCACCTCCGGGGATGACCCGCTTCCAGCCGCCAGAGCCCTCGATGAGCTTCTCGTTCTGGCTCCTGTTGGGGCGACCGAATCCGGAGATCAGGCGCGATCATTCGCGCGCACCAGCGGCGCACGCTTCGCCGAGGTCGCAGGACCGAGCGGCATCCCCGCCGCCGTCGCATCGCTGTGGCCGTGAACGGCGACGATGAGGCTGGAATGGCCAGGCTGACAATGCGGTATGGAAGGCGCGAGTGAGTTGACATGTGCCGTGCATCGGTGACAGCCTGTGAGCGACACAGGCAGTTTCGGTGCGGTCAGCCCGAGCGCCTGGATCACGCAACGAATCCGGCAAAGGAGCAAGGCTTTGAGCGCATACGCCACCATCAATCCCGCGACCGGCGAGACACTCGCCGAGTTTCCCGTCATCAGCGACGGCGAGGTCGAAACGATCATCGAACGGGCCCACACCGCCTACCTCACGTGGCGCCAGACGCCGTTGTCTGAGCGCACCGCCGCTCTCGCGCGCGCCGCGCAGCTGAGCATGGAGCGCATCGACGAGCTGGCCGGGCTGCTCACCCTCGAGATGGGCAAACCCTCGATGCAGGCCAAGGGCGAAGTGATGCTCGTCGCATCGATCTTCCAGTACTACGCAGAGAACGCCGGGAAGTTCCTCGCCGACGAGGTGCTCGACGCCGTGGGCGGTGGCGAAGCCGTCGTGCGTACCGAGCCCATCGGAGTCATCCTGGGTGTCATGCCGTGGAACTTCCCCTACTATCAGGTGGCCAGATTCGTCGCCCCCAACTTGGCTCTCGGCAACACGATCATCCTCAAGCACGCGCGCAACTGCCCGCAATCGGCGCTGGCGATCGAGAAGCTGCTGCACGACGCCGGGATCCCGACCGACGCGTACATCAACGCATTCATCGACAGCAGCCAGGTCGCCGACGTGATCGCGGACCCGCGGGTGCAGGGCGTCTCGCTGACCGGCTCGGAGAAGGCCGGCTCGGCCGTCGGAGAGGTCGCCGGACGGCACATGAAGCGTTACGTGCTCGAGCTCGGTGGCTCCGATCCCTTCATCGTGCTCGGAGACGCCGACGTCGACGCCGCCGTCCAGGCAGCCGTGATGGGCCGGGTCATGAACGCCGGGCAGGCGTGTACCGCCTCGAAGCGTTTCATCGTCGTCGACTCGGTGTACGAGGAGTTCACCCAGAAGTTCATCGGAGCGATGACGCAGATCCCCACGGGCGATCCCACCGACCCCACCACGATGGTCGGGCCGCTTTCGTCGGTTCAGGCCGCCACCGACCTTCACGAGCTCGTGGACGACGCCGTCAGCAAGGGTGCCGAGCTGCACTCCTCACCGCAGCCGGCGGCCGGCGGCGCGTTCTACGCGCCGGGTGTGCTCACGGGTGTGACGCCCGACATGCGCGCCTTCGAGGAGGAGCTCTTCGGTCCGGTGGCGACGGTGTTCCGTGTGCCTTCGCCGCAGGCCGCGGTCGAGTTGGCGAACTCCTCGCCGTTCGGCCTGGGCGGGAGCATCTTCACGAAGGACCTCGATCTCGCCCGTGACCTCGCGGGTGACCTGGAGACCGGGATGGTGTGGGTCAACGCGGTCACCGGAAGCTCCGCCGAGCTTCCGTTCGGCGGAGTGAAGCGCTCCGGTGTCGGTCGCGAGCTCGGCAAGTTCGGGATGAGCGAGTTCGCCAACAAGAAGCTCGTTCGGGTGCCCCAGCCGGCTTGATCCTTCGATCCGGTGCGCGGACGAGGCCGGCAGCTTCAGGCCTCGTCAGCGCACCGGATCACCCGCGTCTCCGCGGATGCGTTCGAGTATGCGCATCGAACCGAGATGCCGGACTTCGCGGAAGTCGCCGTTTTCTACGGCGCGCCGGAACACGCGATACGGGGCCTGTCCGCCCTGTGCAGGGTCCGAGAAGACGTCGTGTATGACGAGCGCACCCCGGGGCAGAACCCAGCGTGCCCACCCTTCGTAGTCGTTGTTCGCGTGTTCGTCCGTGTGTCCTCCGTCGACGAACACGAGCGAGAGCGGCGTGCGCCACAGCGCGGAGACGGTCGTGGAGCGCCCGACGATCGCGACGACGTGCTCCTCGAGCCCGGCAGCCCCCAGGGTGCGCCGGAACTCGCCCAAGGTGTCCAGCGTTCCACTGGACTCGTCCACGAGCGTCACGTCGTGATACTCCCAGCCGGGCTGGTTCTCTTCGGATCCATGATGGTGATCGACCGTGAAGACCGTGCCGCCCACCTCCCTCGCTGCGGCGCCGAGGTAGAGCGCCGATTTGCCGCAGTACGTACCGATCTCGAGCACCGGGCCACGCTCCAGGCTGCGCCGCGCCCAGCGGTGCAGCAGCTCTCCTTCGCCCTCGGGCATGAATCCCTTGGCCGCTAGGGCGTGCGGCAGAAGGTCGGGCGGCATCTCGGGCGCATGCAGGTTGTCGTCCATTGCGTCATCCTCAACCATCATCTCGGGCACCCGCACTCGCCGAGTTCTTCCGGGACGGCCGGCAAGCCGTCGCCGCGGAACACGGCCGCGCCGCCCGTCGTCTCGGAGATGGCGTCGACGGCGAGGACGACCGCGGCGGCCGTCCAGGTGGAGCACTCCACGGGCCACCTCAGCCCGTCTGCGAAGACGTAGCCGGTCCAATAGGACCCATCCGGATCCCGCAGGTGCTGCATGTGCGCGACCAGGTCGGTCGCGGCCTGAACGTCGCCGATCGCATGCAGCGAAAGCGCGAGCTCGCAGGTCTCGGCACCGGTCACCCACGGCCTGTCGCTCACGCACCGAATCCCGAGGTCCGGGACCACGAACTCGTCCCAGCGAGCCTGCATCCGCTCCACCGCGGCGTTCCCGCGAACGGCGCCGCCGAGCACCGGGTAGTACCAGTCCATCGAGTGGCGCTCGCGAGGGTCGAAGCGGTCCTCGTGAACGCGCAGAGCGTGGCCGAGGCGCCCGGCAGCGCTCATCCACCCGGGGCGCGACCTTCCGAGCACATCCGCCAGGCCGATCCCGCAGAGGAGCGCGTGATAGATGCTGGAACTGCCGGTCACGAGCGCCGAGTCTGCGATCCGGCCGTCCGTTCCGGCGGCCCAGGCGATCCCGCCGAATGGCAGCTGCATCGCTACGACCCGATCAAGCGCTCGTTCAACCGTGGGCCACGAGCGGTTCAGGAATTGCTCGTCGGCGGTGACGCGCCAGTGGTGCCAGACGCCGACCGCCACGTAGGCGACCATGTTGGCGTCGGTGGCGGGATCGGCGATGCCGTCACCGACGAACTTCATCGGCCACGAGCCGTCCTTGCGCTGGGTCCGGGCGAGCCAGTCGTAAGCACGGTCGGCGGCTTGCCGTTCGCCGGCCACCAGGAGCGCCATCGCGTTCTCCACGTGGTCCCAGGCGTCGGTGTGCCCGTCCGGAAACCACGGGATCGACCCGCTGGTCGTCTGAACCCGGGCGATCGCCTCGCCGGACCGACGGATGTCTTCTTCGCTCAGGACTCCCGGGAGCGAGGGCAGTTCGAGCGCCGTCACCTTTGCGGCTTGGTCAGGTAGAAGACGATGCTCTTGCCGGCGATCGGGTCGAAGACGGCCTCGAACCAGCGGGTGGGCCACGGACGTTTCATGATGTCCCAGACCAGCAGCTTGTGGTACCCGCGTACGAGCGGATGCTCGGAGTTGTCCACGCCCACCGCGCACTTGAGCCACCAGTACGCTGAGTGCAACGAGTGCGCATACGATCTGCCGTCCAGTTTCAGACCGGTCCCGGTGAGCTTCGCGGACAGGTCCTTCGGATCATAGATCCGCACGTGGCCGCCCTCCACCTCGTGGTACTCGTCGGACAGCGCCCAGCAGATCCGTTCGGGCCAACGCCGGGGCACGCTCACCGCGATCGTTCCACCGGGTTTGAGCACGCGGTACATCTCCGTGATGGCGCGTACGTCGTCGGGGATGTGCTCGAGCACTTCGGATGCGATGACGTGATCGAACTCGGCATCCTCGAACGGCAGTGCCAACGCGTCGCCCTCGTGCGTCACCGCCCGCGCATCCGCCGGGACCTGCGCTCCGGCGGCCATCGCCGCGAAGGTCTGCGAGACCGTCTCCAGCTCGCTCACGTCCTGATCGAACGCGACCACATCGGCGCCACGTCGGTATGTCTCGAAGGCGTGGCGACCAGCGCCGCATCCCATGTCGAGAACACGGTCTCCGGGTCGCACCCCGAGTCGATCGAAATCAATGGTGATCATAAGTCTGCTTCTCTGCCGTCATCGGAATGTTGATCGCCTCATGGTAAACGCGGACCGTCTCCTCTGCCACCGTCCGCCAGCTGAAACGCTCGACCGCGCGATCCAGGCCCGCCGCTCCCATGCGCGCGCGGCGCGCGGGATCGTCGAGCAGGATGCCGATCGCATCGGCGAGCGCCGCCTCGTCGCCGGGCTCGACGATCAGTGCGCATTCGCCCGCCGTCCCGACCACCTCTGGGATGGCCCCTGCGCGGCTCACCACAAGCGGTGTCGCCCGGGCCATCGCCTCTACGGTCGGCAGTGAGAAGCCCTCGTACAGGGACGGGACACACGCGATCTCGGCCGAACCGAGGAGTTCGGCGAGCTCCGGACCCGACAAGCCGTCGACGAAACGCACGGTGCCACCGAGGTCGAGCTCCGAGACCAGGCGCTCCGTCGGTCCCCCGGGCTTGGGCTTGCTGACGATCACGAGCTCAAGCCGGCGCTGTCCGCGCAGCCGTGCCACTGCCCGCAACAGGGTGGGAATTCCCTTCAGCGGCGTGTCGGCGCTTGCCATTGCCACGATGCGGCCCGGTACGCGCGCGGTGCTCGGATGCTCGAGCATGATCGGATCGACTCCGAGCGGTATCGTGCGAATGCGTCCGGGGTCCACTCCGAACTCGCGGGCGATGTCGCCGCGGGACGACTCCGAGACCGTGATGATGGAGGGCATGCGTCGGGCGACCCGACCCTGCATGGTCGCGAACCCGTACCAGCGCCGCGTGGTCACCTTCCGCCAGCCGCGCGCCGCCGCGATCTCGAGTCGTCGATCGAAGGTGATCGGGTGGTGGATCGTCGTCACCAGCGGAAGCCCCGAACGCG
>NZ_WOYQ01000073.1 GCF_011620665.1 Microbacterium sp.
GATCCTCGACTCCCTGAAACGACTACTCCAACGAACTACCGGCGCAGGACACTAGTAGCCCGCACCCGTCGAAGGCGCCAGCCCATGAAGTTGAGCGCGACTGCGGTGTAACACTTGATCGGTAGGCCGAGGCCTCCGAGCCTGTACGCTAGTCGGCATGGTTGCGTTGCTGCAGGAGCGACCGGGCCTCTGCCCAAACTGTGGTGACCGCATCAGCTACGTTGACGGCGCCGCGGCCCGCGATTTCGGCGAACCGGAGTATATCTGTCCCTCGTGCGGATGGCTGTATGACGTTGGTCACATGGGTGACGGCGGGATCGACGGTATCGGCTCGTAACACAGAAGCGGCGTTTGATTGCGAGCTTCGGATTTGGATTAGGCGAACGGCTCGCGGAGATCGGGGCGACCCCGTCGATTGGGAACGTGGGCGACAGTTTCGACAATGAGCTGGCCGAGGCGGTCAACGGGCACTACAAGCCCGAACTCGTCCGGCGACCCGCCCGGCCGAGACCGTGGAAGACGGTCGAAAATCTCGAGCTCGCGACGCTCGGCTGGGTGCACTGGCGCAATTCGCAGCGCCTCCATGGCTAGCTCGGGGACGTCCCTCCCCTCGAGTTCCAGATCGCGTTCTATGCTGTCCAAACCGACAGCGAACTTCTGGTCGGAATCAAATAGCGAGTCTCCATCGGACCCATGGCACTTCAATCTGGCCGCCGTCATCGTACTGTAACGGCTTAACCGAGGCCTAACCGAGCCGCCAACAAGCCAGGGGCTCGACAGTCATCATCCTCCCGGGGATTCAGGCCCTCCACGGTACCCTCGCGATTCACGCCGCACATTCCTGAAACGTCGATCTGCTAGTAAAGAAGCACGCACGCCGCCAAGGACCGCCGGCCCTCAACGCAATCCCCAGATCCCTAAGGAGATCCATGCGCCTGTCAGTCATCGGTTGTGGTTACCTCGGCGCGGTTCACGCTGCGGCCATGGCGTCGATCGGCCACGATGTGGTCGGTATCGACGTCGACGAGCGAAAGATCGCGTCGCTCTCGAAGGGCGAAGCACCCTTCTTCGAGCCCGGCCTGCCCGAGATCTTGTCCGAAGGCATTGCGTCGGGGCGGTTGCGCTTCAGCACCGACATGGCAGACGCGCACGGGGCTGATGTGCACTTCGTCGGCGTCGGCACACCGCAGCAGAAGGATGGCTACGCGGCCGACCTCACCTATGTCAACGCGGCGATCGACGGGGTGATCCCGTATCTGCGCGCGGGTGACCTCGTTGCGGGCAAGTCGACCGTGCCCGTCGGAACGGCCGCCGACCTGGCTGCTCGCGTCAGCCCGACGGGCGCCACGCTCGTCTGGAACCCCGAGTTTCTGCGCGAGGGCTTCGCCGTCAAGGACACAGTCGACCCCGACCGTCTGGTGGCCGGCGTGCCGAGCGGCGAGGAGGGCGAACGTGCCGCCGACATCTTGCGGCAGGTCTACCACCCAGCGATCGCCAAGCAGACGCCGTTCATCGTCACCGACTACGCGACCGCCGAACTGGTCAAGGTCGCCGCGAACGCGTTCCTCGCCACGAAGATCTCCTTCATCAATGCGATGGCCGAGATCGCCGAGGTCACCGGAGCCGACGTCACTCAGCTCGCCGACGCGATCGGCCACGATGCGCGCATCGGACGGCGGTTCCTCGGCGCCGGCATCGGCTTCGGCGGCGGATGCCTGCCGAAGGACATCCGAGCGTTCTCGGCCCGCGCTGAGGAGCTCGGTCGCGGTGAGTCGGTGGGGTTCCTTCGCGAGGTCGATGCCATCAACCTGCGCCGCCGCGATCGTGCCGTCGAACTCGTCGTCGGCGCGTTCGGCGGGTCGGTGTTCAAGAAGAACATCACCGTGCTGGGCGCCGCCTTCAAGCCGCACAGCGACGACGTGCGCGACTCGCCCGCCCTCGATGTCGCCGTGAAGCTGCACGGCCTGGGCGCCTGGGTGACGATCACCGATCCCGAAGCGATCGAGAATGCCCGCCGCATCCACCCGCAACTCAACTACGTCGCCGAGCGTGACGAAGCCCTCCGCGGAGCCGACGGGGTGATTCTCGTCACCGAGTGGGACGAGTACCGCCGCGATCTCTCACCTGAGCACGCCGCAACGCTCGCGACGGGCCGTGTGGTCGTCGACGGTCGCAACGGGCTCGATGCGGCGGCGTGGCGGGCGGCGGGGTGGACGTACTACGGGATGGGCCGACCGTAAGCAGCTTGCGGAGCCGCGTCAATCCAACGGAATCTGAGAGCGGTCCCCCGTCTCCACAGGCATCGGACATCGCCGCTCACAAGCGCAGACCGAAGGGGGATGTTCACGCGCACGTAACATGACATCCCTACACTGGGAGAACGCTGAGTGACAGCACGACCGCCCTCCGCAGCACCACCGATCAGTTCAACGGCGCCCTGATCACCGGATCCATCGGACGTTACGAACAACGCAAAGGCGTGAGCCATGAAGACTTCTGTTGCCACGGCCGCAGTAGCGACTGTGCTCGTCGGGGTCAGCATCCTGGCCGTTCCTGCGGTGGCCAGCGGCGCCGAGTACCTGGCCGACGCTTCGTCGGTGAACGCGTCGGCTTCGGCTGTGTATGTGCCGACGGCGGCAACGACTGTCGCCGCCTCTTCAGCGGAAGCATCTGCGGCGAGTCCGTCGGCAGACCTCAGCCTTCTCGTCACGATCTGGGGCGCCTCTGGCGTGCTTCTCCTCGGCGGCGGCGCCCTCGCGGTGCGCCTCTCGGCCCGCCGGCAACGAAGCCTTGCCGTCTGAGAGCGCGCCCCTGCCCGTTGCCCAGCTGCGGCTCGACGAGGCGATCGAGCTGTGCACGGCCTGGATGCACGAGCAGGCGCTGGCGAACGGCATCCGACTTCTCGTCTTGAAAGGCCGCGCGCTGTCGCACCAGGGGCTGCGCGAACGGCATGCGTCATCAGACGTCGACGTGCTGATCGAGCCGAGCCGGTTCGAGGAGTTTCTCGAGATCGTCAAGGCTGCCGGGTGGACAGAGTTTCTCGACACCTTCCCGAACGAGCTGTTCACGCTGCACTCTGTCACGCTCCGCCGAGACGGCTGGCCCAACTCGATCGACGTGCACTCATACTGGCCCGGCTTCTTGGAACCACCCGCCGAGGTGTTCGATGTGCTGTGGTCACGTCGGCAGGAGCTGGCGTTCGCCCACCACCCCTCGGCGGTACCCGACCGCATGAGCAACGTGCTCATCCTCGCTCTGCATTCGCTGCGAGGACAGGCCGCGCAGCCCCGTCACGATCGCGAACTCGAAGGCCTGCTCGCGCTCACGCTCACTGAGCAAGACCGCGACGATCTGCGCGCACTATCGCAGTCCACGGGCAGCGTCGCACCTCTTCGCGAGGTTCTCCCCGCGCTGGGCGTGCCGGTGAGTGTCACGCCGGCCGACCTCGACAGCCCGGAGTATCGCGAGTGGCACCGGAAAGTTGCAGGGCGACAGGGCCGGGTCGCCTCGTGGCTCATCGGTCTGCGCCGTGTCCCCTGGTCGCAGAAAGCCCTGCTCTTGCGGCACGGTATCTGGCCGACCGACCACGATCTGCTCGCGGAGCACCCCGAAGTGCGTGACCGCCCGTGGCCCAAGATCTGGGCTCGCGTGGTCAGGCTGGGGCGAGGGCTCGGGCAATTGCCGCGCGTCATGCCGGCGTTGCGTCGGAAGTAGGTGAGTGCCGGCACCACGGGCAGGCCCGGCCATCTGTTCACATGCCGGCAACAGAACCTCTGCAGGGTAGGGCGCGCGCATTCGATCCACTGGGGTTGCTGGTCGACGCGCAATCACCCGACAGCGAGCAGCGCCCCATAGCCTCGATCCACCGATGAGCCTTGGGTGGGCTCGGATGGGGTGATCGGCGGGC
>NZ_WOYQ01000061.1 GCF_011620665.1 Microbacterium sp.
CTTCGGCCACGTCGTCAAGGCGTACTTCCCCGACGTGTTCGCGACCTACGGCGACGCACTGGAGGCAGCTGGTCTCAGCCCGAACAACGGGCTCGGCTCGATCCTCGCCGGCCTCGGTGATGTCGACGGCGGTGCGGAGATCGCTGCGGCCGTCGCCGCCGACCTCGAGCGCGGACCGCGCCTGTCGTACACGAATTCCGACAAGGGCATCACGAACCTGCACGTTCCCTCAGACGTCATCGTCGACGCCTCGATGCCCGCCCTCGTGCGCAACGGCGGCAAGCTCTGGGGAGCGGACGGCGGCGAGGACGACACGCTCGCGGTCATCCCCGATTCGTCGTACGCCAGCATCTATCAGGCGACGATCGACGACGTCATCGCGAACGGTCCGCTGGACCCCGCGACCATCGGCAGCGTCTCGAACGTGGGCCTGATGGCGCAGGCTGCGGAGGAGTACGGCAGCCACGACAAGACGTTCGAGATCGCCGCCCCCGGAGTGGTGCAGGTCGTCGATGGGGACGGTCAGGTCGTGATCGAGCACGACGTCCAGAAGGGCGACATCTGGCGCGCCACCCAGACGAAGTACATCCCCCTCGTCGACTGGGTGCGCCTGGCGGTCAGTCGTGCCCGTGCCACCGGGGCGCCTGCCGTGTTCTGGCTGGACGTCAATCGCGCGCACGACGCTCAGGTCATCGCGAAGGTCTACCAGGCTCTCGCGACGATGGACACCCACGGCATCCAGATCTCGATCCTGGCCCCCGCCGAGGCGACCCGCTACAGCCTGGCCCGGATGCGGCACGGCCTGGACACCATCTCGGTGACCGGAAATGTGCTGCGCGACTACCTGACCGACCTGTTCCCGATCCTCGAGGTCGGCACGTCGGCGAAGATGCTCAGCATCGTTCCCCTGCTCGCCGGCGGCGGTCTCTTCGAGACCGGCGCGGGCGGCTCGGCACCGAAGCACGTGCAGCAGCTCGTCGAGGAGAACTACCTGCGCTGGGACTCGCTCGGCGAGTTCTTCGCCCTGGCAGCCTCGCTCGAGCACGTCGCGACTTTCGCCGGCAACGCCAAGGCGCAGGTGCTGGCCGACACGCTGGATGCCGCGACCGGCACGTTCCTCGAGAACGACAAGTCGCCCGGGCGCGCGCTGGGCACGATCGACAACCGTGGCAGCCACTTCTACCTCGCGCTGTACTGGGCGCAGGAGCTGGCGTCGCAGAGCGCCGATCCCGAGCTGGGCGCGATCTTCGCGCCCGTCGCCGAGGCGCTCGCCGCGCAGGAGCAGACGATCGTCGCCGAGCTGCTCGCGGTGCAAGGCTCGCCCGTCGACATCGGCGGCTACTACCGCCCCGACCCGCAGCTCGTCGAGGACGTCATGCGCCCCTCCCAGACCTTCAACGAGATCATCAGCGGCCTCGGCTGAGCCGGTCGAAGCCTGAGCCGGTCGAAGCCTGAGCCGGTCGAAGCCTGAGCCGGTCGAAGCCTGAGCCGGTCGAGGCCTGAGCCGGTCGAGGGTCGAAGGCCCTCGCGGCGATGGCGCGCATCGGCGATCCCGGGGGATTCACCCGGCAGATCGAGCTTCCGACGTGGATCATCGAACGCGGCACCGGAGAGAGACCCCCGTCAGAAGGAGAACACGCATGACCGAGGACATCCTCCAGGCGGAGGCGCACGGTGTCGGTCTGGTGATCGACGCCCGCGGTCGGGGGCTGCCTCGCGTGCTGCACTGGGGGCCGGCATTGGGCGCGCTGTCCGCGGAGGCACTCGCGCAGCTCGCGGCAGGAGTCAGCCGCCAGTCCGCGCCGAGCACGCTCGACGCCGCATGGCAGCTCTCCGTCCTGCCGCAGGAGGGTGATGGCTGGACGGGTCGACCGGGACTGCAGGTGCGACGCGCCGGCGTCCTGCACCACTGCCGCTGGAGCGAGGTGACCACCGAGCTCTCCGATGACGGAACGCGGATCGTCATGATCGCGCGGGATGCGGCATCCGCTCTCCGTCTCGAATGGACGATCGCGATCGAGACGGGCGGGGTCGTGTGGACGGATGCCGCGTTGTCGGTGGCGGAGACCGCTGACGCGGACGAGCGGTTCGAGGTCGACTGGCTGGAGCCGACCCTGCCGGTTCCCACGACGACGACGCACCTGACCACCTTCGACGGGCGGTGGACACGCGAGAAGCGACCGGTGACGACGGGGATGCCGCCCGGCTCTACGGTGCGCCAGTCCCGGCGTGGCCGACCCGGGCACGATGCGCCCACCCTGTTCCTCGCCTCCGAGGCGGAGCCGCGGTGGCGCTCCGGCGCGCTGTGGGCGACCCATCTCGCCTGGTCGTCGGACGTGACCTATCGAGTCGACCGCGTCACCGACGCGGTCACCCTGATCGGGGCGGGCGAACTGCTGCGTCCCGGAGAGATCGTGCTGCGGGCCGGGGAGACCTACCGTGCGCCCCGCGGCGCGTTCATCTGGGCGGCCGACGGGCTCGATGCGATGGCCGGGAGGGCGCACACCTGGCTGCGCGGACGGGAGCGGCATCCCTCCTCCGCCCGCCCGCTCACCCTGAACACCTGGGAGGCGGTGTACTTCGACCACGATCCGCAGCGCATCGCGGCGCTGGCGGAGCGCGCAGCGGCGGTCGGCATCGAGCGCTTCGTACTGGATGACGGCTGGTTCCTGGGTCGGCGCGATGACACGACGAGCCTCGGCGACTGGGTCGTCGACAGGAACGCCTGGCCCGACGGTCTCGCCCCGCTCGCCGAGAAGGTCCACGCGCTCGGAATGGAGTTCGGTCTCTGGTTCGAGCCCGAGATGATCAGCACCGACTCGGAGGTCGCCCGCGCCCATCCGGACTGGCTGCTGCACGACCCCGGTCATCTCGACCACGCCCCGGAGGTGTCCTGGCGTACGCAGTACGTGATGGACCTCGCCCATCCCGACGCGTACGCGCACGTGCGCGGTCAGATCGACGCCCTCGTCGGCAAACTGGGCATCGACTTCATCAAGTGGGACCACAACCGCGATCTGACCGAGAGCGTGCACGCCGGCAGGCCCGGCACCCACGCCCAGATGCAGGCGGTCTACCGCCTGATCGCCGAGCTGAAGCAGGCTCATCCGGGTTTGGAGATCGAATCGTGCTCGAGCGGCGGCGCGCGCACCGATCTGGGGATCATGGCGGTGTGCGATCGGGTGTGGGCGAGCGACTCGAACGATCCGGTCGAGCGGCAGGACATCCAGCGCTGGACCGGACTGCTGCTGCCGCCGGAGCTCGTCGGCGCCCACGTCGGTCCGACCGAGTCGCACAGTTCGGGCCGCACGACAGCGCTGTCGTACCGCATGGCGACGAGCCTGCTGGGCTCGTCCGGCTTCGAGTGGGACATCCTCGGTTGCGACGACGAAGAGCTTGGGACGATCGCGCGCTTCGCCGCGCTCTACCGTGAACTGCGGCCGGTGATCCACGGCGGCACGGTCGCGCACCCCGACCTGCGCGATCCGGCCTGGCGGGTGACCGGATTCGTCGGCCCCGACGCACGGCGGGCCGTCGTCGTGGTCGCCACCGTCGCGAGCCTCGAGGATGCCCGCGCGGAGCGGCTGCGCATCCCGGGCCTGCGGGCGGAGGCGACCTATCGGGTCCGCGTGCGGAGGGAGATCGGGGCCGCGGCGTACGGCTGGATCGCTCCTGAGTGGTTCACGACCGGCGAGATCGTCGTGGCCGGGTCTGTTCTGGAACGCGTGGGCCTTCAGCTGCCCACCCTGTGGCCGGCGCAGGCATTCGTCCTGGACGTGGAGGCGCTCTGAGATGCCGAGATTCGACCTGTCACCCGAAGAGCTGCAGGACTACCGGCCGGCGATCGCCGAGCCTGCGGATTTCGACGAGTTCTGGACCCGCACCATCGCCGAGGCGCGCGGGTGCGACCGGCCGGTCTCCGTCGCGAGGGTGGAAAGCCCGCTGAAGACCGTCGAGGTGTTCGACGTGACCTTTCCGGGATTCGCGGGAGACCCGATCAAGGCCTGGTTCCTCGTGCCCGCCGGCACCGAAGGCCCTCTGCCGGTCGTCGTCGAGTACAACGGCTACGGCGGCGGCAGAGGCCTGCCGGTGGAGCGGCTGGGGTGGGTGTCATCCGGGTACGCGTACCTGTTCATGGATACGCGCGGACAGGGCTCGGCGTGGGGCTCCGGTGGCACGACGCCGGAGCCGCACGGCACGGGTGCCTCGTTCAGCGGCTTCATGACACGGGGGATCGACAGTCCGGACGAGTACTACTACCGCCGCGTGTACGCCGACGCGGTGCGGGCGATCGACGCCGTCCGCACCTTCGACCGCGTCGATTCCGACCGCGTCGTCGTGTGCGGCGGCAGCCAGGGCGGGGGCATCACGCTCGCGGCGGCCGCGCTGGGGGAGGGCGTCGTCGCGGCGCTGCCGGACGTGCCGTTCCTCTGCCACTTCGAGCGCGCGGTCGGGCTGACCGACCATGACCCGTACCAGGAGATCGTGCGCTACCTCTCGATCCACCGCGGCGCCGAGGAGCGCGTCTTCCGCACGCTCTCGTACTTCGACGGCGTGACGTTTGCGGCGCGCGCGACGGCACCGGCGCTCTTCTCGGTCGGGCTGCTCGATCCGGTCTGTCCGCCGTCGACCGTGTACGCGGCATACAACCGCTACGCGGGAGAGAAGGCGATCGAGATCTACCCGTTCAACGAGCACGAAGGCGGACAGACCTACCAGTGGCTGAAGCAGGCGGCATTCCTCGCCGAACGCCTCTGAGGCGCTCCTACGAGTGCACCCACACCTCGGTGCCCATGGGCGCCCAGCTGTAGACGAAGGCGGCGGCATCCACCGGCATGTTCACGCACCCGTGGCTCATGCGGTTGCCGAAGTTGTTGTGCCAGTACGCACCGTGCAGAGCCTCGTCGCCGTTGTAGTACATGACCCACGGGACGTTCTTCGTGTAGTAGTACGGCGCCTTCGTCAGGTCGGGGTTGCCCATGTTCTGCGAGGAGAGCTTCGCGCTGATCCGGAAGCGACCCGTGTCGGTGTCGTTGCCGAACGTGCCCGACGAGATGTACCACGACTGTACGACGTTCTCGTTCTCGAAGAGATACGCACGCTGATCGCCGAGGTCGACTTCGATGCGACGTGCCAGGGTCGTCACCACGGGGGCGACTTCGGCGACCGGCAGCGCGAAGGCGGCATTGCCGGTCGACAGCTGTGCGGCGAAATCGGAGGCCACGCCGGACGTGTCGCCCAGCGCGCGGCCGGAGATGCCCGCAGCCTCTTCGCGCAGCACGTTGCCACCGGAATCGGTGATGACCTTGCCGTCTTCGGCCGCCCGGTTCACCAGGGGCGCGAGGCCGTCGATCATCGGCTGGATGGCGGCCGCGTCCGCGGTGATCTCGAAGGAGCCCTCGCCGTCTGGTGCGACGGAGATCCAGGACGCCAGCGCCGCGCGGTCGATCGGCACGGTGCGCTCGTCGCCGACGTAGAAGCCCGCCGTGTCGAGCATGCCGTTGAGCGAGGCGACACTTTCCTCGGCCGCCGATGCCACGGTGACCGCAGGGATCTCGGCGGGTGCCGCGTCGATCTCGACGCGCTCGGTGCCGTCGGCCAGCGCCGCCTGGAGCGCAAGGCGCACCGCCTCGACGTCGACGCCCGTGCCCGGCACGTCCGCAGTGGCCGCGAAGCTCGCCGTCGCCGCATCCCAGGCGATCGTCGCGTCGACGGGGTCGCTGAACAGTGCGGGCGCGGCCTCGCGCAGGGTGGCGGTCGCCGCTTCCGCGTCGATGCGCACCGCGGCGCTCGTGGGGTCGGCGAACCATGTCGTCAGGTTCCACATCGGGTGCTCGCTGAAGGCGCGGTCGGCCAGCGCGCGGGCGTCCAAGAAGGCGCCGAGCTCTGCGCCTGTCACTTCGGGATCGCCGAGTGCGCCGACCAGCACGACGGTGGTCTCGGCGAGCTGGGTCTGCACGGCGTCGGCAGCGGCGCCGGGCGTGAGCCCGCCCACCGGCACTCCGGCGACCGAGGTGCCCGGCGCGATCAGGACCAGCGAGGAGGCGACCAGCGCGACCACCGCGATTCCTGCGGGGATGCCGAGCCAGAGCGCGAGATGGCGCTTGCGGGGCGCCGGCTCAGGTGGCGCCCACTGGAGTTTCGGTGCGTCGCCGTCACCGTCTGCGGGCGATGCGGCATCCGTGTCGAGAGGCGTCGTGGCGTCGTCGATCGGCGCCTCTTCGGCGCCGGGCCTGGTGGCCAGATCCGTCATGCCATCACCCCCCGGCTGCAAACACGTCTCTCAATGGTACGGGACGCGCACGCGGGGTCGGACAACGGAACCATCACGGATCCGCGACGGCCACTTCGGGTCGAGGGGTCAGGCGGCGCAGACCTCTTGGAACGCCTCGCTCGTCTCGCGGAACTTCGTGCCGAGTTCGGAGAGATCGTCGACCTTGGTGGTGTCGCCCTGGACGATCGCATCCATGACCTCGCCCACCTCGGTGAACATGCTCTCGAGCGAGGGCAGGAGGGCGGCGACTTCGTCGTTCGTGACCTGCGTCGCCGTCTCGCCGAGCTTCTCGGCGGCAGATCTCATCGCCTCGACGGCGGTCGCCGGGTCGGAGGTCGCGGCGCTCTCGAAATCGGCGGTCGCCTCTTCGATGCTCTCCTGCACCAGCGCGCAGGCATCGGCTGTCGACTGCCCTTCGTCGCCGGGCTGGTCGGAGCTCTGCGACGTGGCTTCGCTCTCCGGCTCCGCGGGGGAGGAGGCCGCGCACGCGCTCAGGCCGAGCATGGCGACGGCAGCGATCATGACGGCCGCGATCTTGGGAGACATGGTCCAAGCCTAAGCGCCCGGCAATGTAACGGTTTTGTAAACACCCCGTGCAAATGTGGTCGCGAGCTTGCGGAATGAATGTTCGTAAGGTGTACTAACAAACATGTCCATACCGGAAGCGCACCACGGCTCTTCGACTCTCGAGCCGCCGCAGACCCACCCGAACGGTCGATCGTTCGGACCCGGTCGTGCCCTGCGCCAGGGCGGCAAGGTCCTTCCGGAGCACGCCCGAGGTCACAACCGCTCACTGCTCCTGCAGACCCTTTTCCACCAGGGTGCGATGAGCCGCGCGGACCTTTCGCGTGAGACCGGACTGACCCGCGTCACCATCTCCGACCTCATCTCCGACCTCATCGCCGACGGCTTCGTCGCCGAGATGGGCGTGCGCGAGGCGTCCGGACCCGGCAAGCCCGCGATGCTGGTCGACCTCGACCGGGACGGCCACCGCATCGTCGGGATCGACCTCTCGGGCGCGGATGCCTTCATCGGCGCGGTGCTGACCCTGGACGGTGACATCGTCGCCCGGCGCGAAGTTCCGATCGTGACCGACGGCGACGTGATCGAGGCCGTCGTCCAGCTCGCCCGCGACCTCGTCGGCGACGCACATGCTCCGGTACTGGGCATCGGGGTGGGAACCCCCGGCATCGTCGATGACAGCGGAGTGATCCTCTCGGCGCCCAACCTGCGCTGGGCGGGATTCGATCTGGAGGGAGCGCTGAAGACCGCGCTCGGTCTGCCCGTGCTCGTCGCGAACGACGCGAATGCCGCCGTGCTCGCCGAGTACACCTTCGGCGGAGCCGGCGACGACGTGCTGCTCGTGAAGGTGGGCCGCGGTGTCGGCTCCGGCCTGCTGGCTTCGGGGCAGCCCATGCGCGGCGCGCACTTCGCCGCGGGCGAGATCGGACACGTCACCGTCGGGACCGACGGCGGTCCCGTCTGCGCGTGCGGCAAGGTCGGCTGCCTCGAAGCCTGGCTCTCGGTGCCGGCCCTGACCGCACGATTGGCTGCGGCATCCGACGACGACGCCCGCGACGGCATCCTGCGCGACGCGGGGGAGCGGCTCGGAATCGCGCTCGCTCCGATCGTCGGCGTGCTCGATGTTTCGGAGATCGTCCTCTCCGGACCCCCTGAACTTCTCGACGGACCCCTCGCACACGCGACCGTCGAGACCCTCCGCGCACGGACGCTCGCCGAGTTCCATGACGGCGTCCGCGTGCGGATGACGGAGCAAGGCCAGGACATCGTCCTGCGCGGAGCGGCCGTCATGGTCCTCTCCGGACAGCTCGGGGTCTCGTAGACCCCGGAGCAAGGCACCTCCACATGTAGTGAATCCCCCCGGACAGGTCACCCGGCCCCCGGAAACCCACCAAGAGAAACACGAAGGAAGACACCATGAACAAGAAGCTCGGAGCACTCGCGCTCGTCGGCGCTTCGGCTGTCGTGCTCGCCGGCTGCGCGGGCGGCAGCGGCGGCGCGGCCGGTGAGGCGGCGGAGGGCGAGATCACGGTCTGGCTCGTCGGAACCGACACGCCGGACGCCGCGCGCGACTACCTCAAGGAGACGTTCGAGGCCGAGAACGAAGGCTGGACCCTCACTGTCGAGGAGAAGACCTGGGCGGACACGAGCGAGACCTACGTCGCCGCGCTCTCGTCCAACGACGCTCCCGACGTGGTGGAGGTCGGCAACACTCAGGCGCTCGGCTTCATCGATCAGGGACTGTTCGCCGACATCAGCGACATCAAAGAAGATCTCGGTGGCGATGACCTGCTCCCCGGCCTCGTGGATGCCGGAACCTATGATGGCGCGTTCTACGCAGCCCCGTACTACGCGGGCGGTCGCATCGTGTTCTACAGCCCGCAGATCGTCACGGGTGGGGTTCCCGAAACGCTGGACGACTACGTCGCGCAAGGCGTCGCGATGACCACCGACACAGTGTCGGGCATCTACGCGCCCGGCAAGGACTGGTACAACGCCCTTCCGTACGTCTGGGCGCACGGCGGCGAGATCGCGGTCCAGGACGGCGACGAATGGGATGCGCAGTTCGCCAGCGACGAGAGCGTCGCGGGCCTCGAGCAGCTTCAGGAGGTCTACCTCAACGCGACGATCGCTCCCGCCGACGGTGACGAGGCCAACCCGCAGGTCCCGTTCTGCGCGGGCGAGGTCGGCTTCCTCTCGGCGCCGGGCTGGGTCAAGTGGTCGATCCTTGCTGCGGCCGACGCGGAGAACCCCGGCTGCCCCGAGACGTACGGCAAGGACCTCGCGGCCTTCCCCCTGCCCGGTCTGAAGGCGGGCGAGACTGCTCCGATCTTCGCCGGCGGGTCGAACGTCGCCGTCGCGCAGAAGAGTGCGAACCCGGAGATGGCCAAGGCCGCGCTCAAGGTGCTCCTCTCCGAGGGCTACCAGCAGCTGCTCGCCGAAGGCGGACTGACTCCGGGAATTATCTCGGCGGCATCCTCGCTGCCGGACGACGCGATCACGCAGGCCCAGGCGACCGCGCTCGCGAACTCGAAGTTCACCCCGATGAGCCCCAACTGGGCTGAGGTGGAGGCCGCGCTGGTCATCCCGGACGCGCTGGTCAAGATCGCCCAGGGCGGCGACGTCAAGGCCATCGCCGAGGATCTCGACGCACAGATCGAAGCGATCCTCAACAAGTAGTACACCTGGAGGGGTCCGGGTCGCGCGCCTGGGCCCCTCCGGCTTGTCCATCGAGACCCACTCAGAGAGGAGGCGACATGAGCGAAACAGCGACCGCAGCCCGGCCGTCGACTTCCGAACGCCGCGAATCCCGTCCGCCCGTCTCTCGCGAGCGTCGACGCGCGCGCCGCGAAGCCCGCGGCGGCTGGACCCTGCTCGGCCCTTCCGTGATCATCCTTGGGGTCATGGTCGGCTATCCCGCCGTCCTCATGGTCATCCAGTCCTTCACCGACTACAGCGTGAAGAACAAAGTTCAGGGCACCTGGCCGAACTTCGTCGGCTTCGACAACTACATCGAGGTGTTCACCTCGTCGGACTTCCCTGTCGTGCTCGTGCGCAGCCTGGGACTCATGGTCGCGATGACGGTGCTGATCATCGGACTCGGTGTTCTGGTGGCGGTGCTCATGACGCGGCTGGGGCGCGGTTGGCGGGTGCTGGTGTCGGTCGGCCTGCTCCTGGCGTGGGCGATGCCGCCGCTCGCGGCGACCGTCGTGTGGGGGTGGATCTTCGACACCCAGTACGGCGTCGTCAACTGGGCGCTGAACACGATCACCGGCACGAGCGACTGGACGAACCATTCCTGGCTGATCGACCCGTGGTCGTTCTTCTTCGTGCTGACGATCATCGTCGTCTGGCAGGGTGTGCCATTCGTCGCCTTCACCACCTACGCCGCTCTCGGTCAGGTTCCCGGCGAAGTCCTCGAAGCGGCATCCCTCGACGGCGCGATCGGGATCAAGCGCTTCCGCTTCGTGGTCTTCCCCTACATCCGCAGCGTCCTGCTGGTCGTGCTCGTGCTCCAGATCATCTGGAATCTGCGCATCTTCACCCAGGTCTACGCCCTCCAGTCTCGCGGCGGGCTGGCATCCGAGACGAACGTCCTCGGCACGTACATGTTCCGTCAGGGGCCCGGCGACTTCGGGTTCACGTCGGCGATCGGCGTCATCATGGTCATCCTGCTGCTCGTGCTGTCGTGGCGATACGTGCGCTCCACTCTGAAGGGAGAAGAGCTGTGAGCACTCAGATCAACGCGAGCACGCAGCTGGGCACGATCGGCGTCGACGAGATCCTCGAGGATGGTGGCCGGCCCAAAGCACCCCGACGCCATTCGATCGAGGCGCGGCGTCCGTCCGGCAAGCGGGTGGCGACGAGGACGTTCCTGAACATCGCCGCTGTCGTCGTCTTCCTGTGCTCGGTCTTCCCGGTGTACTGGATGGTGAACATGTCGCTCACGCCGAGCAACGAGATCATCAGCCGCACGCCCAGCCTTCTGCCTCTCGAGCTCACGTTCAAGAACTACGTGACCGCGTGGACGCGCGAAGCCGCCCCCGGTCAGACGGACTTCCCGCACGGCCTGATGACGTCGGTGATCGTCACTGCCGGTGTGCTGGTCGCGACACTGCTGTTCGCCTTCCTCGCCTCCGTCGCCGTCGCGCGCTTCCACTTCCGTGGTCGCCGGATGTTCATCGTGTCGGTGCTCATCATCCAGATGATCCCCGGCGAGGCCATGATGTTCACGATCTACGGCATGATCGACGACTGGCGTCTGATGAACACGATGCTCGGACTGGGCATCGTCTATCTCGCCTCGGTCATCCCCTTCACGATCTGGACTCTTCGGGGCTTCGTCGCTGGCGTGCCGGCAGATCTCGAAGAGGCCGCGATGATCGACGGGTGCACGAAGTCGCAGGCCTTCTGGAAAGTCACCTTCCCGCTGCTGGCGCCCGGCCTGGTCGCGACCGGCATCTTCGCCTTCATCCAGTCGTGGAACGAGTTCACGATGGCGCTGCTGCTGATGAAGGGCTACAACCTCACACTGCCGACCTGGCTCAATTCGTTCCAGTCGGCGACGGAAGCCACGAACTGGGGTGCGGTGATGGCCGGCGCGACGCTCATCTCGATTCCCGTCGTCATCTTCTTCCTCATCGTGCAGGGTCGCATGACCGGCGGTCTGGTGGCAGGGGCGGTCAAGGGCTGATGCGCGCCGGAACGATCGCCGCCTCCCGCAGGGAGGCGGGCAGATGAAGGTCGGCCTCGACATCGGAGGGACCAAGACGGATGCCGTCGCCGTCGACTCGGCGGGCACGATCGCCGCGCGGGTCCGCCTCTCGACCGGCTGGGGATCGGATGCCGTCATCCGGACCGTCCTGGAGGCCGTGCGCTCGCTCGCGGAGCAGGTGGGGGCGATCGAGTCCGTGGGGATCGGCATCCCCGGTCAGGTCGAACCCGGCACCGCCCGCGTCGTGCACGCCGTCAATCTCGGCGTGGACGAACTCGATCTCGCCGCCGCCGTCGGCCCCGAACTCGGGGTGCCGGTGCGTGTCGAGAACGACGTGAAGGCTGCGGCATTCGGCGCGCACGCACTGAGATCCGGGGGCGCCGGCTCGATGGCCTACCTGAATCTCGGCACCGGCGTCGCGGCGGGCATCGTCACCGACGGTGAACTGTGGCGCGGTGCGCGGGGCACCGCCGGCGAGGTGGGGCACATCTCGATCGATCCCCACGGCCCGCAGTGCCGCTGCGGCCAGCGCGGCTGCATCGAAGCGCTCGCCGGAGGCGGGGCCATCGCCGAGCGCTGGGGCCGGCCCGGCGCCCTGCCCGTGCGCGACGTGTTCGACGCCGCAGACGCGGGCGACCCGCTCGCTCGAGAGCTGCGCGCCGGCCTCGCCCGTGGCGTTGCCGCGGCCGTCCGGGTGCTCGTGCTCACGGCGGACGTGGATGCCGTCGTCCTCGGCGGCGGCATCACCGGGCTCGGCCCGCGGCTCATGGCGGATGTCACCGCAGAGCTGGCCGCGAGCGCCGAGGCGTCGCCGTTCATGCGCTCGCTGCGCCTCGAGGAGCGGGTCGAGCTGCTGCCCGCCGGCTCTCCGGCGGCGGCGCTCGGCGCGGCGCTCGTGGGCGCCGCGCGGGAGGGGGCGTTCACCCGTGGCTGAAGTGGTCATCGTCCCGGATGCCGCCACTGCTGGCGCGATCGTGGCCGACGAGATCGCGCGGCTCGTGCACGCGAACCCCGACGCCGTGCTGGGACTTGCGACCGGGTCGACTCCCGTGCCGGTATACGAGGCGCTGCCCGCCCGGCTGGCGGGGGTCGACATGTCGCGGGTGCGAGGATTCGCGCTCGACGAGTACGTGGGGCTCGACCCGTCGCATCCCGAGAGCTACCGGTCGGTCATCACGAGGGAAGTGGTCGAGCCGCTCGGTCTCGACCCGGCGCGCGTCCACGTGCCCGACGGGTCGCTCGAGGGTATCGAGCATGCGGGCGACTCGTACGAGCGCGCGCTGGCCGAGGCGGGCGGGGTGGATCTGCAGATCCTCGGTATCGGCACCGACGGTCACATCGGCTTCAACGAGCCGGGCTCGTCCTTCGCCTCGCTCACTCGCGTCAAGACCCTCACGACCCAGACCCGCGAGGACAACGCGCGGTTCTTCGACTCGATCGACGATGTTCCGCGCCACTGCATCACGCAGGGGCTCGGCACGATCCTGCGCGCCCGGCACCTCGTGCTGCTCGCGTTCGGCGAGGGCAAGGCCGCGGCGGTCGCGGGAGCGCTCGAGGGTCCGGTGACGGCATCCCTTCCCGGATCGGCGATCCAGCTGCACCCGCACGCCACGGTCGTGGTCGACGAAGCCGCGGCATCGACCCTCCGCTTCGCGGAGTACTACCGCTACACGTTCGCGAACAAGCCCGCCTGGCAGGGACTGTAGTTCTGACCGGCCCCGCGCTCAGCCCCAGGCGAGCGCCAGCAGGTGGTCGAGGCTCAGTGGGGCCAGCCGCATCGCCGCGACATCGGCCGGGGTGATCCAGCGCAGCTCGGCGATCTCGGCCCGCGCCGAAAGCTCCGCCGGCTCGGCCGTGGTGCGGAAGGCGGCGGCGACCACCCGATGCCCCGGCTCGTTCGCGGCATCCGATTCGAACGTTCCGAGCGGCTCCAGCGCGTCCGCCGCGACCACGAGCCCGACCTCCTCGTACAGCTCCCGCGAGAGCGCCTCGGCCGCGCTCTCGCCCGGCTCGGGCTTGCCGCCCGGCTGCATGAAGACCGAGGTGCCGTGCTTGCGCACGACGAGCACCCGGCCGGCGGCATCCGTGATCACGGCGGCACTCACGAAGATGCGCGGACCCGTCACGGTTCGAAGACCTTGCCGGGGTTCAGGATGCCGGCCGGATCGAACACGCGGGTGATCCGGCGCTGCAGCTCCCACTGATCATCGCCCAGCTCATCGGCGAGCCAGCGACGCTTGAGCACCCCGATGCCGTGCTCGCCCGTGAGGGTGCCGCCGAGCCGGAGGGCGGCGCGGAAGAGATCGTCCGCGGCATCCCAGATCGCCTCCGGCACGTCGACGACACCGTCCGCGTCGGGCACGGCGTCGAAGATGAAGTTCGGGTGCAGGTTGCCGTCGCCGGCGTGCGCGACGGTCGGGATCACGACCCCGTGATCACGCTCGACGCGGGCGATCTCGTCGAACATCGCCGGCAGGGCGCTCCGCGGCACCGAGACGTCCTCGATGAGGGTCGTGCCCAGCGACTCCATCGCAGGGTGCATCGAGCGGCGGATCGCGAGCAACCGCTCGCCTTCCTCACGGTCGTGAGAGACGGCGAGCCCCCCGCCTCCGTCAGCACGGCTGCGATCGCGTCCGCTTCCGCGGCGGCGGCCGGGCCGTCGGTCTGGATCGTGAGTTGAGCCGCGCCGGGAGCCGGCGGCTCGAGGTGCAGCAGCGCGTGGACGGCCGCGAGGGAAGCCGCATCCATCAGCTCCATGATCGCCGGCTGGGCGCCCGAGGCGGTGACCGCCGACGAGGCGACGGCCGCCGTCCGCACGTCGGCGAACGTCGCCGCAATGGTGCATACCTCTCCGGGAATAAGTCGGCGCAGCGTGAGCGTCGCCCCGACGACGACGCCCAGTGTGCCCTCCGAGCCGATCACGAGCGACGTCAGATCCAGACCCGTCACGCCCTTCACGGTGCGATGACCGAGGTGCAGCAACCGGCCGTCGGCGAGCACGAGATCGACGCCGAGAACGGCATCGCGCACGACGCCGTACTTCGCGCACAGCAGCCCGCCGGCGCCGGTCGCGATGTTGCCGCCGACCGTCGAGATCGCGCGGCTGGCCGGATCGGGCGCCCACCACAGCCCGTGTTCGGCGAGCGCGGTGTTCAGATCGGCGTTCAGGATGCCGGGTTCGACCACCGCGAGCAGGTCGTCGGGGCGCACCTCGAGGATGCGGTCCATCGCGCGCATCGAGAGGGCGATCTCGCCCTCGCCCGCGTTCGCGGCGCCGGCCAGGCCCGTGCCGGCGCCGCGCGTGACCACCGGCGTGCCCGTCGCGGTCGCGATGCGCAGCGTCTGCTGCACGTCGTCGACGGATGCCGCGTGCACGACGGCCAGCGGGGTTCCGGATGCCGCATGCCCCGACTTGTCGGCACGGGCGGCGGCGAGGGAGGCCGGTGCGGTGTCGACGCGATCGCCGAGCGCGGCGCGCAGGAGCGCGAGGACTTCGGCCGTGTCGCTCACGCGAGGCGGCGCCGACCGGCCAGGACGCCCACCGTCACCGCGACGGCGCCGAAGGCCAGTCCGATCCAGGTGAGCCCCATGCTCCACAGTGCGAGGGTCGCCGAGACGTAGACGAGCAGCTCGACCACCGCACGCACGAACGGGTGCACTTCGAAGACCGCACGCGGCGAGACGAACAGCGCCCAGACCAGGATCGCGACGACGGGGGCGCCGATGCCGACGACGATGTTCCACGGGAACGCCCACATCGCGAAGCCCCAGATCGCCAGAATGGCGAACGCCAGCAGCTCGACGACGAATGCCAGCACGTCGATCACCGACAGCGGAGCGCGCATTCCGGGTTCGAGGGGCGCCGACGGCGTCTGGCGGGGAGTCTCGGACATGGCTCCATTCTACGAGCCGTGCCACGGACGGCAGGGCGCCCCGACTCAGCCCGCGGTGCCCGCGACGCCCGCGGTCCAGACCGATCGCACCTCCAGCGCGGCGGTCAGCAGCACCGCGTCGGCCGTGTAGCCCGTGGCCAGGGAACCGAAGTCATCGCCGCGTCCGATCGCGCGTGCGGGGGTCGACGTCAGCGCCGCGACGGCGTCGGCGAGGCGCACGCCCGCCTCGACGGTGCGGCGGAGCGCCGCATCCTGGGTCAGCGTCGAACCGGCGATCGCCCCGCCGTCCGCCAGACGCGCCACCCCGTCGGTCACGTCGACCCCGAGCGAGCCGAGCTCGTAGCGGCCGTCGGCGTGCCCGGCCGCCGCCATCGCGTCGGTCACGAGCGCGATGCGGCCGGGCGCCGCCGCGAACGCGATGCGCACGACCTGCGGGTGCAGGTGAACACCGTCGGCGATCACCTCGAGCGTCACGCGGGGATCGGATGCCGCGGCCGCGACCGGACCGGGATGCCGGTGGTGCAGGCCCGGCATCGCGTTGAACGCGTGCGTCAGGATCGTCGCACCGGCCTCGAACGCGGCCTGACTCGCCGCGAAGTCCGCGCCCGTATGACCGACCGCCGCCGCGGCGCCCGCCGCAACGATCAGCCGGATCGCGTCGAGCCCGCCGGGCAGTTCGGGGGCGAGGGTCAGCTGACGGACCGTGCCGCGTCCGGCGTCGAGCAGGCGCTGCACCGCGGCGAGGTCGGGTTCACGCAGGAGCGTGTCGTCGTGGGCGCCCTTGTGCGCGGGGTCGAGGAACGGCCCCTCCAGATGCGAGCCGAGGATGTCGGCATCCGTCGCCGCGAGGTCGGCGACCATCGACGCGCGACGCTCCATCACTTCGAGCGGCGCCGTCACGAGCGAGACGACCGCGCGGGTGGTGCCGTGGGCGCGATGCAGCGCGCGGGCCGCGCGGATCGTGTCGGGCCCGTCGTCGTAGGACCCACCTGCGCCGCCATGACCGTGGATGTCGATGAAGCCGGGAGTGAGCAGGGCGCCGGCGCCGGCGGCCTCCTCGCCGTCGACGACGACGTCGTACTGCTGCGCCTGGCCGCGCCATCCCTCGCCGATGCCGTTCCCCGCGACGCGGCCGCCCTCGAAGCGCACCCACGCGTCATCGACGATGCGCCCCGCATCCACCAGCCGGACGGAGTGGACGACGGTGCTCACTCGGAGACCCAGGGGATCTCGGCGGAGGGGTGGTAGCGGATGCCGAGACTCGACCAGAGCGGACCGAGCGCGCCGACCCGCGAGCGGAACGACTCCCACGTGCGGAGGTCGCTGTCCGCGGCCGGCGGCGACCAGGCGGCCTCGGCAGCGGCCGCGATGCGCGGGAACGCCATCTCGTCGATGTCGTCGAGGGTGCGGATGGTCTCGGTCCACATCGGCGCCTCGACGCCGAGGATGTCGGCATCCGTCACGCCGTCGATGACCGCGGCGGGATCCCAGGAGTACGCGCGCTCGACGCTGGTCGGGCCGTTCGCCCAGTTCAGTCCGAGGGCGCTGCCGGCGTCGTGCTTCATGTCGAGATAGACCGCGTCGGCGGGCGAGAGGATCAGGCCCGCATCGTTGCGCACGAAGGTGCGCGCTTTCTCGTCCATGCCGTCGGTCGGCGTCACGAAGCCCCAGTACTGCCCGACCGTGCTCGGGTCGATGCGCACCGCCGCGCCCGCCTCGTGCCACGTGATCGGCGTCTTGCCGAGGTCGGCGACGATCTCGGTGGCGCGCTCGATGAAGAGCGCGAAGTCCTCGGGCGTCGTGCCCAGCGCTTCGTCGCCGCCGATGTGCAGGTACGGCCCGGGGGTCATCGCGGCGAGCTCGCCGGCGACGTCGGCCACGAAATCGTACGTCGCCTCGTCATGGATCTTCAGCGAAGAGAAGCCCACTCCCATCCCCGTGTAGGGCTCTCCGGCGGTCGGTGCCGCGCCGCCGTGCGACTCGACGATCTCGAGGAGGTGCGGGCTCAGGACAGGCGCCTCGGCGAGTTCGGGGTACGCCAGGCCCACGGCATGGGTGTGACCGGGCAGGTCGACCTCGGGCACCACCATCATGTGGCGGGATGCCGCGTATGCGACGATCTCGCGATAGTCGGCCTTCGAGAAGAATCCTCCGGCGTCACCGCCCACGCCCGTCGCGGCGGCGAGTTCGGTGAGCTTCGGCCGGGAGTCGAGGTGGATCCGCCAGCCCTGGTCGTCGGTGAGGTGCAGGTGCAGGGCGTTGAACTTGAGGGACGCCGCGCGATCGATGTACGCCTTCACGGTCTCGACGGGGTGGAAGTGCCGCGCGACGTCGAGCATGACTCCGCGATACGCGAACCGGGGTGCGTCCTCGATCTGCACGGCCGGGATCGAGAACCCTTCGCCGTCGCGGCTGACCAGCTGACCGAGCGTCTGCACGCCGTAGAAGAGGCCTGCGGCATCGGCGCCCGTCACGACGACGGATGCCGCATCCGCCGTGATCCGATACGACTCGGGCGTGCCGGCCGGAGTGATGCGCAGCGCGATCACGGGTGACTCGCCCCCGCTCCCTGAGTCTGTCGAAGGGTCGATCACACCGCTCGTGCGGGCAGCGATCAGCGCGGACAGCGCCGCTGCGGCATCCGCCTCTCCGACCAGCCGCACCTCGTCGGTGAGCGTGAACACGGCGGAGCCATCGGAGGTGATCGACGCCGGGGCCGGCACGAGCGCGAGAGTCATGTAAGGGAGCCTAACAAATAGGGGTCTTCGACGTGAGCAGAATCAGCGCGCACCGGCATCCGTTATGCTCGTCGTGTCGCGACTGGCGTTGAGGTGGGTCACCACCGGGGAGCGACCGACACGGCACCCGACCGTACGCCTGGGTCGATGCAATCACCGGTGGTCGTCGCCTCTGAAGCGGCGCACCCGAGATCCGAAGCCGTCGTCAGAGGAGAACGCCATGACCGACCACTATTTCACCGCGCCGCTCGCGGAGGTCGACCCCGAGATCGCCCAGGTGCTCGACCGAGAGCTGCAGCGCCAGCGCGGGTATCTCGAGATGATCGCATCCGAGAACTTCGTTCCGGTGTCGATCCTGCAGTCGCAGGGATCGGTACTGACCAACAAGTACGCCGAGGGCTACCCCGGTCGCCGCTACTACGGCGGCTGCGAAGAGGTCGACGTCGCCGAAGAGCTCGCGATCGAGCGGGCGAAGTCGCTGTTCGGCGCCGAATTCGCGAACGTGCAGCCGCACTCCGGTGCGACCGCGAACGCCGCCGTGCTGCACGCGATCGCCCGCCCCGGCGACACGCTGCTCGGCCTCTCACTCGACCAGGGCGGCCACCTGACGCACGGCATGAAGATCAACTTCTCGGGGCGGCTGTTCAACATCGTCGCGTACGGCGTCGACCCCGAGACCTCGATCATCGACATGGACGAAGTGCGCCGCCTCGCCGTCGAGCACCAGCCCAAGGTCATCATCGCGGGCTGGTCGGCCTACCCGCGTCAGCTCGATTTCGCCGCGTTCCGGGCGATCGCCGACGAGGTCGGCGCGCTGCTCTGGGTCGACATGGCGCACTTCGCCGGCCTGGTGGCCGCGGGTCTGCACCCCAACCCCGTGCCGCACGCGCACGTCGTCTCCTCGACGGTGC
>NZ_WOYQ01000063.1 GCF_011620665.1 Microbacterium sp.
GATTCTCCAGACCAGATCAGAGTGCCTGCGTCGGTTGGGGCGATCGCGGTTGGCTGGGACGGGTCGGCGCCTTCTGTGCAACTGGGGGGTTCGGGCTGAGCAGGGTCGGCGGTGGCGTAGCGCGTGAGGGCGAGGCCGTTGCATTCCTCCGAACTGTGAGCGACGAGAACCGCGTCGCCGTCGATGGCGACGGCTGCGGCATCCGGAGCGGGCAACGCGACCCACTCGCCGTCCGCCCGGGAGGCGTATGCGGCGGCGTCGCACACCAGGGCCACGAGATCGCCCTGAGTGCGCAGGCCTTGCGCCTCGGCGCAGGGCGCGGCCACGGGGCCGGCGGGTTGCTGCACGGTGGCGGGGTCGGTGAGTGCGACGAACCGCGACGCCGCCAGCACGTCGGGGTACGAGTCCCAGAACTGACCCTGCGTGAAGGTGCGCAGAGCCTGCGGCTCGCAGGTCGGGCCGACGCCGACGATGATCTCTGCCTCGGTCTGATCGAGCGAGTCGAGCGCGGCGAGTTGTGACGCTCCCTTATAGAGGGGAGTGACGTCGGTCCACGTGGCCCCGCCATCGATTGACCGCTCGACGACGGGCGGGGCGCCGCCGCACGCGCCGGCGACTCCGCGCCACCAGACGTTCGAACCGGCGCCGGTGCCGGCGGTGAGGAAGCGCTCGGACTCGCGGGGGATGGCCGCGGCTGACGGTTCGGGGGTGGGTGTCGGCGTCGGCGTCTGGACGCCGAGGTCGAAGGAGGGCACGGGTGCCGGTTCGCCGGAGTTCGCGAGCGGAGCGGCGTGCTGATACGCGGCTGCGACGAGAGTGCCGGCACCGATCGCCGTGATGGTGAGCAACGCGACCGCACCCCAGAGGGATGCGGACGCGCGCCAGGTTCTGCGACCAGCCACGGCGCCTAGCGGGTGCGGGTAGAGCTGCTCGTCGCTGCAGCGGACTCGGGCGTCTGGTCTTGCTTCGCTCGCTCGGTGACCGAGGGCTCGGCGACCAGGGAGGGTGCGGCGACTGGGGAGGCCGGGGAGGGTGCGGCCACCGGAGGGCGGGCGGCGCGGTAGGCGCGGCGGGCGGCGCGCTTCTCGGCCTTCGACTGGCCCTGCACGTAGCCATAGCCCTGGCCGTAGCCGTAACCGTACGTGTAGGCGTAGGCATCGGGGCCTCGCGTCGGCACCATCGACAGCACGATGCCGGCGACCTTCGCCCCCACCGTCTGCAGCGCGTCGATCGCGCCCGACAGCTGGTGCCGGTTGGTGCGGCCGGCCGACACCACGACCAGCGCGCCGCTCGTCGCACGCGCGAGAATCGCGGCATCCGTCACGGGGAGAAGTGGAGGAGCATCGCACAGCACGACATCGAAGTCGCGTTCGAGCACCTCGAGCAGTGTGGCCATCTGCTGGGAACCGAGCAGCTCGCTGGGGTTCGGCGGAATCTTGCCGGCCGGCATGACGTACATCGTGCGGTCGCCCCACGGGTGCATCACGTCGCCCACCTTCACGCGGCCGATCAGCACGTCGGTGAGACCGGCGCCGCCCTCGATACCGAGGTACTCGGCCACCTTGGGCTTGCGCAGATCGGCGTCGAGCAGGGCGACGCGCTTGCCCGCGTCGGCCAGGGCGATCGCCAGGTTGATCGTCGTCGTCGACTTGCCTTCGCTGGGCACGCTCGAGGTGATGACGAAGCTGGCGCGACCGCCCATGTCGAGAAACTGCAGGTTGGTGCGGAGGGCCCGGAACGACTCGGCGCGCGGGCTGAGCGGGTCAGCGTGCACGATGATCGGGCGATCCTTCGCCTTCGGGTCGAACGCGATCGCGCCGATGAGCGGAGCGTCGGTGACGGGCGTGAGGTCTTGGGGTGTGCGAATGCGCGTGTCGAGCACCGAGCGCAGCACGGCCACGCCGATGCCGAGTGCGAGACCGATCAGGCCGCCGAGTACGAGGTTGAGCGAGACATTCGGGCTCGAGGGTGCCAGCGGCGTGACCGCGTCTTTGACGCGGGTGAGCCGCACCGGGCTCGCGTCGCTGCCGTTCGGCGTCTCGATCGACTCGACCGCCGCGGTGAGGCTCGCCGCCAGGGCGTTGGCGATGTCGGCCGCGAGCAGCGGGTCGGCGTCGGTGACCGAGATCGTGATGAGCGTCGTGTTGAGCGGGCTGGACGCCGTCACCGCTTGGGCGAGAGTGTTCGCAGAGACGCCGAGGTCTAGCTTGGCGATCACCGGGTTCATGACGATCGGTGTGGTGACGAGGTTCGAGTACGTGGTCACCCGTGCCTGGGTGAACGTCGACCCCTGCTGCAGCTCGCCGATCGTGCCGCCCGCCTGCGTGGAGACGAAGACCGTGCTCTGCGCCTCGTACATGGGCGTGCGCGTGAGCGAATATCCCGCCGCAGCCCCCACCCCGAGCAGCGTCGCCAGCACGATGATGAGCCAGTTCTTGCGGAGGATGTGGAGGTAATCGGTGAGCTCCATGACGCCTTTCCCTCGTGGGCCGCGCTCGAGGTGCGCGAGCGCGGGGGGAGCCCCGAGGTTTGACCATCGTTACACGGAAGCGTTTCGCGTGTCTCGCCGGGACGTGACGAGTGTGTTAATGCGGTCGGCTGCGAACCGCGGAATCACGCGGATCTCCGGCTGGCCGCGTCCCCCGAAGAGGGGACAGGGGTCCCCCAAAGTACCGACAGACACCCGGTTGACGGATGGATAGCGTGGAAGACGACCCCCGGAGCGATGCCCTTCTATCCGGGGGTCGCACCTTTCTCTCCGGGGGCGACCAGCATCAGGGGCCGAGGCTCTCAATGCATGCTCTGCAACGGAGTCAATGCATGCTCTGCAACAGCTCGAGTGATCCTCGGGCTTCCTCCCCACGACTGCTCGCCGGGAAATTGCTCCCCATCTTGTTCGCGGCGGGTCGCGGCGTTGATGAACGCTGGAATCGTGAAGCCAGCTGGAGCACCATTGAAGGGTGGACCTCGTGAACGAACCGCAGGTGTGGGTGCTGATCGGCGTCTTCACGACGATCATGCTCGGCGGCATGACGTTGATGACGACGCTGATCAATCGTGCGACGGCTGAGGCGATCAACGGAGTCCGCGGCGAAATCGGCGGGCTGCGCGGGGAGATCAGTGGTGAGATCGGCGGGCTGCGCGGGCAGTTCGGCGGGCTGCACGCTGAGATCGGCGGGCTGCGCGGGGAGATCGGCGGGGAGTTGAGCGGGTTGCGCGGGGAGATCAGCGGGCTGCGGGGGGAGATGAACGGGAGGTTCGAGGCCGTACACGTGCGCTTCGACTCGCTCGAGAAGCGGGTTGACCAGCTCGATGGCGATGTTTCTGCGTTGACGCGGCACCTGTGGGGGCGACCCGAGGCCGGGTAGCCCGCGGCCGTGAGTTCGTGGGACGTCAAGACGATCGAGCGAGCCGATGTTGTCACGGTGGAATTCGCCCAGAGGCGCACTGCTACGTTTCCGAAATGCCAGAAGTTCCAGATGCGGACGACCGCCCGCCGTGCGCGGGAGCGAGTGAGGCGAACTCGATCCGCGAGATGATCCGCCACGAAGACGTTCTGAAGAACCATCGGATGACGTGGTTCCTCACCGTTCAGGGTTCGCAACCGCTTCGCAGAAGTCTTGCTCTGGCCGTGGAATGGCACCCCACCGTCGTCCCGTCGGAACGGCTCGAGTTGCCCATCTCGAGTGTCCCTAATGGTTCCTCCCCACGAGTGTGCGCCGGGGATTCGTCCCCCGTCTCGTTCGCTGAGGTCGTATCGTCGGGCGACAGTGGAAACGTGGAGCCATCAAGAGCATTATTGAAAGGGTGGACCTCGTGAACGAACCGCAGG
>NZ_WOYQ01000071.1 GCF_011620665.1 Microbacterium sp.
CCGATCGACATCTCCGCGGCGGGGTGGTCGCCGCGCCCGGACAGCGACCCCCCCGTTACTTTCTTCGTAGCCGCTTGGTGAGGATGCTGGGCGGTGGCAGCCTGCCGGGCTCGGCATGATTGGTCCCCCCTGTCGCACGCATGATCCGGGGGGTGTTGTCACCGAGCCTGGTTGGCGGTGGGTGATCGCTGATAGGGGCCAGGCCCGAGCACGCTCGAGGTCGTTCGTAACGTGGATGCCGAGACGCACCGTCGCAGCTGTCATCTACCGAACGACGGGAGCAACGTGGTCACACAGATCGACAACTACGACCAGGTCGACGTGTTCGTCGGCCTCGACGTCGGCAAAGGTGAGCACCACGCGGTCGCTCTCGACCGTGGAGGCAAGAAGCTCTATGACCGGGCTCTACCCAACGACGAGAGACGGCTCAGAGCCGTACTGGCCGATCTTCAGGAGCACGGCGTTGTCCTGTTGATCGTGGATCAGCCGGCAACGATCGGCGCGCTGCCAATCGCGGTCGCGCAAGCCGCAGGCGCGATGGTCGGCTACCTCCCCGGACTCGCGATGCGCCGCATCGCAGACCTCCATCCCGGTGAGGCGAAGACCGACGCGAGAGACGCGGCGATTATCGCGGAGACTGCGCGGACCATGCCGCACACGCTTCGCTCGATCCAGGCGACGGATGAACAGGTTGCCGAGCTCACGATGCTCTGCGGGTTCGACGACGACCTCGCCGCCCAGATCACCCAGGTCGGAAACCGCGTCCGCGGACTGCTCACTCAGATTCACCCCGCCCTGGAACGCGTGGTCGGGCCACGGCTCGATCACCCCGCGATCCTCGATCTGCTGCAGCGCTGGCCGTCACCGGCACGGTTGCGCGCAGCGGGCGAGAAGCGAATCGCCACGCGAATGCTGAAACTCGCACCCCGCAAGGGCCGGGACTGGGCGCACGAGATCGTTGCCGCGCTCAGTGAGCAGACCGTGGTCGTCACCGGCACGAACGCCGCCGCGCTCGTGCTCCCACGGCTCGCCGCACAGCTCGCGACGCTGCGGAAGCAGCGCGACGAGGGTGCGGCGGAGGTTGAAAGGCTGGTCGATGCGCACCCTCTTCAGCCCGTCCTGACGAGCATGCCCGGAGTCGGCGTCAGGACCGCAGCTCGACTCCTCACTGAGGTCGCTGGCAAGCACTTCCCCACCGCCGGACACCTCGCCGCCTACGCCGGCCTCGCACCCGTCACCCGAAGATCCGGCTCCTCGATCCGCGGCGAATACTCGTCCCGCCGCGGCAACAAGACCCTGAAGAACACGATGTTCCTCTCGGCATTCGCCGCGCTCCGCGACCACGAATCACGCGCCTACTACGACCGCAAGATCAGCCAGGGCAAACGCCACAACCAGGCGCTGCTCGCCCTGGCCCGACGTCGCTCCGACGTCCTATTCGCCATGCTCCGTGACGGCACCCTCTACGACGCTGGCTCGCGATCAGTTGCGGCGTGAAGGATGCGTAGTCGTCCATCGTTGGGTTGCTGGGAGAATCGGTCACGTGATCGATCTGAACGAGGTGACCGTCTCCGTTGGCGATGTGATGCTGCTGGCACCGGTGTCGGCCTCTGTCGACTCGGGCGATGTCCTGGTCGTTCGTGGGCGAAACGGCACCGGCAAGTCCACGCTGCTGAGGGCGATCGCGGGGGTCCGGTCACCAACGAGCGGAACGGTTCGTGTCGGCGACGACATCGTGACGGAGCGCAATCGCCGACTCCGTCGGCGGGTCGCCGCCATGATCGGGCTGCCGCCGATTGCGCCGGATCTGACGGTTGCGGATCACGTGCTCTTGGTGGCGTCGACGTGGCTGGATGATCCGCTCGCGGCGGCCGAACTCGCGCGGGGAGTGCTCGACGAACTGGGGCTCACGCCGCTGGCGGCGCGCTTCCCCCACGAGTTGTCCTCTGGGCAGACGCAGTTGTTCGCACTCGGGCTCGTGCTGGCCCGGTCGTTCGACGTGCTCATCATCGATGAGCCGGAGCAGCGGCTCGACCCGGAACACATCGATCTGGTGATCAACGCCCTGCGCGCCCGCCGCGACAACGGCGCGACCCTCATAGTCGCGACCCACAACCCGCGACTGGCTGAGGAACTCGCCGATCACACCCTCTGGCTGGGCGCAGCGGCATGACGAGTCGCCTTTCTGAGCCACTTCGCATTTGGCGCTCACGCAATGCCCGAGCGCGAGGAGATCACGCCTACCTCGCCTACATGATCTTGATGTTGACGCTGGTCACCGTCGCTCCCATCGTGCGCGCGATCTCAGTGAGCTTGACCAGCACGCAAGGAATCGCGCTACTCACATCGCCTGCGGCGTCGAGCGTGACAATGCTCGCAGTCTCGGGCATCTGGGCCTTCTGCCTGATGCTGGGCAGAGTCCGCGGTCCTGCGCTGCGCCCTCCGTTCGTGACCCATGCGCTGGCCTCGAGCGACCTCCCCCGAGCCACCTCCTTCCGTGGTCCGTTCCTCAGATCGGGCACGATGGTGGTCGCGCTCAGCACCGTCGTCGGCGTCCTGATCGGCGCGAGTCTGGTCTCAGCCGGGCACAGCAAACCCGGCGACGCACTGCTGTTCGTCCTCGCCTGCACCTGCGTCGGCATCATCTCCTCCATCGCGTGGCTGGTCGGTCAGGCGATGCCGCGCACCGCGGCACTCCTTGCCCCTCTCGTCTTCGCGCTGGGCACGGTCACCAGCACCATCCCGGCGATGCAACCCCTCACCCCATGGGGATGGGTCGGTCTCGCATACCCGGTCGCCACGGCAACGGGAACAATCGCCCCGCTCCTGGCCACGACCGCGGCCGCCGCCACCGTCGCGCCATCCCTGATGAGCAGGCTCACCCTCACACTGCTGACCGCACAAGCAGCCCGATGGGAGGCCGCTACCTCCCACGCGACCGGCATGGAGCTGGCTGCAGCCGCAACCGTCTACCAGCCCGCACCGAGGGTTGGGCGCCATCTGCGTGCCGTCAGACCCGCCCTGCAAAGACCACTGCTGTTTCTTCTCCGCGACGCCGTCGGCGCCGCGCGCACACCAGTCAGGTTCGCAACGGCCGCGCTCGCCCTCGCTGCGGCAGCGGCGCTCTTCACGCTCTCGTTGGTCCCGGAGTCGCCCAACTGGGCACTCAGCGCGGTCGCTGGTGTGATTCTGTTCGCCGCGCTCGGGCCATTCACCGATGGCATCCGACACGCCGCAAGTGTCGCGTCGGACCTTCCTCTCTACGGAATCAGCGACGAACGGCTCCTCGCCTATCACACGCTCTTCCCGGTCCTCGCAACTGTCATCGTGCTTGTCATCGCTACCGCGATCTGCTCACTCTTCATGGGGCACGTCATCCCGGCGATTCTCGGTTCTCTGGCACTCGGGATCCTCGCGATCATCGCGCGCATCGGGAACGCGCTAAAAGGGCCACTGCCACCCGAACTACTCACCCCGATCCCCACCCCCATGGGTGACCTGGGCGCCGCGGCGCGCCTCGCGTGGGCGATGGACGGCGTCCTCCTGACCGCGTTGGCCAGCGCATCCACCGCGCTTGTATTCCAGTCACCCATTCTCCTGCCCGCGGCCGGCATCGCCCTCACCGGTCTCACCATCCACCGCTGGCGCCACCGGATCTGAACCAGCCCCTTAGCTTGACTTAGGAGATAGGGGCACCCCCCCCCCGCGCCGTGGAGCTGCTTCAGTAGCCCACAGCGGCGAGCCCGAACTGGA
>NZ_WOYQ01000009.1 GCF_011620665.1 Microbacterium sp.
CGGATCGTCCGGTTCGGTCGAACACGGATCGTCCGGATCGTCCGGCGCGTTCGTTCCCTGACCGTCCGCGTCGCGATGCGGGCGACCGTCGTCCCGCGCGCACGGTCGCCGCTGCGGACGGCGTGTACGCCGGAAACCGCTCCGACTGGCACGCAGAGGGCAAGGCGAAGGCCCATCAGGACCACGTGGACGTCGTGCACGAGAAGCTCCAGGCCGAGGCAGTTCAAGCCGAAGCGACCGCGGGGGTGACGTTCGGCAGCCTGGGCCTCGGCGAGAACATCGTGCGGGTCCTCGCCGAGCTGGGCGCACCATCGCCGTTCCCGATTCAGGCCGCCACGATCGCCCCGATCCTCGCGGGCAAGGACGTTCTCGCTCGCGGCCGTACCGGTTCGGGAAAGACCATCGCGTTCGGCGCCCCGCTCGTCGAGGCGATTCTGCGCGGCCAGGCCGGCAAGCGCCGTGAGTTCGGTCGCACGCCCAAGGCGCTGGTCCTCGCGCCGACCCGTGAGCTGGCTCTTCAGATCGACCGAACGATCCAGCCGATCGCTCGCAGCGTCGGGCTCTTCACGACCCAGATCTATGGTGGGGTGCCGCAGGCACGCCAGGTGGGAGCCCTCCGCAAGGGTGTCGACATCATCATCGGCACGCCCGGTCGTATCGAAGACCTTCAGGCGCAGGGCAAACTCGATCTTTCGGACGTGCAGATCGTCGTGCTCGATGAAGCCGACCACATGAGCGAGCTCGGATTCCTCGAGCCGATGCAGCGCATCCTCCGCCTTGTGCACGACGGCGCGCAGAAGCTCCTGTTCTCCGCCACGCTCGACCGTGAAGTCGCCGCGCTCGTCGACGAGTTTCTCGTCGACCCCGCCGTGTACGAGGTCGCCGGCGAGGACCAGGATTCGGGCACGATCGATCACCGTGTGCTCGTGATCGATCACCGTGACAAAGCAGAGATCCTCACTTCGCTCGTCGATCGCGCCGGGAAGACGCTTGTCTTCGCACGCACCCGGGCCTATGCCGAGATGCTCGCCGAACAGTTCGATGACGCGGGCATTCACGCCGTCGCCCTGCACGGCGACCTGAACCAGGCCAAGCGCACGCGCAATCTCGAGCGCCTGACGTCGGGCCGGGTCAGCGTGCTGGTGGCCACGGATGTCGCAGCCCGCGGCATCCACGTCGATGACATCGACCTCGTGATCCAGGCCGACCCGCCCGATGAGTACAAGACGTATCTGCATCGCTCCGGTCGCACCGGGCGTGCCGGCCGCCCCGGCACCGTCGTGACCCTCATCACGCGCCAGCGCCAGCGCCGCATGACCGAGATGCTCGATCGAGCTGAGATCGAGGCGCCGTTCGAGAACGTCCGCATCGGCGACGACCTCATCGAGGAGCTCAGCGGTCGTCAGGTGAACCCCGCGGGCTGATCGGACTCAGCGCCTGTCCGGGGGGCGGAACGGGCAGCGACGGTTGACAATGGAACCATGCCGGAACCCGCTCCGACTCTGTCCCGCCGCGCCGCCCGGGCGAACATGCGTCTGCATGCTGCCGATCAGGCGAGGCACGCGCGGGCGAGCGTCGCGGATCGTGTGCGTCGCGGGGTGCTGCTCGTCAGCGCAGCCCTGCTGCTCATCGGCGCTGCCGTTGCGGTGACGGCGGTGGCTGGATCTCCGGTTGCCGGCGAAACCCGCCTCGGCGAGCACAGCGTCGCTCCTCCGCTGCCCGCTGCCGCACCGGTCACGGCGCTGCCGGTGCCGGCTCAGAGTATGGTCACCGCGGCATCCTGCGCCACGCCGGCGGTTGCGGCGGCGCTTGAAACCGGCACCGATGCCGACGTCATCACCGCGTTCGGCGGGGCCGGCGCGTTGCGGGACGCAGTGGTCGGCGGCCGAGCGCCGTGCGTCTCGCTGTCCGCAGCCGATCGAGTCTGGGTCGTCGTCAACAAGCGGCGTCCACTGGACCCCCCCGACTACGTCCCGGCATCCTTCATGCGCCCTGAGGCGATGCAGCGGACCGCTGACGTCCGGCTGCGCCCCGACGCCGCAGCTGCCTTGACCGCGCTCGTCGCAGCGGCCGCCGACGAGGGCGCCGGGGCGATCGGCCTGAACAGCGCCTACCGGTCGTACGCGTCGCAGCAGAGCACCTACCGGGGCTACGTGAACTCGCTCGGCAAGGCCGACGCCGATCTCACGAGCGCCCGCGCGGGGCACAGCGAGCACCAGACCGGGATCGCCGCGGATCTCGTCGCGTGTTCACGCGGATGTGGCGGCATCGAGGCCTTCGCCGGCACCTCACAGGCCTCGTGGCTGGCCGACAACGCTTGGCGCTTCGGGTTCATCGTCCGCTATGAAGACGGACAGACAGCCACCACCGGCTACGAATGGGAGCCCTGGCACGTGCGCTACCTCGGAGCGGAATTGGCTGCCGCCTATCACGAGGGCGGGTTTCACTCCCTCGAGGCTTTCTTCGGGTTGCCCGCCGCACCGGACTATGGCGACTGATACCCAGTATCATGAATGGTGGGATCTGATCCCACAGGCGTACACACGAGAACGAGAGGAAGGCGCACGATGGAGCGCGAGATCTACGACGAGGACCACGAGGCGTTCCGCAAGGTCGTCAAGGAATTCCTGAAGCGGTATGCGACCGAAGCGAAACGCACGCAGTGGGATGCTGACGGTGAAATCGACCGTGAGACGATGCTCGCGGCGGGCGCACAGGGCCTGATCGGACTCAGCGTGCCCGAGGAGTTCGGCGGTGCCGGGATGCTGCAGGACTATCGATTCCGCGCGGTCGTGAACGAGGAGATCGTCGGCGCGGGCCTGGGCTCGCTCGCGGGAGCCTTCGGCATCCAGGATGACCTTGCGGTGCCCTACATCGTGCACATGGGCACGCAGGAACAGAAGCAGAAGTGGCTGCCCGGCATGGCGACCGGCGAGATACTCGGCGCCCTCGCGATGACCGAGCCTGGAGCGGGCAGCGACCTGCGCGGCATCCGGACCACGGCGAAGAAGGCAGACGGCGGCTACATCGTCAACGGTGCGAAGACCTTCATCTCTTCGGGCAAGACTGCGGACATCGTCGTCACGTTCGTCAAGACCGGCGAAGGCAACCGCCCGGACGCGTTCAGTCTGCTGATCCTCGAGGACGGCATGGCCGGCTTCGACCACGGCAAGAAGCTCCAGAAGATGGGCTTCCACGGCTGGGACACCGCCGAGCTGTCGTTCGTCGACGTCTTCGTCCCGGACGAGAACCTGATCGGCGGCAAGGAGGGGCTCGGGTTCATCCAGCTCATGATGAACCTGCCGTTGGAGCGCCTGTCGATCGGGGTCGCGGCGGCGGCGGCCGGCGAGGCCGCTTTCGTCTGGAGCCGTGACTACACGCTCAGCCGCGAGGCCTTCGGCCAGCGGGTCGCGGACTTCCAGAACACGCGGTTCCGGCTCGCCGACATGGCGACGACCGTCGATGTGCTCTGGACCTACATCGACCGCGCGATGATGCTCTACAAAGACAAGAAGCTCACCGCCGAAGAGGCCGCGAAAGTGAAGTTCTGGGCGACCGATCGCGAGGCCGAGCTTCTCGACATCGGCGTGCAGCTGCACGGCGGCTACGGGTACATCACCGAGTACCCGATCGCGCGCGCCTACCTCGACGCGCGCGTCCACCGCATCTACGGCGGTACGAACGAGATCATGCGCGACATCGTCTCGCGCCAAATCGTCGGCAAGCGCTGACCGGACGGGGCTGA
>NZ_WOYQ01000077.1:0-11799 GCF_011620665.1 Microbacterium sp.
TTCGACGACGCCGGCGCGATCGGGCGCCGCTACCGCCGCCAGGACGAGATCGGCACCCCGTTCTGCGTCACCGTCGACTTCGATTCGCTCGATGACCGTGCCGTCACCGTCCGCGACCGCGACACGATGGCCCAGGAGCGCCTGCCGCTCGAGGGTCTGGTCGCCTACCTCGCCGAGCGCCTCCGCGGCGCCTGAGCCCCGGCGGCGGCCCCGGCATCCACTTCGCTACCGCTGCCGGCGCGCGCTTCGCTACCGCTGCCGGCGCGCGCGTCCCACTTCAGGCGGACTGTGTCCCACTTTCTGCAGTTCTGACTGCCTGCATCCACCGAAAGTGGGACATGCTGCGCTGACGGGGTGGAAGCCCACCGGAAGGGGGACATGCTGCGCTGACGGGGTGGACGTGGGGGACAGGCCGAGTACCCCGGCTGAGCACTCCGCCCGCGGGGCTCAGTCCGTCACGGTGAGAACGACGCGATCACTTCCGCCGCTGGTGGCGAAGGCGTAGGACGCCGTGAGGATGCCGCGGAGCACCCGCTGGTCGACGCGCTCGAGATCTGTGATGTACAGGCACGCGACACTCGCCGTGTGGGGGCCGAGCACGGCGAGAGCGTCGGCGTGCGCGCCGACGTCGTCGAGATAGATCGTGGAAGCCGGCTTGCGCGGCGCGAAGGCGAGTAAGGGCATGTCGCCCTCGGTGCCGGTCGGATAGCGATAGTGGCAACGGCCGAAGCCGATGATGGTTCCCCAGAGCTCCGGCTCGCGCCCCGTGACCTCGCGCATGATCGCGATGAGGGTCTCGGCGTCGCGTCTTCGCCGCGCGGGTGCCGCCTCCGCGACGAATGCCGCGACCGAACCTCCCGTGGGCTGCACCTCAGGCTCCGGCCTTCTTCATTGCACGCTTGTGTTCGCGTACGAGAGCGAGCGACTCGGGCGAGACGATGTCGGCGACGGAGCGGAACGACCCCTCCTCGCCGTACGGGGCGGATGCCGGGCGCCACCCCGTGCCGGTGAATCCATACTGCTTGCCCAGCAGCGCGAGGAAGATCCTCGCCTTCTGGTCGCCGAACCCCGGCAGAGCCTTCAGGCGCTTGAGAACCGTCGCGCCGTCGGGACCCTCCGCTCCCTCGGGTCGGTCGCCGACCGCAGCGTCCGGACGGGTCCACAGCGCGGCGGCATCGCCGTCCCAGTCATCCACCAGCGCGCGGCAGAGTGCCTGCACGCGCGCGGCCATCGACCCGGGGAAGCGGTGCACGGCGGGAGTCTGCCGAAACACTTCGACGAGCGCGTCCGCGTCGGCGCCGGCGAGGGTCACGGCATTCATCGTGCCGGTCCGCTCCAGGATCTTCCGGGGGCCCGTGAACGCCGCTTCCATCGCAACCTGCTGATCCAGCAGCATCCCGATGAGCAGCGCCAGGGGGCTCTCGGTCAGCAGTGCGTCGGCCGGAGCATCGCCGGTGATGTGCAGGCTCATGCGACCATGCTCTCACCCCGTTCCCGGACCCCGGGTGGGAAGATGGCGGGATGCCCGGTTCCGAAGATCTCGTCACCCACGTGCACGACCAGCTCGTCGTCGTGATCGGCGCGGGAGCGGCCGGCCTCGTCGCCGCGTGGGAGTGCGCGCGGGTGGGGCTGAAGGTCACCGTGCTGGATGCCGCGGAACGCCTGGGCGGTTCGCTCGCCCCACTCGAGATCGACGGTATGACGGTCGACGGCGCGCACGCCGACTTCGCGCCCGGCGATCCCGCGGTCGGCACCGTGCTGAGTCTCCTGGGCTGCGACGACACGGAACCCGTCACCGAGCCCCGCATCGCCCTGTCCGCCGGCGGACCGGCGCCCCTGGAGGGGCTCCTCGGCATCCCGACGAACCCGTGGGCGGTGGACGTCCGCCGCGTC
The DNA here is from genome assembly GCF_011620665.1 of Microbacterium sp. Lineage (GTDB taxonomy): Bacteria > Actinomycetota > Actinomycetes > Actinomycetales > Microbacteriaceae > Microbacterium. Next base: position 1,894 of record NZ_WOYQ01000077.1, read on the forward strand.
GTCGGGTGGTCCGGCACGTGGCGCGGGTATCTCGACCGGATTCGCCCGCCGATGACGATCGGCCGCGAGCCGAGCCTGGGTGTGCTCGTGCGCTCACGGCTGGGGGAGCGCATCGCCGATCGGCTCGTCGCCCCCCTCGCCGCCGTACGCTGGGAGACCCCGCTCGACGACCTCGACGCCGATGCCGTCCTTCCGGGCATCAGCACGGCACTGACTCGGACGGGGTCGCTGACTGCCGCCGCCGCGCAGCTGGGGGCCGGGCACGCTCCCGCCCGTCGCGCAGTGCGCAAGGGATTCGGTCCCTTCGTCACGGCACTCGAGACGCACCTGCTCGACCTCGGCGCCGAACTGCGCACATCTCACGCGGTGACGACGATTGCGCACGCGGAGGGTCGATGGCGCGTGTCGTCCGAGGGTGACGAGATCGTGGCGGATGCCGTCATCCTCGCGGCCGGGCCCGCTCAGACCCGTCGCCTCTTCGCACACGTCCTTCCGGATGTCGAGGTGGTCGGCCCGGTCGATGAGGTCGATGTCGTCACCCTCGTGATCGACGCGCCGGCTCAGCAAAGACCCCAGGCGATGGCGTTCCCCCGCGGGTCCGACGTGCTCTCGGCCGCGGATGTGACGGCGGGTACGGCCGGAGCCGAACCCGATCGACGGGTCATTCGCGTCGTGCTCGCGGCCGCCGATCGCGACGATGCCTCCGTCGCAGCGACGGCCATGACATCGGCGGCGGAGCTTCTCGGCGTTCCCGCAACCGCCGCCCGCATGCGCGGCTTCGCCCGCTCCCGCCGGGTCACGGCGGGGACGGGTCGACGCGTGGGTGATGCCGCTCGCGTGGAAGCTGCGCGCGACGCATTGCGCGCGCACGCGGGCCTCTACGCGGTGGGCGGGTGGATCGCCGGCGGCGACCTCTCCGAGGAGATCGCCGACGCCGTCCGAACGGCGGAGGGGGTGCGCCACACGCTTCTCTGGGGCCCGCAACCGGGCAGAGGTACTCCGTAGCGCGGTCCGGCGCAAGAGGATGCCGGAATCGGCATACGGGGCTACCCTTGGAAGCAGCAGCACACCGAAGCAGTACCACACCGCCACCAGCGTGAGGAGATCCTATGAGGGGCAGAATCGGTATCGTCGTCGGGTTCGCCGCGGGCTACGTCCTGGGTTCGCGCGCGGGGCGTGAACGCTACGAGCAGATCAAGTCGAGCTTCCTGAAGGCGTGGAACGCCGATCCCGTGCAGAAGCAGGTGTCCAAAGCCAAGGACTTCGGCAAGACGGCGGCCCTGGCTCTGCCCAGCGCGGTGTGGGACGGCGCGGTCAAGATCACCAAGGCAGCGACGAGGGCCGGCACTCCGGGGCAGAAGCTCGACGGCGTGTTCAGGGCCGCTGACACGGCGGTCACCGATCTCACGACTTCTGCGGACCGCTGACATGAACACTCCACGCGGCTTCCGCGATCGTGCCGATGAGAGCCTGCTGACCCTCATCGGTGAGGTGCCGGAACTGATACGAAATCTCGTCGTCGCCGAGTTCGATTCCGCCAAGACCTGGGTCAAGAGTGTCGGCAAAGACGTCGGCATCGGCGGTGCGTGGTTCGTCGTCGCCCTGTTCTTCCTGTTCTGGTCGCTGCCGGCCCTGGCGGCGTTCGCCATCATCGGGCTCTCGTCGTGGATGCCGGCGTGGCTCGCGAGCCTGATCATCGTGATCGTGGCCCTCATGGGGGCGGTGGTGTTCGCCCTGATGGGCCTCATGCGCGTCAAGAAGCTCTCGCGCAGGCAGAATCCTGTCCAAGCACTGAAGGTCGACGCGAGCATTGTGAAGGAAGTGGCCGATGAGTTCTGACCTGCCCGTCCCGCGGACCGCCGTGGCCCTCGGGATCACTGACCCCGTTGAGCTCGCTCGCGCTGAGCTGAAGGCGACGCTCGCCGCAATCGAGGTGAAGGCCAACGTCCCGAGGCGCGTGGCCGTGGTCACCGATCGCCGGGTGGCCGAAGCGCGCCGGTTCGCCGACCGCAACCCCGCGACGGCGACGGCGGCCGTCGCCGGTCTCGCCGCTGCCATCGGCCTGACCGTCTGGGGTCTCGTGCGCCTCTATACCCGCTGACCTGATCACGCCCCGCTCAACCGATCACACGCCCGTGGCGGACGGTGCGCCGCTATGCTCGTGTCGAGGCAGTGACAATGGTGCGTACTCTGCCGGCTGTGCGGTTTGCGATGTGCAGCATCCGGGATCCGACACGGTCGGGACGCGCGAATCCGTGCGCTCCGACTGAGCACCACGAGAGTCGAGAATGAATTCAGTCCACCGGGCCGCAGCGGCCGCCAAGCCCCTCATCGGCTGGCGCGTCCTTGTGCCCCGTGGCGGGCCGTGGGGCGACTCGGTGGCGGCGACGCTCCGCGCACAGGGAGCGACCCCGGTGATCGCGCCGCTCATCAATTTCGCGCCGTCAACCGACCAGGAAACTCTCGAGAAGGCTCTGGCGGACCTCGCCGTCGGAACGTTTGATTGGGTGACCGTCACCAGCGCCACCACCGTCGATGTGCTGTATGCCTATCGCGCCGTGATCCCCACCTCGACGCGTGTCGCCGCGGTCGGAGAGACCACGGCCGCGGCGCTCTCCGCAGTGGGCTACCGAGTAGACCTCGTTCCCGACGAGGACAACTCCGCCGCCGGCATGGCCGCGCAGATGATCGCGCTCGAACCGGAACCTCGCCGCATCCTGACCCTGCGGAGTGAGATCGCGAAGCCCGTGCTGACGCGCGAACTCGTCCAGGCGGGGCACGTTGTCCGCAGTGTCGTCGCCTACCGGACGGTGGGAGTGCCCGTGACCGAGCGCATCGCGCAGGATGTCGCGAGCGGGCGCATCAACGCGATCCTCGTGACCAGTGGCTCGGTCGCCGAACAGGTCCATCTCCAGTTCCCTGACATTCCCGAGGCCACTGTCGTGGCCGCGATCGGTCCGCGGACGGCCAAGGATGCCCGCCGCGCCGGCCTCGGTGTCAGCGCGATCGCGCGGGAGCAGACGGTCGACGGACTCATCGCGGCGGTCTCGAAGTTCCCGCTTCCTCACGCCGCCGATGAGTTCGCCGTCTGAGACCCGATCGTTGCCGATCGGGGAGTGTCCGAAGCTCGTGGCGCTGGCAGACTGATCCCATGGTGACCCTGCTGCTGGACTCGACGCAGCTCGATGTCGTGCTTTCCGCCGGTGAGCGCGCCCTCTCGCGGCGCAAGAGCGACGTGCGCGTTGAGCGCTCCCACATCCAGAAGGTGCAGCTCGTGGACGACGCGTGGACGTGGCTGCGCGGGGTGCCCAGACCGGGTACCCTCGTCCGCGGTGTACTCGCGATGGGCACCTGGAAGTCCGCGGCCGGGGACGATTTCGTCGTCGTGCGCCGCCGGCATCCCGCCGTCGTCATCGACCTCGAGGCAGACCCTGAGTTCGAGCGCATCGTCTTGACGACGCGCAACGGGCTGGCGCTCGTACGGGCGCTGCGGCTCGAGACCGATGATCAGCCGCTGGAGGTCACCGAGATCGTGACCGCCGCGCTCCCTGTGATCGGGGGCAGGCGCGCGCCCACGGCGAACCCGCGTCCTGCGCTCGCGCGGCTCGGCGTGCGGGTCACCGACCGCGCCTGATGTTCGACAGTCCGCTCTCCGCTACGGCGTACGAAGTGCTTGCGGTGACCCCGCACGCGACCGACGACGACCTTCGCCGCGCCTACCGGCTGCGGTTACGGCAGACGCATCCCGATACCGGCGGAGATGCCGCCCTGTTCGTCCAGGTGCAGCGCGCGTGGGATCTCGTCGGCACCGCGGAGGCACGCGCCGCGTACGATCGCGGGCACGGGTTCGCGGTCGAGCCGTCGTCTTTCGCGCCGGACGTTCCGATGTGGCGGCCGCCGGGTCGCCCTGTCGACACGCGGCCTCGCGCGCGCTCGTTCGGCCAGCCCGGCGGGTGGCGCCGTGAGCGATACCTGACGCTCATGCGCGAGTGGGTCGGCCGGGGTGTGGTGCTGGAGGACCCGTATGACCCGGCGCTCGTGCGGACGGCCCCGCGTGAACTGCGCCGGATGCTCGCCGATGCGCTCGCCGAAGAAGCCACGGCGCGCATCGTGGGTGACCTCGGCATGGGCTTCACGGTGTGGCACGACGTCGCCGCGGATGCGCACGATCCCGAGGCGAAGCTCGACCATGTCATCCTCGGCCCGAGCGGACTGTATGCGGTCCTGTCGGAGGACTTCGGCGGGCCCGTGCGCACTCGGCGCGGCGAGCTCACCGGAGACTCCATCGTGGGGGCGCCCGTCGCTGCGCTCGTGGCCCGCGCCCGTGCGCTCGCGCGCACCGCCCGCGTGAAGTTCAGCGGAGCGATCGTCGTGCTGCCCGACGACGACGTCATCATCGCGATCGAAGAGCTCGGCAAGGTGCGCGGTCTGCCCGTCGCCGTGGTCGCGCGCTCGGCGCTGTCGACCCTGCTGCGGCGCGGACTCTCCGGCGCACGTGACATCGGCGGCAACGAGCTGTTCGACGTGCGCACCCGGCTGCAGCAGGCCGCCCGCTTCGTCTGACGGCGGGGTGCGCGTGAACCCGGCTGCACGTCAGTCGGCGAGCCCCCAGAGTTGCAGCGGGTGGGTGAGGCGCCACCAGGCATCCGGCTCGGAGACGTCGCCGGCGAGGTGCACCCCGACGGTGCGGGTGCTGAGGGGGCCGGTCAGGGTGACCGTTCCGACCGCGGCGTCTGCGGTCCACGCGTCGGCGAGGTCGAGGTCAGTGGACGTGGCGGCAGCGGCGCCGTTCCACAGGATCGCGGAGACATCGGCATCCGTCAGGATTTCCACGCGTGAGCCCCACCGGGTCGTGACGACGCCGGCGACCGTCCCGGCGGGCAGCGTCTGCGCCTGCGCGACCTCGGCGAGCACCTGATCGAGGAGCCGCGCGGTCTCGCTGTCGCGAAGGGCATCGTTCGGCTGGCCGAGCACGCCGGCGATGACACGGATCATCGTGTCGCCGACCGTCGTCTCTTTCGCGGCGAGCAGGTTGTAGGTGCCGGCGAGGCTCCCGGTCTTCAGCCCGATCACGCCGGGGTCGGCGAGCAGGTCGTTCGTGTTGACGACCTCGCCGGCGCCGGGCAGCGTGACGCTCTGCGTGCGCACGATGTCGGCGACGACAGGGTGGGCGAGCGCCTTCCCGGCAAGGAGGATGAGGCCTTCGGGGGTGGCGGTGTTCGCCTCGTCGATTCCGGTCGGGTCGACGACGGTGATGCCGCTCACGCCGTGATCGGCCAGCCACTTCGCGGCCGCGCGGGCGAAGACGGCGTCGGTCGGCCAGTAGGTGCTGGCGAGCCGGTCGGCGTAGTTGCCGGCGGAGCCGATGAGGATCCCCTGCATCAGCTGGTACTCGGTCAGCGTGCCGCCGACGGGCACATCCAAGGCCGACTCGTCACTCGCGAGATAGTCCCAGTACTCGGCGCGATCGCTGCGCGTGAACGAGAACGGTGCGCCGTCCTCGCCGAGCGCCAACGGCGCCTCGTCGAGCGCCATCAGCACCGTCACGAGTTTCGTGATGCTGGCCATCGGTGCGGCGTCCACGGCGGATGCTGCAACCGAATCGATTCCGCGGACCGCGACAGCGGCCGATCCGGACTCGGGCCACGAGATCGCCGATCCGGGGGCTGTGAGGTCTTCGATCGGCGCCCCGCTCACGGTGGGGGTCAGCGCATACAGGGGCCAGAGGAGCGTCGCGCCGGCGTACGTGCCGGTCATCGCGATCACCGCGAGGATCGGCACGATGACCCCGGCCCGCAGCGGGGAACGGTGTGGCCGCCGGGCGAGCAGATCGGCGGTCGCCCGGCGATACGGGTGGGTCGTTCCGCCCAGATCGTCGGGAACCGCGCGGGCGCCGACAGCATCCTCGTCGACCCATCCCAGCGCAGTGCGTGAACCGGTCGGCCGCGTCACGTCATCCGGGCCGGCGTGCTGCTCGCGGAGCGCGCGGCGTGACGTCGGAGGCGCGTCTTCCACGGTCATCTGCTCAAACTACCCCGATCCCGGTATGATCATCTGTCACACCCACGGGAGTCCGGTGAGCCGGGCTGAGAGGAAGCGATCCACGCTTCGACCGTAAGAACCTGATCCGGATCATGCCGGCGCAGGGAGGAGAAAACATGCACACTGTCACGTCTGCGTCCCCCGTCGGACGCTTCCGGTGGCGCATCGTCGACATCGTCGTCGCCAGCGTGGTCGCCGTCGCCTGCGCCGCCGTGTTCCTGCTGTGGAACGTCGGCTACGAAGGACCCTCGGCCATCCTGAAGCCTTTCCTGCCGGGAATCCAGGGGCTTCTCGCGGGCCCCTGGCTGATCGCCGGAGTGCTCGGCGGCCTCATCATCCGCAAGCCGGGTGCAGCGCTCTACACCGAGACCGTCGCGGCGGTCATCTCTGCGCTGGTCGGAAATCAGTGGGGCGGCCCGCTGACGATCGTGTCGGGTCTGGTGCAGGGCCTCGGTGCCGAGATCGTGTTCCTCGCCTTCCTCTACGGCGTCTGGCGGCTGCCGGTGGCGATGCTCGCCGGCGCCGGAGCGGGCCTCGCCTGCGGCATCAACGACCGCATCCTCTGGTATCCCGGTGCCGACACGCTCTTCACGACCGTCTACATCGCGTCCACCACGATCTCGGGCGCGGTCATCGCCGGCCTCGGGGGGTGGCTGATCACCCGGGCCGTCGCCCGGACAGGGGCACTCTCGCGCTTCGCCGCCGGACGCGCAGCGGGCGTGCGCGTCTAGCGTGGCGACGAGTGCTCGCGCGGCTCTCATCGAGGCGCGCGGCTGGGGATGGCGGTACGCGACCCGCCGCGCGTGGGCCGTGCGCGAGGTGACCCTGCGCATCGAGCCGGGGGAGCGAGTGTTGCTGCTCGGCGCGTCCGGCTCGGGCAAGTCCACGCTGCTCCAGGGCATCGCCGGAGTCCTCGGCGGTGCCGACGAGGGCGATGCCGCGGGCGAGATCCTCGTGGACGGTGCGCTCGCTGCCGCTGCACGGGGTCGCACCGGCCTTGTGCTCCAAGATCCGGACAGCCAGACGATCCTCGCCCGCGTCGGCGATGACGTGGCGTTCGGCTGCGAGAACCTGGGCGTCCCCCGCGCCGAGATCTGGCCCCGCGTGCGTGCAGCGCTCGATGCCGTCGGGCTCGACGTGGCGGCCGACCGGTCGACCTCGGCGCTCTCCGGCGGGCAGAAGCAGCGGCTGGCGCTCGCGGGGATCGTCGCGATGCGCCCGGGTGCACTGCTGCTGGACGAGCCGACTGCCAATCTCGACGCGCGGGGGGTGGGCGAGGTGGTGGATGCCGTCCGCCGCGTGCTCGACGCCACGGGAGCGACGCTCGTCGTCGTCGAGCACCGGATCGACACCTGGCTGCCGCTCGTGGAGCGCGTGGTCGTACTGGGTGCCGATGGCGGAGTGATCGCCGACGGTGAGCCGGGTGCCGTCCTCACCGCGCGCGGCTCCGAGCTCGCGGCCGCCGGCGTGTGGGTCCCGGGCATCCGACCCATGGATCTCCCGCCGCCGGCTCAGACGCCGGGCGAGGTCCTCATCGCGGGCGAGAGCGTGCGCGTCGGGAGGACGCGGGGCACCGCCGTCGCCGGACCGGTCGATATCGAGGTACGCGCGGGCGAGGTGCTCGGGATCGTGGGGCCCAATGGCACGGGCAAGTCGACGCTGGGCCTGACGCTCGCCGGTCTTCTCCCGGCGCTGGGTGGGACCGTGCGCGCCGGCCGGTCTCTCGCCGCGGGAACGGCCGTGCACAGGGGTGCGCGACGGGACGACCCGTACGCGTGGACGTCGACCGCGCTGCTGACGCGGATCGGGACGGTGTTCCAAGAGCCGGAGCACCAGCTGCTGGCGACGACCGTCCGCGGCGAGCTTGAGATCGGGCCGCGCCGCCTCGGCCTCGGCGAGTCCGAGATCGCCGGGCGCGCCGAGGAGCTGCTCGAGCGGCTTCGCCTCGGACCGCTGGCAGCGGCGAACCCCTACACCCTCTCCGGCGGAGAGAAGCGGCGCCTGACGGTCGCGGCGATCCTCGCGACCCGCCCGCGCGTCGTCGTGCTCGACGAGCCGACGTTCGGACAGGATGCGCGCACCTGGAGCGAGATCGTCTCGATCATCGCCGATCTGCGCGACGGCGTCGATGAACGCGGACCGCTCGCGATCGCCGCGATCACGCACGACGACGCGGTCCTTGCGGCGCTGTCCGCCCGTCGCTTCGCGCTGGAGCGCCGGCCGTGAGCCCCCGCGAGGGCGGCCCGGCGGTCGCGCGACTCAACCCGGTGGCGAAGCTCGCGGCATCCCTGCTCATCGCGGTGCCGCTGATCGTGACGGTCGACGCCGTGTCGGCGGGCGTCGCCCTGCTGCTCGAGCTTCCGCTGCTGCTCATGGCGGGGCTCGGATGGCGGCGTTTCTGGCTGCGCACTCTGCCGCTCTGGATCGGCGCGCCGGCCACGGCTGTCACGATCGCCCTCTACGGCGCGACGAGCGGAGCCATGCTCTTCGAGTGGATGTTCATCCGGGTCAGCGAGGGTTCGCTCGCGTTGGCCTTGGCGGCGTTCCTCCGCGTCCTGGCGATCGGTCTGCCCGCCGTTGTGCTGTTCGCGACCGTCGACCCCACCGATCTCGCCGACGGTCTCGCCCAGATCGTCCGGTTGCCGCCGCGGTTCGTGCTGGGCGCGCTCGCCGGGATGCGGATGCTCGGCCTCCTCGCAGAGGATTGGCGCGCGCTCGCCCTTGCCCGGCGCGCGCGCGGGGTGGCCGACACCGGCCGCACCCGGCGCGCGCTCGGCATGGCCTTCGCCCTCTTCGTCCTGGCGATCCGACGGGGCTCGGCGCTCGCCACGGCGATGGAGGCGCGCGCCTTCGGCGCGCCCGGTCCGCGCACGTGGGCGCGCCCGTCGCGAATGCACCGGGGCGACGGGGCGCTCATGGTCGCAGGCCTCGCGATCTCGGCGACCGCGGTGACGGCCGCGGTCGCCGTCGGATCCTTCCACCCGATCTTCGGCCCGGCGTGAGCGTGCGTCGGGGTGAAACTCAGTACCCGCGCTTCTGATACGCGATGTCATCGCGTAGGCTGATCTGCGAGTTCAAGGGAGCGCATTCGTGGACATAGCTGGAGCATCCGCCATCGTCACGGGCGGCGCGAGCGGACTGGGATTCGCCACCGCGCGGGTGCTCGCCGGCCGCGGGGCGCGCGTCGTCATCGTGGACCTGCCGACATCACCGGGGGCAGAACGCGCGGCGGAACTGGATGGCGTCTTCGCTCCGGCCGACGTCACCGAACCGGACCAGGTCGCCGCCGCAGTCGCGGCTGCTGGCGCGCAGGCGCCCCTCCGCGTGGTGGTCAACTGCGCGGGCATCGCGCCGCCCGCCAAGGTGCTCGACCGGGCCGGCGCGCCCACCGATCTCGCACACTTCGAGCAGGTCATCCGCATCAACCTGGTCGGCACCTACAACGTCATCGCTCACGCGTCGGCGGCCATGGCGCGGACCGAGCCCACCGCGGGCGGGGACCGTGGCGTGATCGTGAACACGGCATCCGTCGCCGCCTTCGACGGCCAGATCGGCCAGCCGGCGTACTCGGCAAGCAAGGGCGGCGTGCACGCGATGACGCTGCCGATCGCGCGCGAGCTGGCGCGGTACGGCATTCGGGTGTGCACGATCGCGCCGGGGATCATGGAGACGCCGATGCTCGCGGGCCTGCCCGACGCGGCGCAGGCGAGCCTCGGGCAGCAGGTGCCATACCCCGCGCGACTCGGCCGCCCGGACGAGTATGCGGGTCTCGCGCTGCACATCATCGAGAACGGCTACCTCAACGGCGAGACGATCCGCCTCGACGGCGCGATCCGGATGGCCCCGAAGTGACCGCCTGACCGC
>NZ_WOYQ01000077.1:11899-18335 GCF_011620665.1 Microbacterium sp.
AGCGGGACAGCGGAGCCGCGGTGCCGCTGCTGAAGCTTGCTCGGGATGAGCCTGCGGGTCAGATCAGGCCGAGGGTGACGAACGCGTTCCACACGCCGTCGTCGAGCACGCCGGTCGTGACGTGCTGGGCTCGCTCCTGCAGCGCGGGGTCGGCGTTTCCCATCGCGACGGCGGTTTCGACGACGCCGAACATCTCGACGTCGTTCCAGCTGTCGCCGATGCCGACGGTCCCTGCGGTGTCGCGCTCGAGCAGCGCGAGGACTTCGACGATCGCCGATCCCTTGTTCACGCCGCGCACGGCTACCTCGCCGTTCGAGCCGCCGGGCATGGGGATGGAGCCCGGGATCACATGGAACCGATCGCCGAGCGCGTCCTCGACGCGGGCGAGAGTGTCGGACTGCGGGCTGATGAAGGTGCTCTTGGCCACGGTGTCGTAGTCGATGCCGTCGATCGGGCGGTAACGCAGTGCGGGCAGCGGCTCTTCTTCGGCATCCAGCCCGAGGCGCCGCAGGTCCTCGCTGTGCCGTGCGCGCCGCTGCCGGAAGAACTCTCCCGCGAAGGCCCCGATTCCCTCGCTTGCGAAGACGGCCTGGTGGGTCTGCAGAAAGTAATGGATGCCGTGTTCGTCGAAGTAGCCGACCATCCGGTCGACGTCGGCACGGGGCATGACGTGCGACACGACGAGCTCATTCCCGCGCGTCGCGAACGCGCCGCCGTTCGTGATGGCCCCGTCGAAGCCGATCGCGCGGACCAAGGGATGCAGATCACCGGCGGACCGGCCCGTGCAGAGGTAGACGAGGTGGCCGTTCGCGCGCGCCGCGCGGATCGCGGTGACCGTCGATGGGGCGATGACCGAGCCGTGTTCGAGGATCGTCCCATCGACATCGATGAACACGGTCCGGGTGGCGGTGGGCAGGAGAGAGGTCACTGATCCATTCTCTCCCGCCGGGGCGAGCGGGCGGACCTGGCGCGGCTCCTGCGCGGCCGTCGTCCAGGCGCCGCCGCTACCCTGGATCCATGAACGACTCCGATTCCACCCCCGTGCGCAGCACCGGCCCCCGGCAGGTCCGCCCGCGCACCGAGGGGTGGACGCAGAAGCAGGATGCCGACGGCAAACCGCTTCTGCAGTTCGCAGCGCCGAAGCGCGCAATGCCGCCGGTGCACCTCGCCGATCTCACCCCTGAGCAGCGTGTGGCCAAGGTGAAAGACCTCGGGATGCCGGGCTTTCGCGCCGGGCAGCTCGAGAAGCACTACTTCGAGCACTACACGTCTGATCCGGCTCATATGACCGATCTGCCGGCATCCGGCCGGGAAGCGCTCGCCGCGGACATGCTCCCGCATCTGCTGACCGAAGTGCGCCGCCTGGAGACCGACCGCGGCGACACGATCAAGTTCCTGTGGAAGCTGCACGACGGCGCTCTGGTCGAGTCGGTGCTCATGCGCTACACCGGCCGCATCACGCTGTGCGTGTCGTCGCAGGCCGGATGCGGCATGAACTGCCCGTTCTGCGCGACCGGGCAAGCGGGTCTCACCCGCAACATGTCGGCGGCCGAGATCGTCGAGCAGGTCGTGCGCGCCAACCGCCTGATCGCCGACGGCGGTCTCGGTGACCCGCGCCGCGTGGGTCACGAGGAAGAGCGCGTCACCAACATCGTCTTCATGGGGATGGGCGAGCCGCTCGCCAACTACAACCGCGTCGTGCAGGCCGTGCGCACGATGGTCGACAAAAGGCACGGGCTCGGGATGAGCGCGCGCGGCATCACCGTGTCGACCGTCGGACTCGTGCCGGCGATCAACAAGCTCGCCGCCGAGGGGATCCCGGTGACCTTCGCCCTGTCGCTGCACGCGCCGGACGATCACCTGCGCGATGAGATGATCCCGATCAACTCGCGGTGGAAGGTCGACGAGGCCCTCGATGCCGCGCGCGACTACTTCGAGAAGACGGGGCGCCGCGTCTCGATCGAGTACGCCCTGATCAAGGACATGAACGATCATGCGTGGCGCGCCGACCTGCTCGCAGAGAAGCTCAACGCCCGCGGCCGCGGGTGGGTGCACGTCAATCCGATCCCGCTGAACCCGACGCCCGGATCGGTGTGGACGGCATCCGAGGTTCCGGTGCAGAACGAGTTCGTGCGGCGCCTGAACGAGGCCGGCATTCCGACGACCCTCCGCGACACCCGCGGCAAGGAGATCGACGGCGCGTGCGGCCAGCTCGTGGCCAGCGAAGAAGATCAGGCCGTCGCGGCAGGGGTTCCGGCGGACTGACTGCTCAGGCGCCCCACACTGTGTCGGTGGGGAGCGATCACCCGTCAGAACGGCGGCGGCGCCTCGGGCCGCGCCTCGGGCGGCGCGGTAGCGGTGAAAGCGAGGACACGCGTCGGGATATCGGGATGGACGCGCCCGGTCGGACTCGTCCACTCGAGGATGCCGCCGGGCTTCTGCCGAACGGTCCAGGCGGTGTGGTGCTTGAGAACGTGATGTCGGCGGCAGAGGTGGGCGAGATTGCAGACCTCCGTCGCCCCGCCGAGCGCATGGTCGATCGTGTGATCGATGTCGCATCGCCACACGGGCTGCCGACAGCCGGGAAAGCGACAGTGCTCGTCGCGGGCGGCAAGGAGTTTCCGCAGCCTGGACGGCGGACGGTACTGGTCGACCGCGAGGACACACCCCGACGGGTCGGTATGCAGGCGGGTCCACGCGCGAGCGGTCGCGGCCAGGTGGCGAGCCGTCCGAGGGTCAAGAGGGCCGTGCCCGGCCAGTTCCCCCGCAGCGCCACCGCCGCCGATCGTGGCGGCGGGGATGGTGATGTGCACGCGCGCGACGATCGCCTCTGCTTCCGGAGTCGTGGCAGCTGATTCCGAGGCGGTGGCGTGCCCGGTCAGCAGCAAATCTGCGAGGACGTCTGCCCGGACGTGGTTCAGGCTGCGGGTGTCCCGGGCCACAGGCGAACTCCCATCAGCGTCGTCGACCTCTGCCTTCCGCGCCTCGATGATCGACTGGGCGATCTGTGTGGCCCGATCGAACGCGCCGTGGATGATCACGGCGGAGCCGCGCAGGGTCAGATCGGCGATTCCGTCTTCGCCGTCGATGACCCACGCGCGCCGGCCGGCCGCCGCAGCGTCGTGGCGCTCTTGCGGGGTGGTCGGATCGAACCGCTGCGCGAGCATCCGCAGGATCGGACGGGCGCGCCCCGGCGTCTCACGCCGGCACACTCCGAGCGCGGCGCCTTCGAAGGCTGCTCTCGCCTGCTCGTCATCGATCCGGCCCCCGGCCTCAGCGATCGCTGCCAGGTGCCCCCGATCGATGTCCCCGACCTCCAGCGCCCGGACGGAGGAACTGAATCGCGCAACGAGATCGGCTGCGTCACCCAGGCGCGCCTGCACCGACCTGTCGGATGCTCGCATGGCCGCGGCGAGCTCCGCCGCGATCTCGCGCACCGGCAGGTCACTCTGCCGCGAGTCCACCGATCCGAGAGTCGACCGGCGTCGGGTGGCCAGAGCCATGGCGTCGGCGAGAGCACGCAGCTCCGCCGCATCGGCTGCGGCTCTCGCCTTTCTCGCCGCGACGACTCGCCCGGTGACCGCGTCGAGCGCCCGGAGATCGCCGGGCGTGAACTCGGGCGACGGGGTCGGTTCGGTCGAGCGGGACATGCCTCCATCATGACGAGGGCCTCCGACACCCGGGCCGACGAATCCCCGGTCAAGAGCTGATTGTGGATAACCCGCCGCGGACGCGTCCTGTGGAGAACGCGATGCACCGGCTGCCGACAAGCGGCCCTCGAGCGTCTAAACTGGAGCTCCAGATCTAAAGAATCTAAAGGGTATAAACACGATGGAGGATCGCAGTGACAGCCCGTTCCGGGCCGGGTTCGGAAAGACGCCGCCCGTGCTCGTCGGACGCGATGATCTGATCGTCGACTTCGGCGCTGCCATCGACGTCGGCGCATGGGGCCAGGAGCGCGTCACCCTCATCGAAGGCCTCCGCGGTGTGGGCAAGACCGTCATGGTCAATGCTCTCGAGGATGTCGCTCGTGAACGCGGCTGGTTCGTGGTGTCGGAAACGGCTACGCCGGGGTTCGCGGAAAGGATCACGTCGACGCACCTTCCGCGCATCCTGAGCGTGCTCGATCCTCCGCCGGCTCGTCGGATCACCGGCGCGGGAGTCGCCGGCGCGACCATCACGACCACGCTCGTCGATCATCCGCAGCCCACTCCGACGCTCCGCAGTCAGCTCGCCGACTTCAGCGAACTGGCGGGTGGCCGGGGAATCCTCATCACTCTCGACGAGATCAGCCTCGCGGCCCGAGACGATCTCAGCTTCTTCGTCGCGGAGCTTCAGCACTCGATTCGCCAGGATCGCGAAGTGGCCTTCGTGGGGGCGGGCCTCGGATCGTCCATCAGCGAACTCCTGGGAGCGCGATCGCTCACGTTCCTGCGTCGCGCGTCTCGGCAGACTCTTGACTTTCTCGACTACGACGATGTGCTCAGAGCCCTCGGCAAGCCGATCACGGATGCCGGGCGCGTGATCGGCGACGAAGCGCTCGCCTACGCCGCCGCCGCAACGCAGGGCTATCCTTTCCTCGCTCAGCTCATCGGGGACCTCGCGTGGCGCGCTCACCCCGGCAACCAGGAGATCTCACTCGATGACGTCCAGAACGCCTACCGCAGAGCGCGCCGTACAATGGGGTCGCACATCCTCGAACCGTCTCTGCGCGACCTGTCGAACACAGACCGCACAGTGCTCGCCGCGATGGCCGCGGTCGACGGCCCATCGAAGGTCTCCGACCTGCGCGTCACCCTCGGGGTGAACGCGCGGTACATGGGGGTCTATCGGCAGCGACTCCTCGACGCCGGCGTGATCTATGCGGTCAAGCACGGAGTCGTCGATATCGCGCTTCCCTACCTGCGCGAGTACCTGCGCGATCACGTCGTGACCGATGCCACGACCGAAAGTGCGCGCCGACGCCTGGCCTTCCCGGCGCCACCATCGTTGCCCACCCAAGGAGAGACAGAATGACCGAGCACAGGTTCGACGCCATCCGCATAGAAGATCTCCGCGCCGGCGGGAGCGTCAAGTGGTCGATGTTTCCCGACACGATCGGTGCATTCGTCGCTGAAATGGACTTCGGTGTCGCCCCGCCCATCGAGCAGGCCCTTCACGCCGCGGTCAGCTCTGCCCGGTTCGGCTACCTTCCGCCGAAGCTGGCCGAAGAGATGTCGGTGGCGACCGCTGGATGGTTGCGGCAGAGCTCGGGCTGGGAGGTTCCGGCGAGCGCGATCTCTCCGCTCGCCGATGTGATCAAGGCGCTCGAAGTCACCATCGAGCATTACAGCGACCCGGACGCACCCGTGATCCTCCCGACTCCGGCGTATATGCCGTTCTTCTCGATTCCGCCGGCGCACGGTCGTGAAGTCATCGAAGTGCCGCTGACGCAGACGGACGGCCGATACGAGCTCGACCTCGATGCGATCGATGAGGCGCTCGCTCCGCGGGGCGGATTGTTCATTCTGTGCAATCCGTACAACCCGGTCGGCCGCGTGTTCACGAGAGATGAGCTGTCGGCGCTCAGCGAGATCATCGACCGGCGCGGCGCACGCGTGTTCTCGGATGAGATCCATTCTCCTCTCGTCTTCTCGGGTCGGCAGCATGTGCCGTACGCGTCTGTATCGGATGCTGCCGCTTCGCACACGGTGACCGCGACCTCCGCTTCGAAGGCGTGGAACCTCGCCGGCCTCAAGTGCGCACAGATCATCCTGAGCAACGACGCCGATCTGCGCGTCTGGGAGAAGGTCGGCGCGATGGCGAGCCACGGTGCCGGCAACCTGGGTGTGATCGCCAACACGGCCGCCTACACTTCTGGCCGGGAGTGGCTCGACGAGGTCGTCTCCTACCTCGATGGCAACCGTTGCGCCCTCGGCGACCTGCTCGCCGAGCACCTTCCCGGTGTGCGCTACTCGATGCCGGAGGGGACCTACATCGCCTGGCTCGACTGGCGGGAGTACGCTTTCGCAGATCACGCGGCCGATTTCCTGCGCGACAACGCCCGGGTGTCAATGACGGACGGTGTGATGTGCGGCGCTCCGGGGCGCGGATTCACCCGCATGATCTTTGCAACTGGCCGCCCCATCCTCGAGCAGGCCGTGGAACAGATGGGTGCGGCGGCGCGTCTCAGCCGCGGGGCATGAGCTGGGCTGAGCGTTGTGCGAGGGTGCGGCGCTTGCCCACGATCCGGCCGACCTCGCGGAAAGCGACGAAGATGGCCGCCGCGAGCAGGACGAATCCCCAGTCGAGCGCGCTCAACGGTCCGGTCTTGAACATCGTCTGCGCCCAGGGCACGTAGACGATCACGAGCATGATGACCACCCCGGCGCCGCACGCCGACCAGTAGGTCGGGTTCGAGAGTGTGTAGCGGCTGAACAGCCCGCCCGCGCTGCGG